>JAVBUD010000045.1:0-16484 GCA_031555755.1 Eubacteriales bacterium | reverse complement strand
CCGCCCCCTCAACGCGGTCAGCCTGAGGGCAGCGATGGACCTTCCTCAACCTGTTTGGGTTTAGTTTGAGGAAGGTCCTTCGCTGCGCTCAGGATGACCGCGTTTTGGGGAGGACGAACTTCCCTCCCCTACCGCTTCGTGGACTTCTGCCTCGGCTTCTTCGTCGGTTTCTTCTGCGGCGTGGGCGCGGGCTTCGGGTCCGGCTTTCTTTGGATGACCCGCTGGCCCACCAGGCAGCCCGGCCCGAACCCGATCAGGTCGGTGCGGTTCGCCTTTTTCAGCGCCTCGATCACCAGCTCGCGGTTGTGGCTCTGAGCGTACTGCATCAGCGCCCGCTGCATCGCCTTGTCGCGCGGCTGCTTTGCGACGTACACTTCCTTCATGTCTCGCGGGTCGAGCCCGGTGAAGAACATCGCCGTCGCCAGCGTGCCCGGCGTCGGATAAAAGTCCTGCACCTGCTCCGGCCTGAGCCCCGACGACTTCAGGTACACCGCCAGCTCCACCGCGTCCTGAAGCGTCGCGCCCGGGTGGCTGGACATGAAGTACGGCACCACGAACTGCTTCATGCCCGCCTTCTCGTTCGCCTCGTCGTAGCGCTCCAAGAACCGCTCAAACACCTGCCGGCCCGGCTTGCCCATGTGGGAGAGCACGCTGGGGCTGATGTGCTCCGGCGCGATCTTCAGCTGGCCCGACACGTGATGGCGCACCAGCTCGTCCAAGAAACGGCTGTGCTTGTCGGCCAGCAGGTAGTCGTACCGGATGCCAGAGCGGATGAACACCTTCTTCACGCCCGGCAGCTCGCGCAGCTCACGCAGGATCTGCAGCAGCTCCGAGTGGTCCGCCTCCAGGTTCGGGCAGGGCTTGGGGAAAAGGCACTGCCGATTCTTGCACGCGCCCTGATACAGCTGCTTGCGGCAGGCGGGCTTTCGGAAGTTCGCCGTCGGGCCGCCCACGTCGTGGATGTAGCCCTTGAAACCGGGCAGGTGCGTCAGCAACCGGCCCTCCTCGACGATGGATTTCTTGCTTCGGCTGGACACGATCCGGCCCTGATGGAACGTCAGCGCGCAGAAGCTGCACGAGCCAAAACAGCCGCGCGTGGACGCGATAGAAAACTCGACCTCGCTGAGCGCCGGGATGCCGCCCGCGGCATCGTACATCGGGTGCCAGGTGCGCAGGTACGGCAGCGCATAGGTGGCGTCCAGCTCGCGCTCGGTGAGCGGCATCGCTGGCGGATGCTGGACCAGATAGCGCTTGCCGTGCCGCTGGGCGATGCCCTTGCCGCGCACGGGGTCCTGCTCGTCATACTGCACCTTGAACGCTCGCGCATGGGTCTTTTTGTCCTTGGCGACCGTCTCCGCGCTGTCGATCTCGATGTACTTGTCCGGCACCTCCGCGCGCATCACACAGGTGCCCGGAATGCTAGATTCAGAGATGGACTTGCCCGACTCCAGCCACTTCGCCGCCTCGATGACGGTGCGCTCACCCATGCCGTACATCAGCAGGTCCGCGCCGCTATCCACCAGGATGGAGTTGCGCACGCGGTCGTCCCAGTAGTCGTAGTGCGCAAACCGGCGCAGGCTGGCCTCCACGCCACCGATCAGCACTGGCACGGCGCCGAACGCCTCGCGGATGCGGTTCGCGTACACGACGGTGGCGCGGTCGGGCCGTAGTCCTGCCTTGCCGCCGGGGGAATAGGCGTCTTCGCCGCGCCTTTTCTTGGCGGCGGTGTAGTGGTTCACCATGGAGTCGATCACGCCCGCCGTGACCAGAAAGCCCAGCCTCGGCTGGCCGAAGCGCAGGAAGTCCTGCGTGCCCTGCCAGTCCGGCTGGGGCAGCATCGCCACCTTGTAGCCCGCCTTTTCCAGGGTGCGCGAAATGATCGCCAGCCCGAAGGACGGGTGGTCCACATAGGCGTCGCCGGTGACGTACACGAAATCCGGCTGATGCCACCCGCGCTGGCGCATCTCGGCGGCGGTGGTGGGCAAGAATTGGCGGGGCATGGGGGTCAGCTCCTTTTGTGGGTTGTCGTAAGGGAACGCAAGCGATGGCGTCCCAGCAAAGCCGTCATCCTGAGCGCAGCGAAGGACCCTCTTCAGGATGAAAAACAGTAAGTAAGAGGAAGGTCCTTCGCTGCGCTCAGGATGACGGATGTGGGGAGGATCGCGGAAAAGAAGCTATCCCAGCCTCTCCGCGATCATCTTCCGCACCGTCTCAACCACTTCTTCCATCGCCACCGTCGTCTTCACGCTCTTGTCTCGCGTCACCAACTCGACGACGTGCTCCTTCAAGTTCCGCGGGCTCACGATCAGCCGGATCGGCACGCCCAGCAGGTCCGCGTCGGAGAACATGACCCCCGCACTCACCGGCCGGTCGTCCAAAATGACTTCCACACGCTGACTGCCCAGCGCCTCGTACAGCGCCTCGGCGGCCTCCTTCACGCCCTCCTGGTCCGCCCGGAGGCAGCAGATCTGCACCTGCCAGGGCGCGATGGACATGGGCCAAATGGGGCCGTATTCGTCGTGGCTCTCCTCGCACACGGACGCCGCCAGCCGACCCACACCGATGCCGTAGCAGCCCATGATGGGGTACTGCAGGTTGCCCTCGGCGTCCTGGTACTGCATGCCCATGGCCTCGGTGTACTTGGTGCCCAGCTGGAAGATGTTGCCGATCTCGATGCCCCGGGACAGCGTGATGGCGCGCTTGCCGCACTGGGGGCACACGCCGCCCTCGGCGATCTTGGCGAAGTCATGGTATTCCGCGTTCGGCACGTCGCGGGGCATGCTCAGGCCGGTGTTGTGGTACTCGGCTTTGTTCGCGCCACAGACCAGGTTGTCCGCACCCTGCAGCGAGCGATCGTACAGCACGCGGCAGTTTTTCGGCTGCAGGCCCACCGGTCCGATATAGCCCGCCACCAGGCTCACGTTTTCGTCGATGGCCTCGGGCCGGATCTCGCCGCCCAGGAAGTTGGTGAGCTTTGTCTCGTTCACGTCCAAGTCGCCACGCAGGAAAACCACCACGGTCTCGTCAGTGCTGAGCAGGTGATACACCACCGCCTTCACCGAGCGCTCCTTCGATGCATGCAGGAACGCGCACACGTCCTCGATGGTCTTCTGACCCGGCGTGTGGACGGGGGTCAGCGGGGCGGGGTTGCCGCTGCTCGGTGTCTCGACCAGGCTGGGCGCGGCCTCCATGTTGGAATGGTAGCCGCACTCCGGGCAGATCACGATGGTGTCCTCGCCCACGGGCGTCAGCAGCATGTACTCGTGGCTGATCTTGCCGCCCATCATGCCCGAGTCGGACGCCACGATGGCCACGTTCCTGAGGCCTGCCCGCTGGAAAATGCGGGTGTAGGCGTCGTAGCAGCGCTGGTAGTAGGCCTCCAGGTCCGCCTGTGAGGTGTGGAAGGAGTATGCGTCCTTCATGGTAAACTCGCGCACGCGAATCAGCCCGCCACGCGGCCGCGCCTCGTCGCGGAATTTGGTCTGGATCTGGTAGATCATGAAGGGGTACTTGGTATGGCTGTTGCCGTACTCGCGCACCAACTGCACGCTGGCCTCCTCGTGGGTCATGCCCAGCACCATAGGGCTGCCGTTGCGGTCCTTCATGCGCATCAGCTCCGCGCCGACGGAGGCGAACCGGCCCGACTCCTCCCAGAGGGAGGCGGGCATCACCACCGGGAACAGCACCTCCTGACCGTCGATGTTGTCCATCTCCTCGCGGATGATCCCTTCGATCTTGCGGGTGATGCGCCGTAGCGGGTTGTAGAGGGAGAAGATGCCGCTGCCCACGTACTTCATGTAGCCGCCGCGCACCATCAGCGCGTGGCTGTCGATCACGCAGTCGGAGGGGCGCTCCTTGAACCGGTCGCCGATGAGTTGTTGCATTCGCATGGTGTGTTCCTGCCTTTCGTGTGTGGTAAATAACTGTGTGTGATCCCTCCCAAGCGGTCACCCTGAGCGTAAGCGAAGGACCTTCTTCAAGATAAAGGTACGGAAAGTTTGAGGAAGGTCCTTCGCTTGCGCTCAGGATGACCGCTTGGAGGAGGAATGAGCGACATCCCCTACTCGTCCTCCCCAATCCCCCGCGCCACGTCCTCCATCATCGCCACCGCGCCGCGCACCTGCTCCTCCGGCGGCTTCTTCGGGTCACCGTAGACCAGCGCCGTCTCCCGCCCCGCGGTCAGCTTCACGAGCTTCTCAAACGGCTTCAGCGCGGCCACCAGCTTCATGGGGTCCAGCTCCATCAGCGGCGAGAAGCGCATCACCAACTGCCCGGCCTTGTGCGTGACCTGGTCGATGCCGCACTGCTGGCACAGCGATTTCAGGTGCGCGATCTCGATCAGGTTCATGACCGGCTTGCCCGGGTCGCCGAACCGGTCGATCAATTCCTCGATCAGGTCCTCGCGGCCCGCGCGGTCCTGGATACCCGCAATTTTCTTGTACATCTCCACGCGCATGATGTCGCTCTGCACATAGCCTGTGGGCAGGTAGGCGTCGATTTTCAGCTCCATCTTGGCCACGATGTCGCCCTTCGAGACGTCGCCGCGCAGCTCGCGCACGGACTCGTCGATCATCTTCACGTACAGGTCGTAGCCCACGGACGCCATGTGACCCGACTGTTCCGCGCCCAAGAGGTTGCCGGTGCCACGAATCTCCAGGTCGCGCATGGCGACGCGGAATCCCGACCCGAACTCGGTGAACTCGCGGATGGCGCTCAGCCGCTTGTCGGCGGTATCGGTGAGCACTTTTCTGGGGCTGACAGTGAGGTAGGCGTAGGCCAGCCGGTTGCTTCTGCCCACGCGGCCCCTGAGCTGGTACAGCTGAGACAGCCCGAACCGGTCCGCGTCGCACACGATCAAGGTGTTCGCCTGGGGCACGTCCAGCCCCGCCTCGATGATCGTGGTGCACAGCAGCACGTCGTACTTGCCCTCGTAGAAGTCCAGCATCACATCCTCCAGCCGGTGCTCGCGCATCTGGCCGTGGCCGATGGCGATGCGCGCCTCGGGCACCAGCCGCTTCAGCCGCTCATACATCACCTCGATGGTCTGGACCCGGTTGTACAGCACGTACACCTGCCCGCCGCGCCCCATCTCGCGCAGGATCGCGTCGCACACGATGCCGTCCTGGTACTCCAGCACGTAGGTCTGCACGGGATAGCGCTCCTCCGGCGGGGTCTGCAGCAGGGACATGTCGCGGATGCCCACCATGGACATGTGCAGCGTGCGCGGGATGGGCGTGGCCGACAGGGTCAGCACGTCCACATTGGTCTTCATCTGCTTGATGGTCTCCTTGTGCTTGACGCCGAAACGCTGCTCCTCGTCCACCACCAGCAGGCCCAGGTTCTTGAAGCTGACGTCCTTGCCCAGCAGCCGGTGGGTGCCCACCACCACGTCCAGCTCGCCGCGCTTTAAGGCCTCCAGCGTGTTCTTCTGCTCCAGCGGCGTGGAGAACCGGCTCAGCGACTTCACCCGCACCGGGAACCCGGCGAACCGCTTTTTCATGGTGGACATGTGCTGCTGCACCAGGATCGTGGTCGGGGCCAGCAGTGCGGCCTGTTTTCCATCCATGACGCACTTGAAGATCGCCCGCAGCGCCACCTCGGTCTTGCCATAGCCCACGTCGCCGCACAGCAGCCGGTCCATGACCTGCAGCTTCTCCATGTCGCGCTTGATGTCGTCGATGGCAGTGACCTGGTCTGGCGTCTCCTCGAACTCAAAGCTGTCCTCGAACTCCCGCTGCCAGGGCGTGTCCTGGCCGAACGCGTGGCCGTCGGCCTTGGCGCGGGCGGCGTACAGCTTGACCAGCTCCCCCGCGATCTCGCGGATGGAGGCCTTGACCTTCGCCTTCTGCTTCTGCCACTCGCCGCCGGAGAGCCTGTTCAGCTTCGGCGCCTCGCCCTCTGAGCCGATGTACTTCTGCACCCGGTCCAGCTGGTCTGTGGGTACGTACAGCTTGTCGGCGCCGAGGTACTGGATGTGCAGAAAATCGCGCATCGTGCCCTCACTGGACAGCCGAACGGTGCCCATGTAGCGCCCGATGCCGTGGCTCTCGTGCACCACATAATCGCCCACGGACAGGTCAGTGAACGCCGCCAATTTTTCGCCGGACGGGGCCTTGATGGCCTTGGTCTTGCCCGTGCCGAAGATGTCCGCGTCGGTGAGGATCGCAAACTTGATGCCCGGATACAGAAAACCGCGCAGCAGCGTCTGGGGGAGGATGATCGGCTCGCCCGGCAAAAGCATCGCCGGCGGCCGCTCCATGAACGGCGCAGGGATGTCCATGTCGAACAGCAGCTTGTTCAGCCGCCCGCCCCGCGCCACGCCGCCCGCCAGTATCGCCACGCACCAACCCTCGTCCAGAAAGCGGCGCAGATCGCGCTTCAGCTCCGGCATGTTGGCATGATAGCCCGCCGCGCCCACCCCGTCGAAGGCGAACGTGGCGCGAAGCGTAAAGTCCGGCTCGACCTTCGCAAACGCGTGCATCAGCAGCACGCACTCGCTGTCCAGCCTCGGCAGCAGCTGGTCGTAGGTGAGCAGCAGCTCCGACTGGGCGGGCAGCGCGTCGTCCTGCTCCAGGGCGGCCTTGAACACCTCCACGAACTCCAGCATCCGGTTGTCCGTGCGCTCACGCAGCCGCTCCGGCTGGTCCAGCACCACCAGCGGCGCGTCAAAATAATCGATCAGGGACGCGGTCTCAGGGAGCAGCACATTCATCAGCATGGTGTCGTAGCTGCCCGCCCGGCCCGTCTTCAGCGCGTCCATGCGGTGGGAGAAGTGCTTGCCCAGCGCGGTGCGCATCAGCTGTGATTCGGACTTGTCCTCCGCGATGGTGATGCCGCCGAACCAGTCCTCGTCGGAGGCAATGGGCTGCGCCTTCTTGGGCTTTTTCGCAGATTTCGATCCGTCATCCTGCTCGTCGTCCGCGCCAAACAAGTCGTCAAACGAGCCCAGTCCGAAAGCCTCTTCGATCTGCTTTTGAGGGTCCTTGTCGCCGCGACGGCGGCTGGATCGACCCTGCTCCAGCGCGAGGGTGAGCCGCGAAGCGCCCTCCTTCGCCTGGTCGGATGTGAGCAGCAGCTCCGCCGCCGGGAAGATCCGCGCCATCTCGCGCTTCCTCGTGGAGCGCTGGGTCATCACGTCGAAGTCCCGCAGGGAGTCGATCTCGTCGTCGAAAAACTCCACGCGGATGGCGTCCTGGGCGCCCACCGGGAACACGTCCACGATGCCGCCGCGCATGGCGCACTGGCCGTGGGCCTCACAGGCGTCCTCGCGCTCATAGCCCGCCTCCACCAGCCGGCGCACCAACTGCTGCGGGTCCAACCGGTCGCCCTCGCGCAGCTCGATGATGTGGCTCAGGAAGGACGCGCGCGGCATGAGCCGGTGGGTCAGCGCGTCGGCGGGGGCCACCAGCGCGGAAAGCTCGCCGGAGAGCAGCTTGCCCAGCGCCTCAATGCGGCGCATGGCCAGCTCGCGGCTGGACGCGGCGGTGCGCAGGAAAGACACCTCCCGGGACGGCAGCACCATCACGCCCCCCGGCAGCAGCAGCGCCAGGTCCTGGACCGCGCGCTGGGCTGCGGTCTCCGAGGGCGTGACGATCAGCAGCGTGCGCCCGGTCTTCCGGGCCAGCGCCGCCAGCATGTGGTGTTTTTGGGAGTCGTCCAGGCCGTGGGCTTCCAAGGCGCGGCCCGCCATGTTTGGCGCATTGACGGCGTCCACCAACTGCGCAAACGGCTCCAGCTGCTCCAGCGGCGAAAACAGCAGTTCCAACTCGTCGATCATGCGCCCTCCTGCGGTTTCTTGTTCGCGAACGCGGCAGCCTGGGGCACGCCTTCCTTCACCAGGATCTCGATGGCCTGGGCGGCACGATTGTACGCGTCGAACGCCGTCTCGCGCTCCTGTTGTGTATTATACCCAGTCAGCACGTAGTCCGCCAGGTCCCACTTCTCAGGCGGCCTGCCGATGCCCACGCGCACGCGGGGAAAATCGTCCCGGCCCAGCAGGTAGATGATGGACTTCATGCCGTTGTGGGTGCCCGCGCTGCCCTTGGGCCGGACGCGCACACACCCCAGCTCCAGGTCCACGTCGTCGTACACCACGATCAACTGGTCGTCTTCAGGCTTGTACCAATTGCACAGCTGCACCACCGACTCGCCGCTGAGGTTCATGAAGGTCTGGGGCTTGCACAAAACCGCGCGCTTCGCGCCGATCATGCCCTCGCCCACATAGGCCTTGCATTTTGGCTTGTCCACGCGGATGTTCAGCCGGTCCGCCAGGATCTCCAGCACATCGAACCCCGCGTTGTGGTGCGTCCTGTGGTATTTCGCGCCCGGATTGCCCAGGCCCACGATCACATACATTGGCAAACCCTCCATCGTCCAAAACAAGGCAGCGGCGGACGGACTGTTCGCGGGTCTGCCGCGCCCTCCCCGCCGCAACCCACCGTCATCCTGAGCGCCAGCGAAGGACCTTCCTCTAACTTGCAGAAGATCCTTCGGCTGCGGCCTCAGGATGACGCGTGGGCGATGGCCGAATGACGATAAAGCACCCCGAACCGGTCCCTCCGCTTATGCGATTCTATCTATTATATCACACCGCACCCCATCTCACCTATGAAAACGCCTCGGACGGCGCAATCTTAACAATGCCCGCCTCGGCGTCCACCCGGTCCAGCGTCAGCAGCGACAGCGCGCCGTCCACCCGCTTTTTCACCGGCTCGGCCGTTTTGATCATCACGCCCACGCCCACCACCGTCGCCTGGAACTCGGCCATCATGTCCATCATGCCGCGCAGCGTGCCGCCGCCCTTCATGAAGTCATCGATGATCAGCACCCGCTGCCCCGGCGACACCGTGCGCCGCGCCAAGGCCATCGTGGCAATCGCGCCGGACCCGGCCACATAATTGATCTTCACCGCCGGCCCCTCATAGGCCCTGGAATCCCGCCGCGCGATCACCAGCGGCACCGACAGCATCCGCGCGGTCATCAGCGCGATCGGGATGCCCTTTGTCTCCATCGTCAGCACCATGTCCGCGCGGGCGGCATAGTAGTGCTGCGCCAGGATGCGGCCCATCAACTCCGACGTGTCCGGCTCGGCGGTCACGTCCGCCGTATACAGAAAGCCGCCCGGCAGGATGCGCGACGGGTCCGTCAGCCGCTCAGCGAGCAGCGACAGCTGCGTCGACGCCCGCTCCTTGGGCATCGTGGCCCGATAGCGCACGCCGCCCGCCGCGCCTGCGATGGTGGTCAGTTCCCCGCACTGAAACCTGTCAAAGGACTGGCGCAGGATGTCGATGTCCTCGCTGATGCTGGACTTGGCCGCGCCAAATCGCTCGCAGAACGAGCCCAGCGTGTGAATCCGGTTCGGCTCCGACAGCAGTTGTTCGGTCATCGCGCCCAACCGCTCGTTCCGCTTGATCCGATCCATGGTCCGATCCCCCAATACCCGAATATTTCCGCATGTTCAGTCCATTATAATTCAGTTTTCCCCCGTTGAACAGCCCAAACCACTTCATTTCGCGAGAATCCAACACAAGTTTAACCTGGGCGGGGGACGGATATCGGGCGGGCGCTTGATGTGGCGCATATTGACGGCGTATAATGGTAGGAAGCGAAGACGAATTGACAATTGACAATGAGCAATTAAACAATGAACAATGGATGTTTTCACTGAGATCCTCGGCATCGAGCAAACCCAATTGTTCGTCGTTCATTGTTCATTACAGAAAAGAGGCGCATCCAACCATGACAGCGCACATCTCCACCCTGCAGGGCAAACACATCCACTTCGTCGGCATCGGCGGCTGCAGCATGTCCGGATTGGCGGGGCTGCTCCACAGACAGGGCTATGCCGTCACCGGCTCAGACCGCGACAGGTCCCACAAGACCGACGCGCTGAACGCCCAGGGCATCCCGGTCCAGATCGGCCACGCGGCCGCCCATGTGGACGGCGCGGACGCGCTGGTGTTCACCGCCGCGATCCCGGAGACGAACCCCGAGCGCATGAAGGCCCGCGAGATGGGCATCCCTCAGATCGAGCGCGCGGCGCTGATCGGGCAGTTGATGGAGGGCTACGGCCAAGCGGTCGGCATCAGCGGCACCCACGGCAAGACCACCGCCACCGCCATGATGGCCCAGGTCGCCATGGAGTGCGGCCTCTCCCCCACCGCCCACTTCGGCGGCGAGCTGGACGCCGTGGGCGGCAGCACCATCGAGGGCGGCAAGGACGTGTTCATCGTGGAGTCCTGCGAGTTCGCCGCCAGCTTCCTACAATTCCACCCCACAATCGCCGTGATCCTGAACATCGACGAGGACCACCTGGACTTCTACCGGGACATCGACCACATCGAGTCCGCTTTTCTGCAGTTCGCGAAACGGACCCCCGAAAACGGCGGCTGGGTCGTGGGCTGCGGCGACGATTTCCGCTGCCAGCGCGTCATGGACCAGAGCGGCCGTCCGTCCCTGAGTTTTGGCATCGGCGGCCACAACGACATCTCAGTTGAGCAGCTCTCCTACGACGAGCTGGGCCGCGCCAACTGCACCGTCACCCTGCGCGCCCATCAGATCGGCGAACTGATGCTCTCCGTCGCGGGCCAGCACAACCTGCTGGACGCGCTGGCCGTGATCGCGGTGGCGAACATCCTCGAGATGCCCATGCAGCAGGTCTGCGCATCACTGAGCCGGTTCCAGGGCGCGCACCGCCGGTTCGAGCTGACCTCCACCACAGACGGCGTCTCGGTCTACACCGACTACGGCCACAACCCCACCGAGACGCTGAACGCGCTCTCCATCGCCGCCAAGGTGCCCCACAAGACCCTGTGGGCGGTGCTGCAGCCGCACACATTTTCCCGCACCAAGAAGCTGTTCGACCAGTGGATGACCTGTTTCGGCGCGGCGGACAAGGTGCTGGTCACCGACATCTGCGCCGCCCGCGAGGTGGACCCGGGCGACATCAACGCGGGGATGCTGGTGGACGCCATGAAAAGTGCGGGCATCGACGCCACGCTGACGCCCAGCTTCGACGACACCGAAAACTACCTCCGCGCCCACTGGCAGCCGGGCGACCTGGTCGTCAGCCTCGGGTGCGGCAACATCGACCTGCTGAACGAACAGATTCGCGACCACGGAGACAGCGCCCATGAATGACGCCGCCTATCGGGCCATCGAGACCTACATGCTGGGCTGCATGAAGGACGCGACCCACGACCCGATGCACATCTACCGTGTGCTGTACGAAGCGCTGGACATCGCGAGCACCGAGCCCGGTGTGGACATGGACGTGCTCATCGCCGCCTGCCTGCTGCACGACATCGGGCGTGAGCATCAGAACGGCGACCTGGCGCTGGACCACGCCGAGATCGGCGCGCCCATGGCCCGGGATTTTCTGCTGTCCATGGGCTGGGCACAGGAAAAGGCCGACCGCGTGGCCGACTGCGTGCGCACGCACCGATACCGAAAGGGCGACGCGCCCCAATCCATCGAGGCCAAGATCGTGTTCGACGCCGACAAGCTGGAGGCCACCGGCGCCATCGGCCTGTCCCGCACGCTGACCTACGGCGGCCAATTCTTCGAGCCGCTGTACCTGCTGGACGCGGGCGGCCACATCGTGCTCGACGGCGGCGGCGCGGAGATCTCCAGCTTTTTCCAGGAGTTCAACTGGAAACTGATGGGCATCTACGACAAGTTCCTGACCGAGCGGGGCCGCGCGCTGGCCCAAGGGCGCAGAGCGGCGGCCATGGACTTCTACAGCCACCTGGAGCGCGAGATCACCGAGTGTCATGCCGAGGGCAGCAGGCGTCTTTCCGAAACACTCGCCGCGCTCAACCCGTCATCCTGAACGAAGCGAAGGATGGCGGGATATGAAGTGCGGATTGTCAATCCAAACCCGATCACACGAAACGGACGGTGCACCCACCATGGCAAATACCTCGCCCCGCAAACCCGCCACCCTCAAACACATCGCCGAGCGCACGGGCTACAGCATCAACACCGTCTCCCGCGCCCTCAGGGACAAGCCCGACATCGCCCCGGAGACCCGCGCCCTGATCCGCGCCGTCGCGGACGAACTGGGCTATCAGTCCAACCGCCTCGCCTCGTCCCTGCGCCTGGGCTACACGCGCACCATCGCCGTGATCCTGCCCGACGTGTCGAATCCGCACTTCGCGATCCTGATGAAGGAGATCGAGGACCACGCCCGCACCTTTGGCTATTCCTCGTTCCTCACCAACACCGACGAGGACGAAGCCCTCGAAAAAAACGCCATCCGGGACGCCCTGAACCAGAGCGTGGACGGCATCATCCTCTGTCCCGCGCAACACTCGGACGAAAACACCCGCCAACTCGCCCAGTCCGGCGTGCCCTTCGTGCTGATCGGGCGGCGCGACGAGCAGGTGCCCGACTATGTGGTCTGTGACGACGAGCTGGGCGCGCATCAGGCGACGGCACACCTCATCGATCGGGGCCATCGGGACATCCTCATGCTCCACGGCCCAGAGCACATCTCCTCCGCCCGCGAGCGGCGCGACGGGTATTTGCGCGCGCTGGCGGACGCCGGGCTCGCGGACCGCGCGCTGATGCGCGAGGTGTCCGTCACCGGCGAGGGCGCGGGCCAGGCCGTCGCCGAGACCTTGGAAGCGGGCGTGCCCTTCAGCGCGATCTTCGCATTCTCTGACCTGCTGGCCTGGCAAGCCTGGTGCGAGCTGTCCCGGCGCGGGATCCATGTGCCGGAAGACGTGTCCCTGGTGGGTTTCGACCACATCCAATCCCGGCTGCACATTCCGTTTCCGCTCACGACGGTTTCGAGCTACAAGGGCAGGATGTCCACCAAGGCCGTGGAGCTGCTGGTGGACCGCATGCTGGACAGGATGGAAAGACCCGACCGCCACGTGGTCATCCGCACGAACCTGCTGGAAGGCGAGACGGTCAGGCAACGCACTTGAGCCGCGCACCAACTCCCGCCACCCTCAAAACAGCAAACGCGTGCGGAAGTGCTTCCCCCCCACGCCTCCGCCCCCCCGTCATACGGAGCGCTGCGAAGGACCTTCCTCTCACTTCCGGAAGGTCCTTCGCTGCACGCACCGATCAAAACCCCATTCGTCGGCAGAAAACGCCTACCGATCCGCCAGCCGCTCCCGAATCACTTGCGCGACGCGGTCCGCCAGCTTTTCGATTTTCTCGCCGTCCGCACCCTCCACCATCACGCGCACCAGCGGCTCCGTGCCGCTGAGCCGCACCACTATTCGGCCGTCCTTCCCCAGCTCCCCCTTGGCGCGGTCGATCTCCTCGCGCACGTCGGGATCGGTATAAAACGACAGCCTACCCTCCGGCGACACATGCACGTTCACCATCTTCTGCGGGAACCGCGCCATGATGCCCTCCATGTCGGCCAGCTGTTTTCCCTGGCGCTTGAGCAGCGACAGCAGCTGGATCGCAGTCAGCTCGCCGTCGCCCGTGGTGGCGAAATCCCGAAAAATCACGTGGCCGGACTGCTCGCCACCAAAATCATACTCCTCCTGCAGCATCTCCTCCAGCACGAACCGGTCGCCCACCTTGGTGGCGATGAAGTTGATGCCGTTCTCCTCACAGAACTTGATGAAGCCCAGGTTCGTCATGACCGTGCCCACCACGGTGTTCTTGTTCAACTTGCCGCGCAGCTTCATGTCGATGGCGCAGATGGCCATGATGTAGTCGCCGTCCAGCAGGTTGCCCTTGCTGTCGATCATCAGGCAGCGGTCCGCGTCGCCGTCGAACGCCACGCCCGCCTCCAGCCCGTGCTCCAGCACATGCGCCCGCAGCGCCTCCATGTGGGTGGAGCCGCAGCCGTCGTTGATGTTCACGCCGTCCGGCTCGTCAAACAAAAAATCGCATTCCGCGCCCAGCTCGGAAAACAGCTTCCGCGCCGTGACGCTGGCCGAGCCGTTGGCGCAGTCCACCGCCAGCCGCATCCCCGAGAGCGTGTGCGACACCGTGCTCTTTAAATGGTCCACATAATCCTTGCACGCGCTGTGGCGGTACGAGACCTTGCCGATCTCCGCGCCCAGCGCCGTGGGCGGCGGCGTCTCCCGGCGGTGGTCCAGCACCAGCCCCTCAATCCGCTCCTCCAGCTCGTCCGGCAGCTTGTATCCGTCGCCGGAAAAGATCTTGATGCCGTTGAACTCGCTGGAGTTGTGGGACGCCGAGATCATCACGCCCGCGTCGGCCTTGTATTTCATCACCAGATACGCCACCGCGGGTGTCGGCACCACGCCCAGCGAGATCACGTCCGCGCCCACCGAGCACAGCCCGGCCATCAGCGCGCAGCTCAGCATGTCCGAGCTCACGCGCGGGTCCATGCCCACCGCCACGATCGGCCTGCGCCGTCCGGTGGACAGCACCTGCGCCGTCGCCCGCCCGATCTGCATCGCCATCTCGCAGGTAAGCCCCTCGTTCGCGACCCCGCGAACGCCATCCGTGCCAAACAATCTGCCCATCAGTTGCCTCCCATCCTTCGCCTCACCACTTCGCCCTTCGCCTTGTAGATGCAGTCCTCCGGCACCACGCCGCGCACGCTGCTCGCCGGGTAAACCTGGCCCCGCCGCCCGATCACTGTGCCCGGGTTCAACACCGCGTTGCACCCAATCTCCGCCTGATCCCCCAGCACCGCGCCAAACTTGCGCAGCCCGGTCTCGATCAAGACGCCCTCTGCCTTGACGGTGATGTTCTGCTTATCCGCCTTCACGTTCGACAGAATCGACCCCGCGCCCATGTGCGCCCTGTGCCCGAGGATTGAGTCCCCCACATAGTTGTAGTGCGGCACCTGCGCCCCGTCAAAGAGCACACAGTTCTTCAGCTCCGTCGAGTTGCCCACCACCGCGCGCTTGCCCACGATGACGCTGCCCCGAATGTACGCGCAGTGCCGGATCTCCGCGCCCTCGTCGATGATGCACGGCCCCGCTATGGACGCCGACGCCGCGATCTTGGCCGTCTCATGCGCCCAACAGCCCGGCGCGATCTCCCGAAAACCCGCGCCCAATCCCGGCCCCAGCGCCTCCGCAAACGCCTTGATCTTCGGCAGCGCCTCCCAGGGATACGTCAACCCGTCGAACAACTCGCAGGCGATGGAATGCTGAAGGTCCAGCAGTTGGCTTGTGTAAAGCATCGCCCCATCCAAATGCATCCCCTCCATCTTTACCCAATGATCTCATCAGAATTATACCATACCAACCTCCCCTTTGGAACCGACCGCCCAAAATCTTGACCGTCGCCCCTGTAAATTAACAAAACCCCCTTTACAAACGCCCACCAATCTGTTATACTAATCATCGTTCCCGCCAAGGAAACCGCCCGGGGCATTAGCGCAGTTGGTAGCGCGTTTGAATGGCATTCAAAAGGTCAGGGGTTCGACTCCCCTATGCTCCACCATGAATACACCCCCGGAAATGCAGCATTTCCGGGGGTGTTTCGTTTCATTTTCATTCTATTCATTCTTCCATCACTCCTATACTACCCTCTATATCCCGCATTTTCCCCGAAAGATGCAAGTCAATATGCAAGTCAAACATGCGGTATGGAACGCTACTGTACAACCCAAAAACGAAAAACAGCCGCCAGCCTTGCGGCCAGCGGCATGCGTACATCTGTGTGTTACCCCTCCACCCTCGCAAACGTACTCTCATACGCTCCCATCGCCGCCAGCGCCACGAGGAACGCGTTCAGGATTATGAGCGGGACGTTGTGCCAGTCCCAGCCTGCGCCGCTCATGGCGGCCACAGCGCCTTGGATGGCAATGGAAATCTCCAGCACCACGATGCGGGTGGGGATGTGGGCGATCTTGTCCAGCGGCAGTTTCAGATACTGTACGATCAGCAGCACGGCGGCGGTCGCGCCGGTGAAGGTGCCGAGGGATTCCCAGGTGTAGAATTGGTCAAGCATGGCGGTGTCCTCCTCTATTTCATTCTGGTCAGGTCGTCCAGCCTGTGGTGGGCGGATTTTGTGGATTGCTCCACGATGGTCATGCGCTCGATCAGGTGGTTGTGCTTGTCCACCTTCTTTTCTAGTTGCTCGATGCGGTAGTTGGACAGGCGGTTGGCGACCAGGATGCCACCCAGCGATCCGATCAGCGTACCGGCAAGGGACAGGAGTCCCATCATTACGGTGTCGCTCACTTGATCACCTCCGCATACTTCGCGCTGCACCAGCCGTCCGTGTCGCCGAATTTGACGTTGATCCAGCCGGGGGCGGTTTTGTCTCCGGCGGGAAGGACGGTGCCTGCCTTGACTTCGCCGATGTCGCGGTAGTTCAAGCCTGGACCGACGCGGACATAGCACGTGCCCCCCACGATCTTCACCTGCTTGCCCGTCTTGCCCGTGGCTTTGTCCAGTGCGGCCCAGGTGAGCGGCCCCACCTCTCCGTCCGGGTCCAGGTTGTTGTGGGACTGGAACTTCTTGACGGCCTTTTCGGTCTGGTCCAGGAAATTGCCGCCGATGGCGCCTTCGAAGTAGCCGAGGGCTTTC
>JAVBUD010000173.1:0-17235 GCA_031555755.1 Eubacteriales bacterium | reverse complement strand
TGGATGCCCATGATCTGATCGTCATGGATCCACTTGCGGAACGATTCCCAGACCTCGATGAACTCGGGGCTGTTGAACGCCACGGTGCGCTCGTCCTCGGACAGGATCTCCGCGCCGTTGCCCCAGGCGGCGTCCATCAGGTTGCCGGAGCCGGACATGGGCTCCCAGCCGAAGAAAACCGTCTGTCCGTTTTCCTTCACAGCCATCTTCGCGGCGGCCTCGGCCAGGTTCTGCCAGTTCTTGAACGCCCACTCCACATCGATGCCCGCCTTCTCGAAGGCGTCCTTGCGGTAGTAGCAGATCTGGGTGGTGCCGTACACCGGCAGGCCCATGGTCTCGCCCTCGGGGCTGATGCAGTATTCCATGAATGACGGGATCATGTCCTCGCGGTCAAAGCCCTCGGCGGCGGCAATGCGCGCGTCCAGCGGCGCCAGCACGCCCTTCATGAAGAAGGTCTTCACGTCGTGGTGGCTGGTGAGCACCACGGCGGGCAGCGTGCCCGCGGCGGCCGCGGCCTGCAGCAGGCGTCCGGTCTCGCCGTAGTCGCCCTGCTTGACGCCCTTGACGTACACTTCGGACTGGCTGTTGTTGAATGCGTCAATGATCGAATCCATGGTCTCGCCCAGGCTGCCGCCCAGGCCGAACCAGAACTCGATCTCCGTGCGCGGCGTCTCCGCCAGCGCGGGCGCGAACGACGCGCCGCTGAGCAGGATCGCGAGGATGAGGACCAGAGATGTGATGCGGTGTTTGGACATGTGGGTTCCTCCTTCGATGTTGTGTAGTGGTTCATTAACCCGCCCGATCGCGCGGGGTTAATCGCATGAGCTTCGCCAGCACAGCGCGAAGCGAACTGCCGCTGCGCTGGCGCACGCTACCCTTTGACCGCCGAATCCCCCGTGATCCCGTTCACAATCCACTTGTTGCACACCAGGAAAATGAACAGCAGCGGGAAGATGACCACGCAGCAGGACGCCATGATCGTGCCCCACTTCATGCCGTACGCGCCCTCGGCCGTGAAGAACGCCTTCAGGCCCATGCTGACGAAGTACAGCTTCGGGTCCTTCAGAATCAGCGACGGCCACACATAGCTGTTGTAGGAGCCCATGAACGCCAGGATGCCCAGCGTGGTGAACGCGCTGGTCGTCATGGGGAACAGGATCCGCCACAGAATGCGCATGTGGCCAGCGCCGTCTACCCGCGCGGCCTCCGTGATGGACGCGTTGATCTGCAGAAAGTTCTGGCGCAGGAAGAAGATGTTGAAGATCGACGCCGCGCAGGAGACGATGTAGCCCAGGTGTGAGTTGATCAGCTTCATCCTCGCCAAGATCACATAGCCGGGCACGTGGGTGGACGCCGAGGGCATGATGTAGGTAACCATGACCAGCAGGAACAGCGCATTGCGGAACCGGAACTTCACATTCGTGATGGCGTACGCGAACATCGCCGAGTTGAACAGTGTGACCAGGGTCAGCACGACGGAGGTGTAGACGCTGTTCCACAGGTAGCGGAAGAAGATGCCGTCCCTCAGCGCGTCCGCGTAGTTCTCCCACTGCGGAATGGACGGCAGCAGTTGCGGCGGCATCGCCCAGATCTCGTCCTTGGTCTTGATGGAGTTCGAGAGCATCCAGAAGAACGGGAACGCGATGACGACGCAGCACGCGATCAGCGCCAGCTGAATCAGCGCGGTCCGGATGTACTTCAGGTGCGGCTTCTTGGCCTGCATGGTCGTTCCCTCCTCTATTCGTAATGGACCATCTTCTTGGACGCCGCCGTCTCGATGATGGACAGCGCGATGGTGATCAGCACCAGGAAGATCGCCACCGCCGACGCCTTGCCGGTGTCGTAGGACTGGAACGCCTCCTGATAGTAATAGTAGAGGATCGTGCGCGTCGCGCCCGCCGGGCCGCCCTGGGTCAGCACCTGGATCTGGTCATAGGCCTGCAGCGAGCCGATGGTCTGGATGATCACCAGGAAAAAAGTGGTGGGCGAGATCATCGGCAGGGTGACGTTTTGGAACCGCTGTAACCCACTCGCGCCGTCGATTGTGGCCGCCTCGGTGAGCGACGCGGGCACTTTCTTGATCGCCTCCAGGAAGAAGATCATGGTCCAGCCGACGCCCTTCCAGACCGTCACGATGATGACCGACATCATCGCCGTGTCCATGCCCTGCGTCCACTTGAGTGGCCCTGCGCCGAACAGCGACAGCACGAAGTTCAAAATGCCCACCCGCGGCTCAAAGATCCAGCTCCACACGATGGACGCGGCCACCATGGGCGTGATGTAGGGCGAGAAGATCACCGTGCGATAGATCCCCATCCCCTTCCGCGCGGCGCCGAGGGCCAGCGCCATCAGCAGCCCGATCATCAGATTCGGGATGGTGGACCCCACCGCGAACACCAGCGTGTTCATCAACACCTTCGAAAACGTGGGCGCGCGCAGCAGGCTCAGGTAGTTCTTCAGGCCCACAAACTTGAATGTGGGGCTGATCATGTCCCAGTTGGTGAAACTGAGCCCGAACGACAGCAGCAGCGGCACCACCCAGAACGTGAGCAGCGGAATCAATGCCGGCAGCACGAACAACAGCGCCACGCCGTTCTCGTTCTGGCCGAGGCGCCTCCGCCTCGCCATCGGCACGTGTTTGACCATGGTCAACGCCTCCACTTCACACTCCTATCACGCAGTATACAGGAACCTCGCGCGCCGACGCCATGCCATAATTTGCGAATGCATGACATAATTTGTGATTTACCGCCAAAAGGGTGTGATTTTGGGCGGAGATGCTATATACTTGTCACAAGGTCGGACACAGATCGGACAAATTTCATTAACCTGCTAGAAATCAAACTGAGGGAGGCCCCAGCCCCATGCGCCAGTTTCTCGCCAACCTCACCATCACGCGCAGGGCGGCGCTGATCTTCCTTGTGGTGATCACGCTGCCGATGGTGGTGTTGTCGATGGTGTTCTATCACAACTACGCCCATCAGATCACGCAGCAGGCCATCGCCGACAAGCGGACCGCCGTGCAGCAGCTGACCGCCAACCTGCAGACCACGCTGCTGTCGCTTGACAACCTGGGCCGCGATCTGGTGTACCGCAGCAATGTGTTGGCGCTGCTGCGCAAGCCCGACCTGAACAATTACCCCACGCTGTCCCAAAAGTACACCGAACAGATTGTGCTGGCGGTGAAGTATTCGCTGAAGTATCAGCGGTTGGGCATCGAGGACGTATGCCTGTACGCGGATAACGCCACGCTCAAGGAGCAGAGTTATTTTTATCAGAGTGCGCGGCTCGCGGGCTTCGCGTGCTATGACGAGTTCATCGCGTCCGGCAGGTTGCAGCAGTTGTACCTGCTGAACGCCGAGGAGACCCGAGACTATTACCGGCGCAAGGGCAGCCGCACGCCGAAGCTGTATGCCAGCGTGCTGTACATGCGCTCCATTGAGAGCGCGGACGGCGCGTCCATCGGCGTGCTGATGTTCGAGTTCACCCCGGCGCAGATCTTCCAGTCCGTCCGCGCCGCGCCGGGCTACTTCGCGCTGCTGCTGCAGAGCGGCCGCGTTTTCGGTGCGCAGCCGGACCCGGGCGAACTGGACGCGCTTCGCGCCGCATCGGGCGGATCAGACCTGGTGTCCCTGTCCGGCAGGGCGTATCCCTTCGCCGAGCTCAGCGGCTATGACATGATCGTGGGCACCAACGAGGGCATCGACCTGCGCAATTACGAGATCCAGGCGCTGAAACTGGCGGCGCTGATCGCCTTTCTGGCGCTGCTGCAGCTGCTGCTTTGGGCGGCGCTGTCGAAGTACGTCTTTGGCCGGATTCACAAGTCCATCAGCGCCATGGACGACATCGTGCGCGGCGGCTATCACGGCCATGTGCCCGTGCGCGGCGGGGATGAACTAGGCCAGATTGCCATGCGCTACAACACCGTGCTGGACCATGTGGACGAGCTGGTTGCGCTGAACGTGGAAAAAGAGACCGCCCACAAGACCGCCCAGATCCAGGCGCTGCAATATCAGATGAACCCGCACTTCATCTACAACACCCTGAGCGTGTTCTCCGGCCAGGCGGAGAAGGAGGGCAACTATGCGCTCTCGGACGCCATCTCCTATTTCGGGCAGCTGCTGCGTTACAACATCAAGGACGACGGGCTGTACGCCACGCTGGGCCGGGAGCTGGACAACGCACGGAGCCTGTTCAGCGTGTACGAGCTGAAGTATCCCGGCCAGATCCAGCTGCGCATCGACGCCGCCCCGGAGGCGCTGCCGCTGCCGATCATCAAGTATGTGCTCCAGCCACTGCTGGAGAACAGCATCCTGCACGGCAGAAAAGGGCCCGGCGACGCGCTCTCCGTGAGCGTCCGCGCGGAGGCCCAATCGCCGTCGCTGACCCTCGTTGTGGAGGACAACGGCGCGGGCATCGAGCCGGACCGGCTCAGGGCCGTACTAGACGGCGTGGCCCCAGAGTCGGAGGGCAAGCGCGACAGCTCGTTCATCGGGCTGAAAAACATCCGCGACCGCATCCGCCTGTTCTACGGCGAGGCCGCCGGCTTCACCATCGAGAGCGAGCAGGGCAGTTTTACCCGGGTGACGATCCGCATTCCGATCCCGGCCCAGGGGGTGACGGAGCGATGAGTCAGGCTGTGTTGCGGGACATCCTGATCGTGGACGACGAGCCATTGATCTGCGAGATGGTGCGCTCCAAGCTGCTGCGCATGGCGCTGCCCGGGGTGGGCGACGTGCGCACCGCGGACAGCGGCGAGGCCGCCCTGGCGCTGTGCGCGTCGTACAGGCCGCACCTGGTGCTGACCGACATCCGCATGGGCGGCATGGACGGGATCGAGCTGATCGCGCGGTTGTCCAAGGCGCTGCCCGGGTCGCGGTTCATTGTGCTCTCGGGATATGACGACTTTGAACTGGTGCGCCGCGCCTTCACAAGCGGCGCGTTTGATTATCTGCTCAAGCCCGTGGTGACAGGCGCGCTCATGCGTGTGGTGGAGGCCGCGCTGCAGGACCTTGCGCCGGACGGGGCGACCGGTCGGGCCGAAGGCGCGGGCGGCATGGCGCTCACCGACCAGATCCGCCAGTTCATCGACCAGCACTTCGCCCGGGGCATCACCCTGGCCCAGGTGGCAGTACACTTTGGCATCAGCTACTCCCACATGAGCAAGCTGTTCAAGACCCAGTTTCAGATGCTGTTCAGCGATTATCTGACGGAGGTGCGCATGCAAAAAGCCGCGCAGTTGCTCGGCGCCACGCAGCTCAACGTGCAGGAGGTCGCGGCCCAGTGCGGGTACGACAATGTGTTCCACTTTTCAAGGGCGTTTAAAAAGCACACCGGCGTCGCGCCCAGCCATTACCGACACAAAGACCGGTAGACCCGGCGCGCGCCGGTGACGGATTTTGCGATCAACGCTTCGCCCGTTCCGCCCGCATCAGCGCCAACGCGCCGACCAGCGCGACGGCAAGCCACAGCACGATCACGCTCTCCCAGCCCATCAGGTCCAGCAGCCAGCCCGACAGCACCGCCGTGCAGCCAGCCGCCAGGTAGGCCGCGAACTCCAGAAAGCCCGCCACCCCGCTGACCCGGCCCTCCTCCGCAAAGTACAGCGGGTAAACCCCCAACAGCAGTGTGTTCGCCGCGCACATCGTGGCCGATGCCAGCGCCAGCAGCACCATGGCCGTCGCTGCGCCCGCCTGCCACAGAAAGAACAGTGCGCCCGTCATCAGCGCCCCCAGCAGAAACGTCAGCGCCGCCATCCGTTCCAGCCGCAGCGGGAATTTTCGATAGAGCTGCCCGATCCCGATCACGCTCCCAAAGTTCGCGATCGGAATCAGCAGCATGAACAGCACCGCCCGCTTCACGTCCAGCCCGTACGCCTCCATGAAGAACATGGCGGCCCACAGCGAGATCCCGTCCCGCACAATCCCCTGGCAGAAGCACGCCACGGTCACCCAGCGCACGCTGCGCCGCGACAGGATGGCGGTCAGCTTCGCCGTGGGCTGCTCCATCGCGCGGCGCGCGCCCTCCGCCGCGCCCTCCGGCCTGTCGCGAAACACCGCCAGGTGCAGCACCAGATAAGCGCCGCAGAGGATCGCGGGCATCAGGAACAGGTTCCGCCAACCGGCCTCCGACGCCAGCATGGCCGACAGGCCCATGGACAGCAGCGCGCCGATAGCCGTGGAGGTGCTGATGGCGATCATTGCGCCGCCCGACTCCCCAGGCGCGTACCAGTTGGCGATCGTCTTAGAAATCGGGCCCCACAGCATCGACTGAAACCAGCCGTTCAACGCCCAGCACACCACCATCACCCAGTACGCCCGCGTCACCGAGAACAGCGCGTTCATGGCAGCCGCCATGCCCAGCCCCAGCAGCATGAACCATTTCGCGCTGGCCCGGTCGCCCAGATAGCCGTTCACCAGCTGGCCCAGCCCGTACACCCACAGAAACATGCTCGACAGCAGCCCCAGAGACGCCCGCGAGATCTGATAGTTAGCCTCGATGTACGGCAGCGCCACCGACAGGTTGTTCCTCAGCAAATACACGCCGGTGTAGGCGAGCCAGCAGCACGCCATCACCAGGCCGCGCCGCTTGAGTTGGCCTGCGCTCAGTGTCATCATCGTGCCTCCGGGAACAGCGGCTGGGACCAGGCAATTTTGCCGTCCTTGCGCTGGCAGCGGATGCGGATATAGCCTTCGCGCCCGCTGATTTTGTGTTCCGCATGGGTCAAGCCGTCACCGCCCTGAAGGTCCCACGCGGTGCTGCCCGAGTTGATACCCCGGCCGGTCACGAAATTGATCTGGTTCACACCGCTGCAGTTCACATAGGCCACGCCGTCCTTGACGCCGTAGCTGAAAATGGACGGGCCGGTGGTGGCATAAAAATCGCCGTTCATCATGGCCTGCGCGATGGCGTCCTGGGTCAGCTGATCGGCCCAAACCATGGTCCAGCCGCCGAACGAGTCGTCGGGCTGCTGCCTGTTGTGGTTGTCGTCCGTGGCCACGGCGGGGATGCGCGAACCGTCCTCCAGCAGGTTGTCCCAATGGGTCTCGTTGAACCCCGTGAAGTCCTCCAGCTCGCAGCCGTAGTTGTGCACCTCCATGGCGGTGAACCCCGCCAGCAGCCCCGTGTCCTGGGGCCGCACTCGGGACCAAATCGGGTGGTTGTAGATGGCCATACAGCCATGCCCCACGATGGCCTCCAGCATCATCCGCGCACTGGGCTCGCCGTCAAACGGCAGCGCTGGCATGGTGTCGCCGTGCTTGAACCGGCCCAGCGGCGCGCCGTCCAACATCGCCTGCGTGCCCTCAATCGCGTTGATGTGATGGCACTGCTGCACCTCGCCCTCCGCCGCGTGGTTGTGGACGCAGGACCACTCCGCCGCCGGGATGATCAGAAAACCTTCCCGCGACAGATCCCGCCTGTCGGTAAAACGCTCATGTTCCGTAAAGCACAGGAAGTCATACCCCGCCTCGCGGTAGCGCCTCGCCACCTCTTCCTGCGGCAGCGTGCCGTCGGACACCGTCGAGTGGCAGTGAAAATTGCCCCGCAAAAATTGGCCCTCGCCCTCAAACCGCGCCTGATCCCTGTATGAATACATCGCCCTTCCCCTCCCATTAGATATATGTACGCGCTTACATTGCGGCGTGAATGCACCGCCGCTAGGCGCTCTCCCGCACCACCAGCGTGGGCGTGATGAGCACATGGTTTTCCGAAATCGTCTCGCCCTCAAGCAGCGCCAACAGCATCTCCGCCGCCATGCCTGCCTGATGCGCGATGTCGCTGTCCACGCTGGTCAGCGGGGGCGACGTGAACTGGGCCAGGTCCGTGTTGTCATAGCCCACCACCAGCGCGTCAGCCGGCACGCGCACGCCCTTCGCACCCAGCGCCACAATGAGCTTCGCCGCCACAGTGTCGCTGGAACACACATATCCGTCCGCCCGTGGCGCCCCGTCCCACAGCGACATCGCAGTGTGGCCCAGTCCCAGCTGCTCGCACGCCTCCGCGCAGACCTGCCGCTTCAGCGCGTCGCTGTGAAACGCGAAGTCCGAAGCGTAGCACACCGACCGGCACCCGCGCACATGCAGCCGGTCCACGCCCAGCCGCACGCCCGCCGCGTCATCCCGCTCGATGCAAAACACCCGCTCCGCGGCCAAGTTGGCGTTCGTCAGCACGATCGGCACGCTGCGCGACGCCTTGATCAGCGCCGTGATCAACGCTGGGTCCCGCATGGACGAGCCCAGCACCACCATGGCCGACACGCGCTTCGACAGCATCGCCCGGATGTACTCCGCCTGCCGCGCGCCATCCGTGCCCGTGTTGCACAGAAAGGCGGTGTAACCCGCACCCGCCATGCGCTGCTCGATGCCGTAGGCGATGTGTGCATAATAAAACTCGCGCACGTCGGTGGTCAAAATGGCCACCGTCTTCGTATGCCGCATCGCCAGCGACCGCGCCACCTCGTTTAGCGTATAGTCGCTGGCCTCCAGCGCGTCCAACACGCGCCGCCGCGTCTGCGCTTTCACCGCCCCGCTGTTGTTGAGCACCCGCGACACCGTCGCCGTGGACACCCCAGCCCGCCTCGCCAGATCCGCGACCGTCACAGCGCCGATCACCCCTTATCCGCAATGTAAGCGCGTACATTATAACCCACACGCCCGCTCAGGTCAAGCGCAAGTCAACATTGAGCTTCATGCGATGAATCTCCCCCCGTGGATCGTCGCCTCCTACCCCCGCCGATATACGATCACGTGGCGCTCGCCGTCCTCCCTCACGACATAGGTGATCGTGTTGTCCCCTTCGCTGTACTCCTTCGTTCCGTCCGGAAAATAGCTCTCGTCCGCGGCGCCCTCCAGGATGCAGCGCATCAGCATCAGCTGCCGCGCGTCCTGATCCATGTCCGTGAACACGATCTCCATCAGGTGGTCACACACCAACAAGAACGCCTCTAGGTCGACCCGCTCGTCGTCCCGTTGCGTCACCACGCCCGCGAACTGCACGGCGTCCTTCTTTTCATTATAAGAGAGCTGCACATAAACGTCCATGTGCTCCCCCGCCTGCAGCGAGACCAGCCCAAAGACCTGCTGTTCCAGGTCCGCCTGCTGCGCCAGCGGCCAGTTCACCGTCGGCAGCGCGTTGTATGTCTCCAAGAACTCCTGCAGCGAGATATCCAGAGCCTGCGGCGTCTTGGGCGCCTCCTCAGGCGCTTCAGCCAAACTCGTTTGAAAAGACAAAAAAACCGCCGCCAACATCACCATCGCCACCCAGCGCCGAACCATCACAACACCTCATCACACGCGATCTTCGAGCCCAATGAGGATTATACCACAAATAACCAGATATTCATACCCATCTCACCATTTCATAACACCGGAAATGCGCCACCACGCCGCTACACGGCATGCACCGCCAACCCGAACCCAGCCACATCCACGCAAACCGTCCCCTTCGGCCCTGCCACACGCACGGTCTTCGCCTCCGCCGCGCGATTCGCCACGGCCAGCACCTGCCCCGCCGGATAGTAGGCGCAGTCCACCTCCGCGTCCTCCGCCAGATAATCCTGCGACAGCGATTCCCCCGCCGCGAACAGGATCAGGTTCAGCAGCATCCGCGCGTTCGGCGCGTCGTGCCGGTAATGCGCCAGGTAGACGCCCTTTCCCGTCCCAAAATCGTGCGTGCTCAGCGCGATCTGATCCCCGTCCGCTGCCAGCACCCGCGCATTGCCGTCCGTCAAAAACGCCGCCGCCCGTACCATGATCTCCGCGCCAACCGGCAGCAGGCCCGGCACGGGCTCCACCTCGAACGCCCAGCGCCCATGGCAGGCCCGCTGGCCGTGGTCCACATCCACGCCCAGCACATGCGCCATCCGCAGCAACGTGTCGTATCCGTCCACCGCCGACGGCTCGCCGATCCCGATCATCGCGCCTCCGCCGTGCACCCACTTCGTCAGCGCCTCCACCACCGCGTCGCACTTCCAACAATCGCCGCCGCTCCAGGCCGTGCCCATCTCGCCGCAGTTCACGATCACGTCCACGCCCGTCGGCACGCCGCCGCAGACATCCTCAAAGCTCAGGAACGACACGTCCAGCGGCAGCCCCGACAGGCTCTCGATGACGTGGATCAGCTCATGCATATGTGTCTCATGAAAATGTCCGCTCAGCGTCCAGCTCCGAAGGCTTCCCCAGGCCGTCAGCACCGCCACCTTCGGCCTCAGCACGGCGGGCGCGCCCAGCTCGTGCAGCGAGCGAATCTGCCGGAACTCGCCCGCCACCTGCTGGATGTAGTCGCCAAAGTCCGGATACGGCAGCGTCAGCGATAGATAGCCGCCCAGCCCGATCCGGTCGATCTTCGCCCTCAACATGGCTCGGCGCACGCTCATCCAATAGCGCTGCGCGTCGGCGGTCGGATGCCCGCCCGGGGCAAAGGTCGGCAGCCCGCCCAGCCCCACCGGGAACAGGTATGGATGCAGCCGAATCTCGTGGGTCACAGCCGGCACGCCCGCACACAGCCTGACCTCGAACCCGGAAAACACGCACTTGATCAGCCCATCGAACCCGTATTCCGCGAACCGTGGGTGGTAAGGCTCCAGCCCAACCCAGCTGTCGTCGTAGAACACATAGGCTTTTTTTCCATATTCATGCACGATGTCGATCAGCGCCCTGCCCAGCGCCAGCGAGAACCCGCCCACAAAGTCCATCCAGTCGCGCTTCCGCTCGTCCGGCACGCGGTGGGTGGCGCGCAGCGCGCCCTTGTTGATGAAGTCCTCGGCGGTCATCCGGTATCCGTGTGCCGCCTCGAACGCAGCCAGCATGGGCAGGCTGACCGTGAAGTCATAGCTGGCCCAGTCCGTGAACCGGTTCCTGCGCCGCCCGTCCGCGCCCCAGATCCACACAAAATTGTAGAACAGCGACGTGAACCGCACCACGGTGATCTTCGGATGCGCCTCGCACCAGTCCCGCATCCAGCGCAGCAGGTACGCGCGGCACTCCGGATAGGCGGGCTCCACCGGCACCAAGTGCTCCTTGTCCCAGCCGTTGGTGACGTGGTTGTACATGCTGATCTCTTCCCACACGCGATAGGCCAGGAAGTTCACGGTGTAGCGGTGCCAAGCCTCGCAGCGGGCGACCGTGACGCGGCCGTCCTCGTACCGCCAGTCCATGACCTCAGCGCCCGTCGTGCGGTCGAAAACCTGCCAGTACGCGAGCGCGTCCGCGCCGTCATTCAGCCTGAACTGGCCCTCATCATACCCGGCCAAGGGCTGTATCTCGACCTCATCCGACGTCGCCATCACAGGCTCCGACATCAGAAAACTCTGCTGCAGCATGTCCGGGTGGTCCTTCGCCCAGGCGTTGTGGTCGCGAATGATGCAGATGGTGGAGTAGATCCCGTATCCCGCGTCCAGGATCTCCGCCGAAAGCTCCGTCCCGTCCGAATCCCGAATCACATCCGCGCCCCACTTTTCCGCCAGCGCCAGCGTCAGCTGCTCCTGCCCCGACTCCCCCGGCAACGTAAACCCGCCCGCCAACCGATCCATATCTCCAAGCCCTCCCTATCAAAGCCAATGCATTCGTTAGTTTTCCACCAAAACCTTTACAGTCTCCGCCGGATGCGCCAGCGCCCAGTCAAAGCCCTCCCGCGCACGCGCCAGCGAAAACCGCTGTGTGATCAGCGCAGGCGCGTCGATCCGGCCATCCTTGAGCCACTGCAGCGCCGTCTCAAACGCGTTCGCGTACCGGTTCACGCCCACATAGTCGATCTCCTTCTCCATCAACTGCGCGATGTCCACCGCCACACGGTTGCTGCGCGTCCAGCCCACCTGCACGCACCGCCCGCCCGGCCTCACCATGTCAAACATCCCCGCCGTGGCCGCGTCGCTGCCCGCGGTCTCAAACACCACATCCGCGAAGTCCCGCAATTGCGCCCCGTCCCCGGCCAGCACCGCCTCGTCCGCGCCCAGCTTTTTCGCCCACGCCAGCCGCTCAGGCAGCACGTCCACGCACACGCAGCGCCCGCCGCCCCGCGCCTTGAACGCCTGCAGCGTCAGCAGCCCGATGGGCCCGCAGCCCACAACCACGCCCACGTCCCCGGCCCGCACCCGCCCGCGGTTCACCGCGTGCACGGCCACTGCCACCGGCTCCGCCAGCGCCGCGTGATCGAGCGACAATCCCTCCGGCACCGCGTGCAGAAAATGCTCCGCCACGCACACATAATCGCAAAACGTGCCGTTGATCGGCGGCGCGGACAGGAACACCACGTCCGGGCACAGGTTGTACCGCCCGCTCTTGCACAGCGCGCACCGCCCGCAGGGAATCCCAGGCTCGATCACGACCCGGTCGCCCGGCCTGAACCGCCTCCCCCCGCGCACCACCGTGCCGCTGGCCTCATGCCCCGGCACGTACGGCAACGTCACCACGAAATTGCCCAGCCGCCCGTCGTGATAAAAATGCAGGTCCGAGCCGCAGATCCCATTCGCCACGATCTTCACCAGCACCTCGCCCGCCCCAGGCGCCGGCACCGCCTCCTCCCGAAGCGCGAGCCGATGCTCCGCATCCATATACAGACAGCGATTCACTTCCATAGAAAGCCCCTCCCTCATCTCATCCAAAATACCCAACCAGCCGCCCGCGCCAAGCGCAAGCGGCCTCTTCACATCCGTCAACAACCCCCGTCATCCTGAGCGCAACGAAGGACCTTCCTCAAAACCCCCCATCCTTCTTCCCAATTATATAACAAATGCGACGCTTTGTCAAAGCAGCGTCGCATCACAGATTCCCCACGCCCCAAACGCCCGAATCGCGGATTACCCCCGCCCCTCCCAGACCTCGCACCCCTGGAAAGGATTCGCCGTCCCCAAAAACACATGGCGCCGGTCCGCTGTCACCACCATCGTCCTCAGCCCGTAGTTCCTCATGTTGCACAGCCCTTTCAGCGTCACAGCCCGAAAAGACCGCCCTTTCCCGCTGGCCCACAGGTCAAACCCAAACTCCGCTGGATACTTCGGCAGCGACTTCCTCAGCGCCGCCAGCCACCGACCCCAGTCATATTCAGGCTTGAACTCCACGCGCAGCGTCCTTAGCATCTGCCGCGCGTCCTCCTCCGAGAATCCCTCCGCCAGCATCGCCGCGCCATCCGCCCCACCGGCGTCGCCCTGTCCGATGTGACTTAAGATGCTGTGGATCAACACCGCCGAATCCCAAGACCCGATCAGCAGCTGGCTCTGAAACACACACATCGACCAGCAGTACGCGTTGAAGATGCTGCCGAACCCCGACGGATACCGCGCCCGGTTCCGCACGCCCGTCGTCGGCCGCGTCGGCGCGATGGGCTCGCTGCCCACCACGACTTTCCATCTGTCGTCCCTGTCGATCCGGATCACGTCGAATCCCTTGGGCGGCACGATGGTCTTGTGGGGGTCCACCGACTGGATGCCGACCCAGATCCCGCTGCCCACATACAGTGCGCCCCGGAAAACCGCCATGCTCATCGGCACCTCGTTCAGCGCGTCACCTGCGCCTCTGTCGCACACCAGCGTCCACCCGCCGCACCACGGCGTGCGGCTCTTCCAGACCTCGAACCCGCCCTCCGGGGACGTGCCGATATACAGATACCCGTTGAAGCTGATCATCGACACCACTTCGCCCGTCGGCGTCCGCCCGGCGCCAAAATCTACCTGATCCCAGCCGGCCTGGGGCCGGTCCGTCACAAACAGCAGCGATTCCTCGCTGAACCCCAGCGCGTTGGTCGCGCCGGAATACAGCAGCCCGCCGTGCACGGCCATGCAGCGCGTGGAGAAGCCCGCCGGAATCCCCGCGCCGACCTCCACAAACGTGACCCCGTCCGTGGTCATCAGCAGCGACGCCTGGGTGAACACGCCGAATGTCGCGCAATAGAGCGCCTCGACACCGTCCTCGCCCCGATAGGTGATCATATACCGAAATCCCATGACCCCGCTGCCCGCAGCCGCCCGATAGACCCGCTCCCAGCGCCCGCCGCACACGGGATACCGCCAGATCTCGGCTTCATTGCTCGGGTTTTGCGGCGTCAACTCCGGCGGCACGCTAAGCCCCAGCCCCGCCATGGTCGTATATACAATGTTCCGGCCCGTCCCCACATAAATATATCCGCCGAACTCTGCCATGCTCCAGGCGTAGTTGTTCTGCATCGCGTTGTCCCGATCCATCACATCAAACCCGTTGACCGCGGTCGTCTGCCGCAAATCACAACACTCCATCGCTGTCCCCCCATTCGCCCTTTTTCCCCATTTATTCCAATCTATGCACCGCGCTCGTCCGCGTTACACCCTCGCCGCGCCCCATCACGCGCGCTTTCACTCCGATCATAAATATTTTTCACAGGCCACACACTTTGCAACCTTTACCAATCCCCACCAGTCTAACCCCCGTATCCCAAACAACATACAGGAGGCATAAACCCATGAAACGGATGCTCGCAATGATCCTGGCGGCGCTACTGCTCCTGGCTCCCACATTCGCCCTGGCTGAAACCGAGGCGGAAGAGCCCGTCGTTGCCTACGAGTTCACCGACGATTACGTCCTCACCGACGACGGCATCGTCATCTCCATCAAGGACAACCCCACCACCGGCTACGCGTGGGAGTGTGCCCGCTATGACGAGACCATGCTGGAGCTCGTCGCGGACGAGTTCGTCCCCGCTGAAACTGACCTGATGGGCGCGCCTGGCGTGCACCAGTTCACCTTCAAGTTCATCGGCACCGACGGCGACGCCCGCATCCGCTTCGCCCAGGTCCACGCGGGCGACGAAGCCGTGAACGCCGCACTGTACTACATCATCGAGGCCTCCATGGGCACGATCCGCGAGGTCACCGTGCATGAAGTGAACAAGGACGACTACATCGAGCTGATGGGCGAGGAGACCGGCGATGTGCGCCTGTCCATCCCGTCCTCCATGTACACCCACCGCGAGGACATCGACGGCTCCATCTACCTGATCTCCGACGATGAGTCCACCCGCTTTGAGATCCGCTACGACCCATCCGCCGACCCGGAAGCGCTGCTGGCTGAGTATTCGGACAAGGCCAAAAATGCCGCCCAGTACGACCTGGAGGACAGAACCCAGTACGTCATGGACGCGGAGCGCCTGACCGACGACGACGGCGTCCCCTACGCGGCCCTGTCCATCAACACCCCCGAAGGCCTGCGGCTCGCCGAGGTCTATCAGGCCCCGAAGGGCGGCGTGCTGTTCGTCACGATGGACTACTACGTCGACTTCGACGACTAACCAGGCGCCCCTTCATACAGGCACCCATAGTCATCCTGAGCGGAGCATTCCGCTCAGGATGAACCCATGTTTTTCACTCACCCGAGTCAACACGCTCCACCCTCAACACCTGATTCAAGGACTCGTAATATAATGGTAACATAAACATGCTATAATTTGCCGTAGAGGGTATAAAACCCACGGTGGAGGTAGGGTAAAATGAGTCATCCTGTAGTCGATACACAAGCCGGACTCGCGATGCTGGGCGGAAACCAGATGATCTATCTGCGGCTGCTGAAGACCTATGCAGCGGGCACGCTGTATCAGGATTCGCTGGACGCGGTGGAAGCGGGCGACGCCGCCCGTTCCCAGGTGGCGCTGCACACGCTAAAGGGCGCCACGGGCAACCTGCACCTGTCCGCGCTGTACGAAAAGAGCAAGGAGCTGGAAGGCGCGATAAAAATGAGCGGCGCCATGCCCACAGCGGACGAAATGGCCGACCTGGCCGACATCCAAGACCGCACCCTGGCCAGAATCAACGAGATCATCGCCGACCCGAGCCAGATCTAGCTGAAAAACACACACTCAGAGATGCTTCCACTCCGCCCGTCATCCTGAGCGCAGCGAAGGACCTTCTTCAAACTCACTGATTGCAAAGTTTGAAGAAGGTCCTTCGCTTGCGCTCAGGATGACGGCGGGAGGCGCGGTGTCCGCTTTTTTCTTGCATGATGGCGCATCCTCATGTATACTGTTCGTGAACACGGATCATTCTGCAGGAGGCGACCCACCATGAAGACCGGCCTGGTCCTCCCCTATTCCCCGGATTTTGAAGGCGAGGTGCGCTGGTGCCTCGATCACGGCATCCCCACAATCCAGCTGCACATGTATCCACCGCAGACCCTGACGGACGAGGCGTCCACGCACATTCGCGACGTGGTTCAGCGGACGGGCATCGAGATCAGTGCGCTGATCAGCCTGTGGTCCGGCCCGATGGCGTGGAACTTCGTCGACGGCCCGGCCACGCTGGGCCTGGTCCCGACCGCCTACCGCCACCAGCGCCTAAGCGAGCTGATCCGAGCGGCGCATTTCGCCAAATCTATCGGCGCACCGGACATGAACACCCACATGGGCTTCATCCCCGAGCAGCCGAACGACCCGCTGTACCGCGATTTTCTGCCCGCCGCCCGCCAACTGGCGCAGGTGTGCGAAGCGCTTCAGATCGGCCTCAATTTCGAGACCGGCCAAGAGACGCCCATCACGCTGCTGCGGGCCATCCAAGATATCGGTTCCCCTTGCGTGGGCATCAATTTTGACCCCGCGAACCTGATGATGTACGGCAAGGCCAACCCCGTGGACGCCCTGGACATCCTGGGCCCCTATGTGCGCGGCGTGCACGCCAAGGACGGTGAATACCCCACCGACCCAGCGAACCTGGGCGAGGAAAAGGCGCTGGGGGAAGGCCGCGCGAACTTCCCCGCGCTGATCGAGAAACTAAAACAGCACGGCTACGACGGCCCCCTCACCATCGAGCGCGAAATCACCGGGCCGGAGCAGAAGCGCGACGTGCTGGCGGCGAACGAGCTGCTGAAATCGATGATCTGACAGGCAGCGGTTCACAGTGACCGCCTCACCACCCCGTCATCCCCCATCCCCGGCCATCCCCACCTCCGGCCATCCCTCACCTCCGGCCATCCCCCACCTCCGGCCATCCCCCACCTCCGGCCATCCCGTGCCCAGCGAAGGACCAAAGTCAAACTTTTATTGAAATAATGTTGTAGAATGTCCGTGGAGGGGCTCAGGGTGACCGGGGTTGGGGGGGTCGGGCGGTGGGTGGGGTTGGGCGGGTGGTGGGGGCGGCCGGGTGGTGGGGTGGGCGGGGGTGGGGGGATGACGGGGTGGTGAGGCGGTCACTGTGAACCGCTGCCTGTCAGATCATCGATTTCAGCAGCTCGTTCGCCGCCAGCACGTCGCGCTTCTGCTCCGGCCCGGTGATTTCGCGCT
>JAVBUD010000181.1:0-8873 GCA_031555755.1 Eubacteriales bacterium | reverse complement strand
CAGCCGTGTTCGTTCTCGTACTGGCTGCTGCTGGGGTTATACTGCTATGTAGACGGCGACGCGGCGCCCACCGGGGAGGGTGTGGAGTTGTCGGTGGCCACCTGTTTACACCGACGCTACCTCAAGCGACCCGAAACCCTCATGTCCCTCACGGCCACGATGATCGAGGCGTTTCGGAACAACACACATATGAATGGGCGCTGATGCGCCTGGAGGGCAGACAGAATGAAACCGGAAATATCATTGCACATGTCTTTGGCTGACTTGGTCCGCATCGGCGGGGTCGGCTTCTGGCGCGTGTTCGTTCAGGACGGCGTGCCGACGGTGTTCGCGGACGCGCAGGCCTCAGCCGTCGCGCTGGTCGAGCCGGAGGACACCACGGAGCCGCTGGAGCTTTACGCGAAAACCCGCTGCAATCCCCTGGACGTGGAGCGGGTAAAATCGGAGATCCTCGATCAGCTCCAGAATCCGGGCAAAGATTATCGGTCCCAATACCGGATTTGGAGCATCCCGCGCCAGCAGTGGCGCTGGGTGCAGGTTTTCGGCCAATCCAAGGTCGACGAACAGGGCCAGCCCTACATTGAGGGCGTGATTCAAGACATCCAGGAGAGCGTCGCGTTTCAAGAGGCCATGACGGAGCGGGACGAGGCCGATGAGCGCGTGCGCATCATGCTCGATGCGACGCCGCTGTGTTGCAATTTTTGGGACGACAACTACAACAATATCGATTGCAACCAAGAGGCCGTGAGCCTGTTCGACCTGCCGGACAAGCAGACCTATCTGGACCGTTTCTTTGAGCTGTCGCCCGCGTTCCAGCCCAACGGCAACAGCACCGCCGACGAGGCGCTGCGCCACATCACAGCAGCCTTCGAAAACGGGCGCGAGGTGTTTGAGTGGATGCACCAAAAGCTGGACGGCACGCCCATCCCCTCCGAGATCACGCTGGTCCGGGTGGAGCGCGGTGACCGATACATCGTGGCGGGCTACACCCGCGACCTGCGCGAGCTGAAGGCCGCCGAGGCGCAGCGCGACCGCGAGCGCACGCTGCTCAAGCAGGTGCTGGACTCAAGCCCCGTGTGCTTCACGATCCTGGTGCAGGGCGTGGTGCAGTTCGCGACGCCCTACGCCCAGGCGTTTATGGGTGTGCGGGTGGGCGACAAAATGGCGGATTATTTCGTGCACATGGAGGACCGAGACAACATCAAAGACACGCTGCTGGGCGGCGGCACGGTGGACTGGTGGCCGGTGGAGATGCGGATGCGGGACGGCTCCGTCAAGCAGATGATGGCAAACCTGTTCAATACGGATTATTATGGCCAGCCGGGCGTGATGCAGTGGCTGATCGACGTGACGGACATGCGCCGCGCCGAGGCCGAGCTGCGCGTGGCCCGCGACATCGCCGAGGAGAGCGCCAGGGCCAAGTCCGAGTTTTTGGCCAACATGTCCCACGAGATCCGCACGCCCATGAACGCCATCCTTGGCATGACCAACCTGGCGCTCAAGACGGACCTGACGGACAAGCAGCGCGACTATATCGAAAAGACCGAGCAGAGCGCCCATTCGCTGCTCCGGATCATCAACGACATCCTGGATTTTTCCAAGATCGAGGCGGGCAAGCTGGAGATGGAGAGCGTGAACTTCTCCCTGAAAGACACGGTCTCAGGCGTGATGAACGTGGTGACGGCGCGGCTGGGCGCAAAGCCGCTGGCGATCGTGACCTCCATCGGCAAGGACGTGCCGGACCGTCTGCTGGGCGATCCGCTGCGGCTGAACCAGGTGCTGACAAATCTGCTGTCCAACGCGGTCAAGTTCACCAAGGCGGGCGAAATCCGGCTGGAGGCGCGGCTGCTGCAGCGCACCGGCAGCGCGCTGGAGTTGGAGTTCTGCGTGGCGGACACCGGCATCGGCATGTCGCCTGCGCAGGTGCGCGAACTGTTCACGCCGTTCACCCAGGCGGACACCTCCACCACCCGAAAATACGGTGGCACGGGCCTGGGCCTCGCCATCTCCAAGAGCCTGGTGGACATGATGGGCGGCCGCATCTGGTGCGAGAGCGAGCCTGGCGTGGGCTCAAAATTCATGTTCACGGCCAGGTTCCAGATGGCCGAGCCGGACGCGGCGCCCGGCCAGGGGCAGGGTGAGCCCGCCGCGCCGAGCGCGCGGATCGGCCTGGGTCGGCGCATCCTGCTGGCCGAGGACAACGAGATCAACCAGATCGTGGCGGAGGAACTGCTGAAGCTCGAGGGCTTTGACGTGGTCATCGCGAACAATGGCCAAGAGGCCGTGCGCAAGCTGATGGAGCTGCGGCAGTTTGACCTCATCTTGATGGACATCCAGATGCCCGAGATGGACGGCATCCAGGCCACCCGCGAGATCCGAAAACACCCGGAGTTCGACCCCATTCCTATTATCGCCATGACCGCCCACGCCATGACCGGCGACCGGGAAAAGAGCTTAGACGTGGGCATGGTGGACCACATCACCAAGCCCATCGAGCCGGAAGTGATGTATCAGACCATCGCGCGCTGGCTGCCGGAGAAGCGCGGGTAATATAGGTCAGTGGAGCCGAACCGCACCAGAACCACCCCCACGCGGTCATACTGAGTGCCGCGAAGGACCTTCCTCATACGTCCCGTTCTTTTGGTTTGAAGAAGGTCCTTCGCTTCGCTCAGGATGACCGCGTGGGGTGCGGATGACGGGGTTAGGGTGGATGGCGGGTCGTTGTGGGACGTATGCGGAGGGAGTGACGGGATATGGAGATTGGGGTATGTACCACCGACTTTGAGCGGATGCCCGCGGACGAGCTGTTCGAGAAGGTCCACGCCATGGGCTTTTCCTGCGTGCAGCTGGCGTTTGCGACGGTTTCAGAGTGCCTGTTCGTGCCGGACGGCGCGTGCGAGATTCCGTTTTCGCTGCCGGATGGCGCGGCGGAGCGGATCACCTCCGCGGCGGCGCGGCACGCGGTGCGCGTCGCCTGTGTCAACGGCACGTTCAACATGGCGCACCCGGATCCTGCGGTGCGGCAGGACTGTATCGTGAAGTTCCGCGGCTTTGCGAAGGCCGTGAAGTCCATCGGCTGCGGCACGGTCTCGCTGTGCACCGGCACGCGCAATGCGGAGTATCTGTGGCGCGCGCACCCGGACAACCTGTCGGACGCCGCTTGGGCGGACATGGCCGAGGTGTGCAGGGCGCTGATCCAGGTCGCCGAGGCAGAGGATTTGACGCTGCTGGTGGAGCAGGAGGCCAGCAATGTGGTCTGCACGCCGGAGCGGGCGAGAAAGCTGATGGACGACATGGGTTCGGACCGGCTGAAGATGATCATGGACCCGGCGAACCTGTTCCACGCGGGCGAGGCGAAGCCGGAGAACGCGCGGGGGATCATCGGGCACGCGTTCGATGTGTTCGGCGCGGACGTGCGGCTGGCGCACGGCAAGGACATCCTCGCGGGGCCGGGTCTGGACTTCTGCGGTGCGGGCGAGGGGATCGTGGATTTTGGGTACCTGCTGGAGCGGCTGAAGGGTGCGGGGTATGCGGGGGACATGGTGCTGCATGGCATCAAGTCAGAACAAAAGATGCCCCAAGCGCGGGCGTTCATGCAGGATAAAATGATGTGGGTGTAGAGAGGACGGGACGTTGCTCATGCGGGGCGGGCGGGAACAGAGGCCCGCCCCTACGACCTCGAACGCTGCGCCAGAGGTTGTAGGGGCGGGCCTCTGTGCCCGCCCGCCCCGCGTGAGCGACGCCCCAGCCCAAACAAAAACCCGGAGCAGCGCTGTGGCAGCTCCGGGTTTTTTATTTCCTTTAGTACACGACGACCTTTGTTTTCCTCGGACAATTGTTCCAGACCCACTTGGCGTCCTCCACGGCCAGCCGCACGCAGCCGTGGGAGGCCCTGCTGCCCAGGTTCCAGACGGAGGACTGGGTGACCCTGCCGCCCTTGCTGCCGTACAGCACCGAGTGGAACAGGATGTCGCCCTCGATGTAGTACGCGTACTGGGCCCAGCAGTTGAACTTCTTGAAGTAGTGCCAGCGGTTGCCGGGGCCGGTGCCGCCCTGGAAGGTGCCCTTCGGGGTCGGCGTGGCGGGCAGGCCGGTGCTGCACTTCATGGTGCGGACCAACCGCGTGTACTCCTCGTTCTCGTCCGGCGCATAGGCGTATACGCGCTGCTTTGAGATCGAGACTTTCAGCATGAACGGCTTCAGCGCCTTTTTCGCCTCGCTGCTGAACAGCTTGGTGATGGTCTGCTCGCCCGCGTCGCCGTCGGGGTTCAGGCCGTTTCGGGTCTGGAACTCAATCACGGCGCTGGATGTGTTCTCGCCATAGTCGCCGTCCGGCGACAGGAAGAAGTACTCCAGGTCGTACAACCTGCGCTGCAGCCGCTTCACCTCCACGCCCTGGGCGCCGGCCTTCATCAGGCCCGGGATCGCCGGGAACGCGTCGGAATAGAAGGTCTCCTGCAGCATCGGGTCGCAGATGCCGTCCACCACGACCGTGATCTGGCTCAGGTCGATGGGCCTGGGCGTAGGGCGCGGCGTGGGCGCGGGGGTGGGCGTCGCGGCGGGCACGGGGGTGCCCTCCAGGGCGAAGGTGGCCTCCTCAGCCAGCGCCTTCGGGCTGAACAGGTTCGCGAACGCGTCCTTCACAGACGCCATGGGATTGGCGACCACCGGCTCGTTGCCGTCATCTGCCACAAAATCCTGGTTGGGCATGGGGTCAGGCGGCAGCTCATCCGTCGGCGGCTGCGGCGCGGGCGTGGGCTCGGGCCGGATCTCCGGCTCGATCACCGGTTCCGGGGTCGACTCGGGATACAGCGCGTCGCGCTCGGCGATGGCCGCTTGGGTCAGCCGCTCCACCTCGCGGTCGTAGAGGTACTGCTGCAGATTCTTCACGCCGGTGACGGTGGTGGAGCCATAGGTGCCGTCCACATCGCCCACCATGAAGCCCAGCAGTTTCAGCCGCTGCTGCAGCGCCTTGACCTCGTCGCCCCGGCTGCCCTCGGACAGCATGGGATAAGGCGGACGCTGGGCGGTATCGCCGTAGATCAGCTCCTGCAGTTCGCGGGTGGCGATGCCGTCCTCGTTCCAGTCGTTGTAGTGCTCGAACACGCGCACGGCGCGGGACGTGGCGGGGCCGTAGGTGCCGCTCGCCGCCTCGGCCATGTAGCCCAGGTAGGCCAGGCGGTTCTGCAGCCTGCGCACCGCTGCGCCCTCCATGCCCTCCTGCAGCCGGGTGCTGGCGATGGAGAACTGGTCGGAGTACAGGAAGGCCTGCAGGTCCGCCGTGGCGATGCCGTCCGCCTCGGTGGCGGGCTTTTGTTTTTCAGGGACGATGGGGGCGGGCAGCGCGCCCGACTCCGGGTCCGGCGTGGCGCTCGCGTCCACGGGGATGGCCGTGGGCTCGGGCAGCAGGTCGATCTGCTCCTGCTCCAGCGTGCGCACATGCTCCTGCAGCGCCATGACGCCCTTTTCGGTGCCCGGGCCGAACTGGCCGTCGGCGTCGCCCTCCAGGAAGCCCAGCTCGATCAGCTTCTGCTGCAGCTTCAGCACGCCGTCGCCCCTGCTGCCGCGCTGGAGCACTTCGTAGTACGGCGCGGTGACCTGGATAGACAGGATGCTGGCCACGGGCAGCGGGTCGGGCGCATAGGGCACGACCGTAGGCGTCGGCTCACCGTTTGCCAGCGCGTCCTCGCGGGCCTGCTGGGCGGCCTTCGCGGCCTCCTGCGCCTTGGCGTCGAGCTCCGACTGGGCCATGCGCTGGTTGTATTGGTGCAGCGTGTCGATGTCCTGCTTCAGCTGGTGCGCGAACGCCTCCGGGTCGATGCTCGAGCCGGTGCCCGCCGCGTCGCGAACGACCTCGGCGTACGCCTCGGCGCGGTCCAGCCAGCTGTCGTCTAGGTTGTTAAAATGTTCAAATCCCAGCGCGATGATCGCCTGGCCCGCCTCGCCGTCCAGGCTCTGGCACTGGACCGTGACGATCTTCGTTTGGGCCGTTGAGCCCTCCGCGGGCGTTGGGTTCACGGTCAGTGTGTAGGATGTCGGGCGCTCCACCCCTTGCATGAGCCGTTCGAGCGCTTCGGTTTCCTCGGCCCAGCCCACCGGCAGCGCCATTGCGCACAGCACGGCGGCCAAGAGTAGCGCCAGCAGCCGCTTTGCCTTGTTCATGTTTCCCCTCCAAGCTCATCGTTGTGGTGTATCGGTTACGGTATAAAGACGCGATCCGGCGCGCGTTGGTTGCGAATTATGTCGCTCATCGTGGGTGGTGTTATCTGGGGCGACTGGTAACCGGACACCCCTCGCCTTCGACAGCATTCGACAGGCGGAAACAGACTAAAGTCTAACATGGTTCGCGTAAAAGTTCAACCGATAATGTGAGGCATTTGTATCAACAATTGATGAACTGCTCAAAAATTTGCAGAATTGCTTATTGAATAGAAATAATTTTGAGAACCAATTGACTTTGCCGCCGATTTCAGGTACATTTATAACCAACAGCGCGATGCTGTGCGAAGCATGCGGAGGGAGATCCACTATGTACGAGATCATTCGGAAAAAGGAGCTTAACCCGACGGTGACGCTGATGGACATCAGGGCGCCGCTGATCGCGGAGAAGGCCCAGCCGGGCCAGTTCATCATCCTGCGCGTGGACGAGGCCGGCGAGCGCATTCCACTCACCGTCGCCGCCACGGACGTTGCGCGCGGCGCGGTCACGATCATCTTCCAGATTGTGGGCGCGACCACCGAAAAGTTGAACCATAAAAAAGAAGGCGAGTCCATCCAGGACTTCGTCGGCCCGCTGGGCAAGCCCAGCCACCTCGATGGCCTGAAAAAGGTCGCCATCATCGGCGGCGGCGTGGGCTGCGCCATCGCCTATCCCGTGGCGAAAAAGCTACACGAGCTGGGCACGGAAGTGACCACCATCGTGGGCTTCCGAAACCACGATCTGCTGATCCTGGAAGACGAGTTCCGCGCCTGCAGCGACCGCTACATCGTCATGACTGACGACGGCAGCTACGGCGAAAAGGGTCTGGTCACCAACGCGCTGCAGAAACTGCTGGATCAGGGTGAGCAGTTCGATGAAGTGATCGCCATCGGGCCGCTGATCATGATGAAATTCGTGTGCCAGCTCACCAAGCAGTACGGCGTGAAGACTGAGGTCAGCATGAACCCGATCATGATCGACGGCACCGGCATGTGCGGCGGCTGCCGCCTGACCGTGGGCGGCGTGACCAAGTTCGCGTGCGTGGACGGCCCGGACTTCGACGGCCACGAGGTGGACTTTGACGAGGCGATGAAACGCGGCAGCATGTTCCGCGATTTTGAGCGCCACGCCCACGAGGAGACCTGCAACCTGTTTTCGAAGGAGGCGCAATAACCATGGCCAATATGTCACTGAAGAAGAACGAAATGCCTTCGCAGGACCCGCAGGTGCGCAACAAGAATTTTTCCGAAGTCGCCCTGGGCTACACCGAGGCGCAGGCGCTGGACGAGGCGCAGCGCTGCCTGAACTGCAAGAACAAGCCCTGCATCAAGGGCTGTCCCGTGCTGATCGACATCCCGGCGTTCATTCAACAGGTGGCCGATAAGGACTTCGAGGGCGCGTATCAGACCATCGCGAAGACGTCCTCGCTGCCCGCCGTGTGCGGCCGCGTGTGTCCCCAGGAGAGCCAGTGCGAGCAATACTGCGTGCGCGGCATCAAGGGCGAGCCGGTGGGCGTGGGCAGGCTGGAGCGGTTCGTGGCGGACTGGCACCTGGCGAATGCCCATGAAAAGGCCGAAAAGCCCGCCACCAACGGCCACAAGTGCGCCATCATCGGCAGTGGCCCTGCGGGCCTGACCTGCGCGGGCGACCTGGCCCGTATGGGCTATGAGGTCACCGTCTTCGAGGCGCTGCACCTGGCGGGCGGCGTGCTGGTGTACGGCATTCCGGAATTCCGGCTGCCGAAAGCCATCGTGCAGAAGGAGATCGACACCCTGATCCAGCTGGGCGTCAAGGTGGAGACCAACATGGTCATCGGCCGCGTGCTCTCCATCGACGAGCTGTTCGCGCGCGGGTTTGAGTCCATCTTCATCGGCAGCGGCGCAGGCCTCCCGATGTTCATGAAAATCCCGGGCGAAAACCTCAGCGGCGTGCTGTCCGCCAACGAGTTCCTGACCCGCGTCAACCTGATGAAGGCCTACCGCGAGGGCGCGGACACCCCGGTCATCAATGCGAGGCGCGTCGCGGTGGTCGGCGGCGGCAACGTGGCCATGGACGCCGCCCGCTGCGCCAAGCGGTTGGGCGCCGAAGAGGTCATGATCGTGTACCGCCGCAGCGAAAAGGAGCTGCCCGCCCGCGCCGAGGAAGTGGAGCACGCCAAGGAAGAGGGCATCCAGTTCAAGCTGCTGGTCAACCCCGTGGCGATCCACGGCGACGACAAGGGCTGGGTCAAGTCCATGACCTGCCGCGAAATGGAGCTGGGCGAGCCCGACGCCAGCGGCCGCCGCAGGCCCGTCGAAAAGGCCGGCAGCGACTTCGAGCTGGACGTGGACGCTGTGATCATGTCCATCGGCACCAGCCCGAATCCGCTCATCAAGTCGACGACCGAGGGCCTCGAAACCCAGCGCTGGGGCGGCATCATCGTGGACGAGGCGACCGGCAAAACCAGCCGCGAAGGCGTCTACGCCGGCGGCGACGCCGTGACCGGCGCGGCCACCGTTATCCTCGCCATGGGCGCGGGCAAAACGGCGGCAGCGGCGATGGACGAGTATATTCAGAGCAAGAAATAGGGATCTTGGGGGGTCATCCCAATAACCCCGTCATCCTGAGCGCAAGCGAAGGACCTTCCTCAAACTTAAGCTCCTGTTTAGTTTGAGGAAGGTCCTTCGCTTGCGCT
>JAVBUD010000185.1:0-3553 GCA_031555755.1 Eubacteriales bacterium | reverse complement strand
AACTGATTTAACGACAGTTTGAGGAAGGTCCTTCGCTGCGCTCAGGATGACGGCGAAGGGCGAGGGTCCCGTAAACAGAACATGGTCTGTATTCGCGTATACAGACCATGTTCTGTTTTTACAGACCGGAGTCTGTCTATGTATCCCGTCTCTACAACCTCAAGCACGCCTCCAGCGTCACATCCAGCAACTGCGCGCGGACGTCGTGGCGGTCGGTGTAGCCGCGGCGGTCCCATTCCTCGCCGCCCAGGTTATCTCCTGCGTACAGGATCTGGCCCAGCATCACGCCGCGCAGCTGAGCGACGGCCATGTAGGTGGACGCCTCCATCTCGACCGTGACGCAGCCCTCGGCAACGCGGCGGGCGACCTTCTCGGGCGTCTCGCGATAAAACGCGTCCGTGGTCCAGGTCTTGGCGGTGATGAAGGGCAGATGATTCTCTGTGAGCGTCGCCTCGATGACCGAAACAGCGTGCGGTTCGGCGCTCATCTCCCGGGACGGCGGCGCGTAGTGGTATGAGGTGCCCTCGTCGCGTACGGCGCTGACCGGCACGATCAGATGACCCGCCGCGATGTCCTTTTGCAACACGCCGCAGGAGCCGCAGATCATGAATTTCTTCGCGCCCATGGCAATCAGTTCGTCCACCTGGCCCGCGGCCAGCGGCGCGCCCACGCCCGCCTGCACCAGCGCGATCTTGCGGCCATCACAGTCGATTTCGTACACGGGCATGACCAGCGACTCGGCCTTCAGCACGTTCAGTACCCGATGCGGATAGCGCGCCAGCAACTTTTCGATGGCCTCCGCGAAGAAGCACAACACCGCACATTCCGGCATCTCGGGATGGCGCTGAACCACCATGTCGGGGTTGATCACGGCGGACTTGGAGGGGTCAAATTCCAGGATGGGAAAATCTTTGTGGGTCATGGTTGTTACCTCTTTTCAATATGTAATCGATTGGGACAGTTTGAGGAAGATCCATACCTGCACCCAGGATGATGGCGCGAGGAAGGTGTGACGAAGACTATGGAGCCATCTCAGCGACCCGCTCGGACAGTGCGCTGTACCTTTTCGCGATGTGGTCGTTGCGGATCATCTGCTCGACGCACTGGTCACGGCCCACCAGCACCACCAGTCGTCTAGCCCTAGTCACCGCCGTGTACAGCAGGTTCCGCGTGTACAGCATCGGCGGCCCGGGCATCACGGGCATCACCACGCACTCGAACTCGGACCCCTGGCTCTTGTGCACGCTCATGCAGTACGCCAGCTCCAGGTCCTCCAGCTCGCCCTCGGCGTACTCGCACAGCCTGTCGTCGTCGAAAAGGATCTCCACGCTGCGGGCCTCCAGGTCGATGCTTTGCACAAAACCGATGTCGCCATTGAACACGCCCTCCCCCACCTCGCCTTCGCGACGCCAGGTGAGTTCGTAGTTGTTGCGCATCTGCATGACCTTGTCGCCCTTGCGGATGAGCATCCCCTCGCGGTTCAGCTCCAGCTTGTCGTCAGAGCGCGGGTTCAAGGTGTCCTGCAGCAGCCGGTTCAGCGCAAATACGCCCGCGTCGCCCTTTTTCATGGGGGCCAGCACCTGGATGTCACGCAGGCTGTCCAGCCCCATGTAGTTCGGCAGCCGCTGGGCGGTCAGCGCCAGCACCGTCTGGGCGGCCTGTTGGGGCGTCTGGGTGCGCTCCATGAAGAAGTCCGAACCTTTGCCGTTGAGCTGCGGCATGCCGCCTGTGAGGATCTTGTGGGCGTTCATAACGATCATGGACTGCTGGGCCTGCCGGAAAATCTCGGTGAGGCACACGGTCGGGATGGCGCGGCTCGCGATCAGGTCCTTCAGCACATTGCCCGCGCCGACCGAGGGCAGCTGGTTCGCGTCGCCAACCATGACCAGCCTCGCGCCGGATTTCAGCGCCCGGAGCAGCGACCGCATCAGGAAAATGTCCACCATGCTCATCTCGTCCACGATCACCGCGTCGCATTCCAGGGGCGCGTCCTGGTTTTTCTGAAAAGTGCCCTCTTCCCCGCCGTACTCCAGCAGCCTGTGCATCGTCTTGGCCTCGCGATCGGTGGCCTCGGACATGCGCTTGGCGGCCCTCCCCGTGGGGGCGCACAGCGCGACGTCGCCGTGCTTGCTCATCAGCTCGATGATGCAGCGGATGACCGTCGTTTTCCCCGTGCCGGGGCCGCCGGTGATGATGGTGAGCGCGGACTCCATGGACGCGTGCACAGCCTCGCGCTGCTCGCGGCTGAGCTCCACCTGCTGCCGCTTCTGGAACTGCTCGATGTGGGCGTCGATTTTCTTGCCGCGCTCCAGCGGTTCCACGGAGAGACCGTCGACGATCCGCCGCGCGACCTCGCCCTCCGCCTCGTACAGCTGCGGCAGATACACCCGCGTCTCACCGCCCACTTCCACCTGGATCAGCTTAAAATCCAGCGCCAGCGCCCGCAGCGCGTCGTCCACCAACGATTCATCCACCTCCAGCACCCGCTGGGCCTGTCCGATCAGCATCTCCCGGGGTAGGTAGGTGTGGCCCGCCGAATTGACGGCCTCGGCGATCACATACTGCAGCCCGCAGCGCACGCGGTACATGGACTCCTTTTCGATGCCCAGGCTGTACGCGATGGCGTCGGCGGTCTTGAATCCAATGCCATCCACCTTGTCCACCAGGATGTACGGATTTTCCCGCACCAGCTCTTGGGTGCGGTCGCCGAGGGCCTTGTAGACCTTCGCGGCCATCTGCGGCGTCAGGCCGTAGGTCTGCAGGAACAGCATCGTCATCCGAGCCGCCCGCTGCTGGCTGTACGATTCCGCGATCATCTCCGCCCGCTTGGGGCCGATGCCTGGGATCTCGCACAGCCGGTCCGGGTTCATGTCCAGCACGTCCAGCGCGTCTTTTCCGAACTGGTGCACGATCAGTTTCGCCGTGGCTGGCCCCACGCCGCGGATCACGCCGCTACCGAGATAGCGCTCGATGCCCGACGCAGTGGTGGGGCGGATGGACTCCAACGTCGCGATCTTGATCTGGCGGCCCTAGTCGGGGTGCTCGTTCCATTCGCCCTCAATGGCCACCCGCTCGCCCGCGTTGATCGGCGCGATGGAGCCCACGGCAGAAAACCGCTCACGGCCCGCCTTGATGGCGAGCACAGTCCAGCCGTTGGACTCGTTCCGGAACACCACGTCGTCGATGACGCCTTCGATTCTGGGCATGCGGGGCCTCCTCAGGGGATTGGTACATGGGTTTATTATATCGGAAACGCGCGGCAATGGCAACCGAACAGTGTGTGAAGTTCGGGGTTATATGGCTGCTAACGCCCTCACTCCGTCATCCTGAGCGCCAGCGAAGGACCTTCTTCAAACTTCAAGCTCATTCAAGTTTGAGGAAGGTCCTTCGCTGGCGCTCAGGATGACGGGGGTGTGGGGGATAACGAAGACCATCCACAAAACAAAACAGCCCCGCTGTTGCAGGGCTGTCTATGGCGATCCGGAAGGGGCTCGAACCCTCGACCTCCAGCGTGACAGGCTGGCATTCTAACCAACTGAACTACCGGACCACG
>JAVBUD010000171.1:0-6461 GCA_031555755.1 Eubacteriales bacterium | reverse complement strand
GATCCGCGTGCGCGAGCGCCAGATGCAGATGCTGCAGGAGGGCGTGTATCGCGGCGGCCTCGTCTCCTACGGCTACAACGCCGAGTTCTTGGGGCGGATCAACAAGAAAGGCCACCCGGTTCGCGACCTCGTCATCAACCAAGAGGAAGCCAAACTCATTGAGCGCATCGAGGTTGGCCGGGACTACGAAATCACCATCCGGTTCAACATCACCGCGAGGCAGTTCATGGGCGAGGTGGCGTAATCAAGTCGATGTGAGCGGCGCGGTGGTGCTCACCGTTCACATCGACCGGTTTTCATCTGAGCCAACAGACAGGAAACTGTGGAATATGCATAAGAAAACCGCCTTTATCAGGCGGTTTTTGGTGGTCTGTACTGGACTCGAACCAGTGACCCCATCGATGTGAACGATGTGCTCTACCAACTGAGCCAACAGACCTTGCCTCTGGGTTTCCCCGGCGACGTGATACATCTTACCACATGGGGGCGTGGATGTCAATGGGTAAAGTGGGGACAAACGTAAGGTTTTGATGAAATGCGGGGCTGTCGCGATGTTGAATATGCTGTGCGGCAGCCCCTGACTGTTTTGGGCATGGTCATCTCATCTTCCAGGGCGCGGTGGGGGCGGCGAGAAATAGCTGCGCTGCGTGGGGCTTTGATTCGCTGTGCGCTTATGCCGGGTTCAGGGCTGTTCTTAGGCTTGAGAGCCAGTCTTGGAAGGCTTCGTCTGTGTTGAAGGTTGCGATGGCTTCCTCGGCGGGTGTGCCTGCGGCGATTTGTTCCAGGATGGATGCGCGGTCGGCGGCGGCCTTGTCCGGCAGGCTGCGCTCTAGCACCGAGCGGGCGGCGGCGCCGCCTTCGAATGCGCGGTTTGTGTACAGCTCGCCGGTTTGGATCGCCTCGAACGACTCCTGGACCGTGCGCTTTGTCACCTCATCCAGGCGGATCTGGTTCGCCTCCACCACGGACAGGAATTTTTCATAGTCGGACGCGTCCTTTTTCACCGGCAGGTAGCCGGACATCGCCGAGAACCGGATGTTCGGCTCGATGTCGGTGAACCATTTTAAGAACTGGGCGCTGGCGTACTCCTGCTCCGGCGTGCCCTTGGTGACCACCATGCCCGCGCCCTGCTGCACCAGCACCTTCGCGCCGCCCTCAAAGCCCGGCACCGGCAGCACCTGGCACTCGATGAGGCGCGTGCCGCCGTCCTCAGTCGTCACCTCGCCCGGGAAATAGGCCGCCGACGACGTCGAACCCACGTAGGCGATCAACTCGCCCACCTTGGCGTCGTCGCTGCGGTACCGGCCAGACGCGGTGAACGCGCCGCTGATGTAGGGCACGTAGTAGGCGTCCCAGATCCGGCGCATGGCCGCTTCGTCCACATGGATTGTGGCCTTGCCGTCCTTGACCTGGAAAATCTGCGCGCCCAGCTGTTTGCTGCCCACGATCATCAGGTTCGCCATGGCGTCGCGGCCGAAAAAGGCCTTGCCGTCGTTTGCTGCGTCCGGCGTCTGGGCGTCCGTCCAGTCATAATAGAGCCCCGCCACCCGCGCCACGCCCTCCAGCGTAGAAAGGTCCTGGTATGTCGCGCCGCTCACCGCCGCGAAGGGGGCCCAGTCCGTCTGGTTCAGCATGAAGATCTCCGTGGACTTGGCGATGGGGAAGATTTTCAGCTCGCCGTTTTGGCCGATCCGGCCCTCGTTCATGTAGCTGTCCAGGTACTGTTTCTGCTCGTCCGCCGTGAAGTATGAGCCCAGGTCCGCCAGGATGCCCAGCTGTTCCGCGGCGTACGCCGTGTCCGCGTATGACGCGAACACCGACGGCATGGGCTGGCTGCCGACCTCCTTTTTCGCGGACGCCAGCACTGCCTTTTCCAGGTCCGACACGCTCCCCATGCCGAAACCCTCCACGATGATGCCCGTCTTCGCGCCCACGCCCTCGTTGAACTCCGCGATCAGTTGGTCGAACGCGTTCATCGTGTTGCCGTTGTAGTAGTGCCAGATCGTGACGGTGACCGGGTTTTTCGGGTCCAGCTTCACCTGCTGGCCGTTGCCGCAGGCCGCGAGCAGGGTTAGAGACAGGATCATGCCGACGTAAGCCATCCATTTTTTCATGTAAAACGACCCCCCATTTTTATGAGTTGCAATCACAGCGTGGGTGCGGATGGGGGTGGAACCCCACCCCTACGGCCTTGTTGTCAATCGGGCTGCTTCATCAGCAGCTCGTCCAGCAACGCGTACAGCGCCTGCACGTCGATGGGCTTGGCGATGTGGCCGTTCATGCCTGCCTCGATGGACTTTTTGGTGTCTTCGCCGAAGGCGTTCGCGGTCATGGCGATGATGGGCACGCTCAGCGCGCTCTGGTGGGACTTGCTTTTGCGGATCTCGCGGGTGGCGGTGAGGCCGTCCATCACCGGCATGCTGATGTCCATGAACACCACGTCGAAGTGGCCCGGCTCGCTCATGAGGAACTGGCTCACCGCCTGCTGGCCGTCGCGGGCGGTCTCTACCTGGAAGCCCGCGTGCTCCACGATGTAGGTGGCAATCTCCAGGTTGATCTCGTTGTCCTCTACGATCAGCACGCGCTTGCCCTGGAAATGGTTTTGATAGTCGCGGGCCGGGCGCGGGGCGTCGGACGGGGCGGGGATGTCCACCGGGTCCAGGCGCAGGCTGAAGAAAAACTCACTGCCCGCGCCCGCGTCGGAGACCAGCTCGATGCGGCCGCCCATGGCGCGGATCAGGCTGGCGCTGATCGCCAGGCCCAGGCCGGTGCCCTCGGGGCGGCCCGCCTGCGCGTTGCTGGTGGCGGACTGCTCGAAGGCGTTGAAGATTTTGAGCTGGTCCGCCTTGGCGATGCCCACGCCGCTGTCCTTGACGCTGAACCGGAACTCCCGGTCGCCCAGATGCCGGACCTCCAGCTGGATCTGGCCGCCCGAGGGGGTGAATTTGCCCGCGTTGCCCAGCAGGTTGATCAGCACCTGGCGCAGCTTCTGTTCGTCGCCCATGACCATCTCGTCCGGCACGTCCAGCCGCGTCGAGAACGCGATGCCCTTGCCCTCCAGCTGCTGGCGCAGCAGCGCCTCCAGGTTCTGGCCCAGCGCCCGGAGGGACAGCGGCTTCATCTCCACCGTCATCTTGCCGGACTCAATCCGCGACATGTCCAGCACGTCGTTGATCAGCGCCAGCAGGTGCTTGGCGGACAGGTCGATCTTGCGCAGGCTGTCGGACAGCCGCGCCGGGTTGTCCGCCATGGCGTCCTGGGCGATCTGGGTCATGCCGATGATGGCGTTCATGGGGGTGCGGATCTCGTGGCTCATGCGGGACAGGAACTCGGACTTGGCGCGGCTGGCGGAGTTGGACTTCGCGAGGCTGATATGGGTCGCCAGGATCTTGGTGATCTCTGTCAGGCCGTGGGCGTCCGCGTCGCTGAGGGCTTCGCCGGGCAGGGCCGCAAACAGCGCGCTGCCCACATGCGCGCCGTTTTCCGCCATGGCGCAACACAGCACCTGGCCTTCCGGCTGCAACCCGCCCAGCAGCAGCTGCCCCACGCCCTGGGGCAGCGCCAGCGCCTCTTCGGCGGACAGCAGCGCACAACCCTCAGGGCCGAACAGCGCGGCCATCCGGGCAAAATCCTCGTGGCCGGCCTTGACCATCTGCGTCGGCAGCGGGGACAGCCCCGCCTGGGCCCACTGGTGGCTCACGCGGCTGGCCCCGAAATCCGGGTCGCAGCTGAGCACCGCCGCCCGCTGCAGCGGAAACTGCTCGCCGATGACGTCCAGCAGCAGCTCCGCCGCGGCGTCGATGTCCTCGGTGTGCTCCATCAGCGAAAACGCCAGCTGCGCCATGGCGTCGCGGCTGACCTCCGCCGTGCAGCGCACGGGCCGCAGGGGCGGCTCCGCCTGAGGCATCTCCCGGTCCGCGATGCGCACGCCGCCGAGACGCATGGACGCCCGGGCCCGCAGCAGCGCCGTGCGCGCCTCGGGGCCGCCCACGGCCTTGGCAATGCCCGCGCTGGCCTGAAGGCCCGTGCCCTGCAGCGATTGGTTGACCTCGGCCAGCGCCAGAAGGATGGACGCCTCCGCCCGCTCCAGCCCGCCGCCCAGCATCAGCACCAGCTCATCGTCCGCGTAGCGCATGCCCATCACGCCGCTGCCGAAAATGCGCCGGAGGACCCGCGCCGCGCGCCGCACCAGCAGCGCCGCGTATGTGCGCCCGTGCTCCATGACGCAGCGGTCAAAGCCCAAAAGGGCGATGGCGCACACGCTGCCGCCCTTGTCGCGCGCCCTTCTCATCAGCAGCGTCTCGCCGTATTCGCGGTGATACAGGCCCGTGGTGGCGTCCCTGCGGCGCGCCTCGACCTGGGCCAGCTCGGCGAGCTTTTGTTCGGTGATGGGCCGGGCGGAGGCCACGATTTTCTGCAGCTTGCCGCCCTCGCCCCGGATGGCGCTGGCCTTCATCAGGAACCACAGATAGCCGCCGTCGGTGGGCTGGTCCACCGCGGCCGGGAACAGCTGGGCTGAGAGCCTCAGCTCCATGGGCTCCTGCGTGCGCCCCATCAGCAGCGCCTTGAACTGGCCCTGGTCCGCGTCCGGGCACAGCCCGCTGCCGTGGAGCTTTCCGACGAAGCCATCCACCTCGGCGGACTCCAGCTCGGATTTTCCGCCCCGGTCCTGGAACGAGTACAGCACCAGCCGGTCGTCGTCGGCGGTGTATTCCAAAAATGTGCTGGTGGCCGACTCCAACGCCAGCATGTACCGCTCGCGCTCCTCCCGCAGCCGGGCCTCCATCTCGCGCCGCTTGTCCTTCATGCCGTTGATGGTCTCGCACAGCAGCGCCGCCTCGTAGCTGCTGTTGCGCGGCACGCTCACCGGCGCGTCGGGATTGCCGCTTTTGATCTGGCCCGCCAGCTGGATCAGCGGCCGGGTCACCAGCCGGATCGCGATGAACATCAGCACCAGCCCCGCCGCGATGGCGCACAGCGAGCTGACCCAGATGCCCGACTTCAGCCGGTTTGAGGGCTGAAACAGCGCGCTGTCCGTGGCCACGGCGGCCAGCCCCCATGAATCGCCGCTGAACGGCGTGTAGCTGTTGTAGAGCAGCAGCGGCTTCAGCGCGGCGCTGGCGTACTCCAGGCCATTGCTCTTGATCTGGAACACGCCGTCCCAGCGGCCCGGGTGCATCGTCACGCCCGACGCGCCCGCCACGCGCTTGATGTAGCTGCCCGTGGCGGCGTACACCTGGCAGTGGTGGCTGCCGTCCGGCTGCATGTCGCAGCGCACCAGCATGTAGCCGCCCAGCCCGCCCTCGCCGATGTCCCGGGACGGGAAATATTTGACCAGCTGGTCCACCAGCATCTCCGTGCCCAGCACGCCGATCAGCCGCCCGCGATAAAAGAGCGGCTGGGCGTAGCTGATGCACAGCTTGGCGTCCAGCGGGCTTTGCGGGTTCAGCCTGTGCGGCGCGCTCCAGTACGACATGTCGTGGGGCATCAGCCCGGGCCGACCCATCGCCACCTGATACGGCGCGAACAGCGCCTTCCAGGCGTCGCCGTCCTCCGGCCCGAGCTCGTAGGTCTCCGACCAGACGGTGTCCAGCTGGATGTTGTGCTTTCGGGCGATGGACGCCGCGCCCTTGACGAACTGGATGTCCTCGTAGCTGGACGGCGTCAGCACCGGGTCCAGGTCCCGATAATACAGCCCGCGCAGCGAGACCGGCTGCGTGAGGTCCGCGCCCTCGGGCACCAGGAACACGAACGCGCCCGTGGTCCCCGTGCGGCGCAGCATGGCCAGCAGCGGGTCAGAGAGGCTGCGGAGCAGCTCGTTTTCGTGGGTCCGCGAGCCGAACGCCTGCGCCTCCAGCAGGCCCTTTTCCAGCAGATACCGGTCGATCAGCGCCTGTGCCTCGTCCTGCAGCGCGCCCAGGTTGGACCAGCTGTGCACCATCTGGTTCTCCAGCGTGATCGCGCGGTTCTCCGCGTTCCGGCTCAGGGCAGTGATCGCGCTTTCCTCCAGGGACGAAACCGTGCCGTTCATGAACAGCACGCCGCCCACCAGCAACACCTGCAGCAGCATCACGGAAACCGCCACCATCAGCAGCGTCGAAAACATCGTATTGCGCCGGTCGCCGCGCGAAAGCATGTCGCTCACATCTCCAATCGACAACGTTCATCCATTGTCAATGTAGATTATACCATAAAATCTCATCCGGGTCAAAAAAAACATGGAGTGTGGACCGAGGCGCGCACAGGAAACCTTGTGCCCGCTCAGCGTACCCGCACCGTCATCCTGAGCGGAGCGAAGGACCTTCCTCATTCTTTCGTGGTGTGAAGTTTGAAGAAGGTCCTTCGCTGGCGCTCAGGATGACGGCGGGGGTGGGCGCGGCTCAGACCATGCCGCTGTGTCGCGCTCAGCGCCTACCGCGCCGTCATCCTGAGCGGAGCGAAGGACCTTCCTCATTCTTTCG
>JAVBUD010000110.1:0-17765 GCA_031555755.1 Eubacteriales bacterium | reverse complement strand
CCTCGTGTTTTTTATGCTTTTTGTGCTTGTCGTCGCGGGGGCGTTCTGGTTGTGGTTTTGTGTAATTTACAAACACCGCCCTTTCTCCGCGCGGCCCCGCTATGGACCTTCCTCAATCGAATCGTTTTATGAAAGCTCGTCGCCCACCAAGCCGGTCTCGGACGGCTCGCCCGTGGTCACCAGGCCGTCGGGGGCGGGGGTGCCGTTCTTGGGCACGCCGGTGGTGGTCGGGTCCTCGGGGGGCAGCAGCTCCGCCTTGGCGTTGCTCAGGTCCAGGTCCTTCAGGTGTGGATAATCCTCCAGCGGGAACTTGTAGCTGTAGTACTCGTAGTCGCCCACGCCCAGCCGGATGGTGTTGCTGGCCTTGATCTCGGTCAGCTCGAACGCCTCGCCGGTGCGCAGTTGCAGCTTCAGGATGCCCGGGGTGGGCACGCTGACGGCGGCCTTGGTGCGGTTGGCGAAGTACATCTGGACCAGCAGGCTGCCCTCGGCGTAGGAGACCTGGCGCAGGCTGGTGTACAGCTTTTTCTCGTTGCCGATCTGGGGCTTTTTGTTGTAGGTGCGGTTGGTGGAGATCACGAATGTGCATTCGGCCTTCGCCTTGCCGCTGGCCGCGCGGATGTTGGCCTTGCCCTCGCCCACGATCTTGACCAGGCCGCTGCCATCCACGGTGACCACCTGCTTGTCGCTGGAGGTCCACTTCAGGGCGCGGTTGCCGGCCAGGGTTTCAGGCTCGATGATGGCGTCCAGCTGGAACTGTTCGGTCTGGCCCAGGCGCAGCTCTTCGCGGGTGGAGGACAGCTCAATTTTCTTGACCTTCGGGGCCTTGACCTGCACCTGGCACTTGGCGGCCTTGCCGTTGTGGCTGCGGGCGGCGATGGTGCATTTGCCCACGCCCACGGCGGTCAGTGTGCCGTCCTCGGCCATGGTGGCCACGTTTTCGTCGGAGGTGGACCAGGTCACGCTGGTGATCGACGCGCTGGCGGGGCTGAGCTTGTAGTCAAACTTGTACGTGTCGCCAGCCGTCAGGCCCAGCTTTTTCTTGTTGATCTGGATCTTGGTCACCGGCTTTTGCGCCACGGACAGCTGGCATGTGGCCTTCTGGCCGTTGGGCAGGGACGCGGTGATGACGCTCATGCCGTCGGCGATGGCGGTGATCTCGCCCGCGGGGCTCACGGTGGCGACCTCGGGCGCGCTGGAGTCCCAGGTGATCTGCACGGCCACGCCGGAGGGCTTCAGGGTGTAGGACAGCTTGTCGCTGCCGCCGGGCTTCAGGTTGAGCTTGGTGCTCTTCAGCTCGATGACGGTGCCCTTGACGTGGACCTTGACCTCGGCGGTGACGCCGGAGGACGCGGCGCAGGTGATGACGCAGTCGCCGCCGCCCATGCCTGCGATCAGACCGTTGGTGGAGACCTGGGCCACCTTGTCGTCGCTGCTGGTCCAGCTGACCATCTGGTCCAGGGCGGTGGCCGGCTTGACCTTGGCGACGATCAGCCGCGCCTCACCCTCGTACAGCGAGATCTCCTCGGCGTCCAGTTTGACGGAGCTGACCACATTGTCCGGGTCCACGGCCTGTACCACGCAGGCGACCTCCTTGCCGGACTCCGTGGTGGCGGTGATGACCGCCTGGCCGTTGCGGATCAGGGAGACCAGGCCCTCCTGGTCCACGGTGGCGACGGAGTTGTCGGAGGACTTCCAGGTGACCAGCTCGTTGGAGTCGGCGGGGGTGACGGTCAGCAGCAGTTTTTGCTGTTGGCCGGAGCCGATGACCAGCTTGCGAGGGCTCAGCTCCACCACCTTGGCGAACACCACGTCGCGCACCATCACGGTGCACGCGTCGGACATGCCGTTGGGGCTGATGGCGGTGACCTTCGCGGTGCCCGGGCGCAGGCCCGACACCATGCCGTCTTCGTCCACGCTGCACACGCCCAGGTCGCTGGACACCCACGACACCCGCTGCTGCTGGGCGTTCAGCGGCAGCACAGAGGCGGCCAGGCGGGCGCTGGTGCCCGCGGCCACGGACAGCTGTTTCTTGTCCAGGGTCACGGACAGCGTCTCGGCGGTCTCGCGCTTGGAGAACAGCGGATAGGCGCCGTCCTGCGGACTGACCGCCAGGTTGCCGACCAGCTCAAAATTGCCGTCCTTTCCGAGCCGGGCGAAGCCCGCCTGGATGAAGTCCCGCGCCTCGGCCATGGAGATCGCGCCGTTGGCGTTCACATCGGCCATGAGCTCGCCGGACTGCTGGCCCACATAGTCATAGCCGCAGGCCTGGCAGAGATAATAGGTGAACGGGCCGCAGGGCAGGCCCAGGATCAGGTCGGACTGGGTCACGGAGGTGTCCATGGTCATGGAGGTCAGCACCTGATAGTCGCGCTCGGTCATGCCGCCGGTGAACGCGTTCGCCACGGCGCGGTTGAACAGGCTGGTGAGCTGCGCCGGGGTGCGCTTGCTCTTTTCAGCGATGGACTGCAGGTAGCGGGCGTCAAAGATCACGATCTTGGTGCCCGGCAGCTGGTCCAGGGCGGCGCGAAGCTCGGTGAGCTTCACGGGCTCGCCGTCGCGGGCGGTGAGGGAGGCCACATTGTCCTCGCTGATCATGCCCAGGCCCGCATAGTAGATCAGCGTCACGTCGTCATTGTCCACGCCCCAGCTCAGCATTTCGCCCGTCAGCAGCTCGCGCAGCTCGGCGGCCTTGAGGTTGGTGCGCGTGACGGGCGTGAGGTAGCGGCCGCCCGCCTCGTTGGCGGACTGCAGCAGGTTCATCATGCGGTTCACGTCGGTGAGGCAGCCCTCGATGGGCGTGCCGGAATAGCTCTCGATGCCGATCAGCATCGCGCGGTACGCGGTCTGCCCGTCGCTCTCCGCCAGGCCCGCTTGTGCGCTGATGAACAGAAACGCGGCGAAAAATGCAATCAGCAGCGCCTTTTTCCATCTCATTGGTGATATCCCTCCAGCCAATCGGGCCGCATAGGACCCGATGTTATTACGGAAGTATGAATACAGTACTGGTATTGTAACATATTGATGACGATAAGGAAAGTCCCTGCGCGGAACAAATTTCGGGCTTGACGGAATTTAACACGAACGTCTTGCAGCAAAGCGTTGCGTTGCGCTATGATAGAGCACAACATATTATGTGGATTGAGGGATGAATCATGGCGGAACTGACGATGGATAAACTGGTCGCGCTGTGCAAGAATCGCGGCTATATCTTCGCGGGCAGCGAGATTTACGGCGGCCTGGCGAACACCTGGGACTTCGGCCCGCTGGGCGTGGAGTTCAAGAACAATGTGAAGAAGGCCTGGTGGCGCAAGTTCGTGCAGGAGAGCCCGTACAACATCGGCCTCGACTGCGCGATCCTGATGAACCGCGACGTGTGGGTGGCCTCCGGCCATGTGGGCGGGTTCAACGACCCGCTGATGGACTGCCGCGCCTGTAAGGCCCGGTTCCGGGCCGACCAGTTGATCGAGAACTTCACAAGCGCCAAGGGCGAGGCGATCCAGGCCGACGGTTGGACGAACCAGAAAATGGAGCAGTTTATAGAGGAAGCGAACATCCCCTGCCCCACCTGCGGCAAGCACGACTTCACGCCAATCCGCCAGTTCAACATGATGTTCAAGACGTTCCAGGGCGTGAACCAGGACACCGCAGCAGAGATTTATCTGCGCCCCGAGACCGCCCAGGGCATCTTCGTCAATTTCAAAAACGCCATCCGCAGCACCCGCAAAAAGCTGCCCGCGGGCATCTGCCAGATCGGCAAGTCGTTCCGCAACGAGATCACCCCCGGCAACTTCATCTTTCGCGTGCGCGAGTTCGAGCAGATGGAGCTGGAGTTCTTCTGCAAGCCCGGCGAGGACCTGGACTGGTTCGCGTACTGGCGCGCGTTCTGCCGCGACTGGCTGCTGTCCCTGGGCATGAACGAGGCGCACCTGCGCCTGCGCGACCACGACCCGGAGGAGCTGGCGTTCTACTCCAAGGCAACCACCGACTTTGAATACAAGTTCCCCTTCGGCTGGGGCGAACTGTGGGGCATCGCCGACCGCACCGATTATGACCTGAAGCAGCATCAGGAGCACAGCGGCGAGTCCATGGAGTACATGGACCCGACCACGAACGAGAAGTTCCTGCCCTACTGCGTGGAGCCCTCCGTGGGCGTGGAGCGGCTGGTGCTGGCGTTCCTGTCGGACGCCTATGAGGAGCAGGAGCTGGAGGGCGGCGACAGCCGCGTGGTGCTGCACCTGAGCCCGGCGCTGGCGCCCATCAAGTGCGCCGTGCTGCCGCTGCAGAAGAACAAGCTGGGCGAGCAGGCCAAGGCGCTGTATGCGCAGCTCTCCAAAAAGTTCATGTGCGAATATGACGAGACCGGCTCCATCGGCAAGCGCTATCGCCGCCAGGACGAGATCGGCACTCCGTTCTGCGTCTGCGTGGACTTCGACACCGAAGAAACCGGCAAGGTCACCGTGCGCCACCGCGACAGCATGGAGCAGGAGTTGGTGGCTGTGGACGAGCTGGTGCGGTACATCGAGGAGCGGATTGATTTTTAGATCTCAACCGCATCCGCCACAGCCGTCATCCTGAGCGCAGCGAAGGACCTTCCTGTAGCTTTATGCCAGTAATGTTTGAAGAAGGTCCTTCGCTGCGCTCAAGTTGACGGCGTTGGGGGGGCGGCGGCAACACAACAGCTTGGACATGCCTTGGGAGGAAACAAACAGCATGAAACCCCACGAAAAGTATGTGCCGTTTCAGCCCGTCGCGCTGCCGGACCGCACCTGGCCGAACGCGCGGCTCGCCCATGCGCCGGTCTGGTGCTCGGTGGACCTGCGCGACGGGAACCAGGCGCTGGCGGAGCCGATGAACTTCGAGGAAAAGCTGCTGCTGTTCAAGGCGCTGGTGCGCATGGGCTTCAAGCAGATCGAGGTCGGCTTTCCGTCCGCCTCGGCGTTGGAATTTGAGACCGTGCGGGCGCTGATCGAGCGAGGGCTGATCCCGGACGGCGTGGCGATTCAGGTGCTGACCCCCGCCCGGGACCACCTGATTCGGCGCACATTTGAGGCCCTGGAGGGCTGCAAGCGCGCCATCGTGCACCTGTATTCCAACACCTCGCCGCTGTTTCGGGAGCTGGTGTTCAAGACCGACCGGCAGGGCGTCATCGACATGGCGGTGCACGGTGCGGCGCTGATCCGCGAGCTGGCGGAGGCGCGGCCCGACGGCGGGAAGGGCATCCAGTTTGAGTACTCGCCCGAGTGCTTTTCCGCTACGGAGCCGGATTTCGCGCTGGACGTGTGCGGCCGCATGATCGAGGCTTTCGGCGCGACGTCAGAGAAAAAGCTGATCCTGAACCTCCCATCCACCGTGCAGATGTCCACCCCGAACCATTACGCGGACCAGATCGAATACTTTATCCGCAACATTCCACATCGCGACAGCCTGATCATCTCCGCCCACCCGCACAACGACCGGGGCACCGGCGTGGCCGACGCGGAGCTGGCGCTGATGGCGGGCGCGGAGCGGCTGGAGGGCACGCTGTTCGGCAACGGCGAGCGCACGGGGAACCTGGACCTGATCACCGTGGCGCTGAACCTGTTCACCCAGGGTGTGGACCCAGAGCTGGACTTCAGCCTGCTGAACGAGGTCAAGCTGATCTACGAGCGCGTCACCAAGATGCGCATTCACGAGCGGCAGCCCTACGCGGGGGAGCTGGTGTTCACGGCGTTTTCCGGATCGCATCAGGACGCCATCAAGAAGGCGTTCGATTATCGCGAGCAACATAAGCCGAAATTGTGGCAGGTGCCCTACCTGCCCATAGACCCCACCGACTTGGGCCGGATGTACGAGCCGATCATCCGCATCACCAGCCAGAGCGGCAAGGGCGGCGCGGCGTATATACTGAGCAGCCAGTTCGGCTACAACCTGCCCCGTGCGATACACGCCGAGTTCGGCGCCATCGTGAAGGCCGAGGCGGACAAGATGGGCGGCGAGCTGTCGGCGGACCAGCTGCTGCGGCTGTTCATCGGGGAATATTCGGACATCGCGGTGCCGTACCGGTTGCTGCGCCACGAAATCACCGAGCGCGGCCGGGACGGGCACTCGGTGGTGCGGTTTTCAGGGCTCATCGCATACCGCCAGCGGGAATACGAGCTGGCCGGCGAGGGAAACGGCCCCATCGACGCGTTCTTCCAGGCCATGCAGCAGGCGCACATCGAGGGGTTCACATTCGCCAGCTATCACGAGCACGCGATTGGACAGGGCTCGGACGCGAAGGCCGTGGCGTACATCGAGCTGATGTACGAGGGCAAGCGCGTGTTCGGCGTCGGGATCGAGTCGAACGTGACGATCGCATCAATCCGCGGCGTACTGAGCGCAATCAATCGAGCGTTACGGTAGAGGCGCGGAAGCGAACCAGGGAGTCCAGAGGGACTTAGTCCCTTTGGCGGGAGTCCAGAGGGCAGCGCCCTCTGGCCCCGTGAGGGCGAACTCCCTACCCGCGCGCCCGATGTCTGGAGGAAGGTCCTTCGCTGCGCCCAGGACGACCGCCGGAGGGTAGCTCCCGTTGCAGGCGCGCGGCGCAAACCCGATGTTCGCCACGCCGCCGTGAGGCGTGTGGCGAACGAGTCGTCCCCCAACAGCCCATTCACGAAACGGGGTGCACACCATGGTCCTAGAAGCCATTTCCATCGTCCTATCCATCTTCCTGCTGATCGGCCTCGGCATGCTGCTCAACCTCGTCGGCTGGATCAAGCGGGAGCACATGCCGCTGATCTCGCGGCTCGTGGTGAAGGTCGGGCTGCCGGGGATGATCATCAGCAAGCTGTTCACCCAGTACACCAGCCAGACCCTCATCGACAGCGCGGCGGGCATCCTCGCGCCCGCGATCTCGCTGCTGCTGACGGGGCTGATCGGGTACGGCGTGGCGCATCTGGCGAAGATACCTGGCGGGCGGCGGGGCGCGTTTACGTGCATGTTCACGTTTTCGAACGCTGTGTTCATCGGGCTGCCGGTGTCCATGGCGCTGTTCGGGGACGCGGTGGTGCCATATACGCTGCTGTATTATATCGCGAACACGGTATTGTTTTGGTCGGCGGGGTATTCGCTGCTGCAGAAGGATGGGGTTGACGTGGAGGGGCGGCGGGGGCAAGCCCCCGCCCTACAGGGGAATGGCGCGGCGCGGTGGCGGCGGATGCTGCCGATGCAGCTGGTGGTGTTCCTGGGGTGCGCGGGGCTGGTGCTGCTGGGGGTCAGACTGCCGAAGTTCGTGCTGGACGCGGCCGGGTACGTGTCGGGGCTGGTGACGCCGCTGTCGTTGATCTACACGGGTCTGCTGATCATGGACATGCTCCGGGGCGGCCAGTTCCGTTGGCAGAAAGGGTATGGGTTCATGCTGGCCGGCCGGTTCCTGATCGCGCCGCTGCTGCTGTTCGGCGTGGGCCTGCTGATCCCCATGCCGGGCCTGATGCGCAACGCGCTGCTGGTCCAGGCCGCCATGCCGGTGATGGCCCAGACCCCCATCGTGTGCGCCGAGTGCGGCAGCGACGCCGAGTACGCCGCCGGCGGCATCGCGGTGTCCACGGCGCTGTCGCTGTTGGCGATCCCGGCCATCATGGCCGTGATGCCGTGGATTGGATAATGAGCAATGAACAATGAGGCGTCCCGCAACACAATCATTTGTTCATTGTCAATTCATCAGATTGGAGCGCCGATATGATCATTAACACGAGAATTTTGACCACTTCGGAGACGAATCCGCACAAGAACCTCGCCCTGGAGGACGCGCTGCTGCATGCGCTGCCGGAGGGGGAGGCGCTGCTTTTTTTGTGGCAGAATAGGCACACCGTCGTCATCGGGGCGGGGCAGAACGCGTGGCGGGAGTGCAACACTTCGCTGTTGGAGCAAGAGGGCGGCACGCTGGCGCGGCGGTCGTCGGGGGGCGGAGCGGTGTATCATGACCTGGGGAACCTGAACTTTTCTTTTCTGGTGCCCAGGGCGGACTATGACGTGGCGCGGCAGCTCAAGGTGGTGTGCGAGGCGGTGCGGTCCTTTGGGATCGACGCCGCGCCCAGCGGGCGGAACGACCTGCTGGCGGGCGGGCGCAAGTTTTCGGGGAACGCGTTCCGGCTGCTGAAGGACGCGGCGCTTCACCACGGCACGCTGATCGTGGACGTGGACATGGCGCTTCTGGGGCGGTATCTGAACGTGGACCCGAGGAAGATGGCCGCCAAGGGTGTGAAGTCGGTGCCCGCGCGGGTGGTGAATCTGCGCGAGCTGGGCGATGTCACGATCGAGTCCATGCGCGCGGCGATGATCGACGCGTTCCGGGCGGAGTACGGGGACTGCGCCGTGGAGTCTGTGGATGGTGTGGACGTGCCGGGGTTGTCGGCACTGCTGCCGAAGTATGAGAGTTGGGCGTTCAACTATGGGCAGTCGCCCGCTGGTGAAGTGAACCTCAGCGAGCGGTTTGATTGGGGCGGGGTGGAGCTCTCGCTGCATGTGGAGGGCGGTGTCGTGGCGGGGGCGCAGGTGTACACGGACGCCATGGACGAAGGGCTCGGGAGGCGGCTGGAGGCGGCGCTGCGGGGGGCGGTGTACAGCCCGGCGGGGCTTGCGGAGGCGGCGCGGGGGGTGGAGGATGTGGGTGAGTGGTTGGCGGGGGTGGCGTTGTGACGAGGGGACTACGGCTCACTCGCACGCGCGCCTCACGGCTCACGGCTACGCATTGAGTTTGTCTGTGACCGCGCGCCTGCACGTGGTGCTCCCACGCCGCTGTCATGACCGCTGTAGGGCGGGGGCTTGCCCCCGCCGCCTCCCACGGTGCGACAGGCGCGCGGGGTCACGATAGAAGGACGCCCTCCGGGGGGGCAAAGGGCGCCGCCCTCTGCACTTCCGCCAAAGGGCCTGAGGCCCTCTGGACTCCCCAATTCGCTTCGCTGGGCTCGGTTGTGCTGTAATCCTTCACGTTCGCGTTTTATCGATGTCATAATCGTGTGGTATTCTGGCGGCAATACTCGGAGAAGGAGGCATGTGCATGGAAAAGGGCGATGGGAAATTCATCCCCAGCTTCGACGGCAACCTGCGCAATCACATGGTCATCGTACCGCACTGCATCTCCAGAGCCAGCGGCATCCGCATCTTCGGGCGGCGGATCAAGTCGTTGGCATTTACCACCGACGTCGCCATCATCCGCAACATCAACGCCGACGCCATCATCGCGGTCTATCCGTTCACGCCCCAGCCCGCCATCACCCACGGCCTCATGGCCGCCGCCGACATGCCCATCTTCGTGGGCGTGGGCGGCGGGGTCACCCGGGGCGAGCGCGTGGTGCAGCTGGCGCAGAACGCCGAGTTTGAGGGCGCTTTCGGCGTGGTCGTCAACGCGCCCACCGAGAACGAGATCATCGCGCGGCTCAAGGCAACTCTGGACATCCCCATCGTGTGCACCGTGGTCAGCGCCAACACCGACATCGCCGCGCGGGTCCGAGCGGGCGTGGACATCCTGAACGTGTCCGGCGCGGCCAAGACCGCCGAGATCATCCGCGGCATCCGGAGGCAGTTCCCGGAGGTGCCGATCATCGCCACCGGCGGCCCGACGGACGACTCGATCATCGAGACCATCGAGGCCGGCGCGAACGCGATCACGTACACGCCGCCCAGCAACGGCGAGCTGTTCGCGGTGTCGATGCGCAAGTATCGGGAGCAGGCGGAGATGGGGGAATGAAGTTCACGGTGCACAGTGCATAAGTGGGCGGCTGCGCCGCCGATGGTCGTGTGCACGGGGCGTTCCACGCGCATACATCGTTGTCATCCTGAGCGGAGCGTTAGCGCAGTCGAAGGCGCTCCCCGCCCCCCGGCGGCGGTCCGCTGCAGTGGGGAGGGCCGGGGCGCCCGCGGGGGCTCCCCCTGCCCCGCCGCGCTCCGCGCTGCGCTCTGGTCCACAACGGGTGGGGGCGGGGAGATCCTTCGACTGCGCGCTCCGCGCTTCGCTCGGGTTGGCGCGGCTGGAGCGGGACGGCGGACATCATGGAATTGTGAAATGGTATCTGTGAATTGTGAATTGATCAACGAGGTGAGTCTTCTGTGAAAAAACTGCTCAAATACCTGCGGCCTTTCGCAGCGTCCATGCTGATGGTGTTCCTGCTGCTGTTCTTGCAGGCGCTTTGCGATTTGAACCTGCCGAACTACATGTCGGACATCGTGAACGTGGGCATACAGCAGAACGGGATCGCGTCGGCGCTGCCGGACGAGGTGTCGGCGGGCGGGTTTTCGTTGGTGCTGGCGCTGACCGGGGACGAGTCCGACAGGGCGATCCTGGCGGACCTGTACAGCGAGGATGGCGGGCAGTACCGGCTCACCGGCGGCGGCGAGGCGGAGCGCGCGCGGGGCGAGGCGCTGTTTGAGGACGCCGCCACGCTGGGGATTACCATCGCCAAGGGCATGTCGGCGCAGTACGGCGGCATGTCCGGCGGCACCGATGAGAACGTGGAGATGGACGTCACCATGTTGTATCAGCTGGCGCCCATGCTGGGCACGATACCCCAGGACCAGATGGCGGCCTATCGCGCGGAGGCGCAGGCGACCACGGCCATGATGAAGACCCAGTACGGCGTCGCCTTCGTGGAGGGATACTATCGCGAGCTGGGGCTGGACATGGCGGGCATCCAGCGCGGCTACATCATCGGCGTGGGGCTGAAGATGCTGCTGATCGCGCTGATCGGCGGCGTCGCCACGGTGCTGGTGGGGCTGTTCTCCTCAAAGATGGCGGCGGGCGTGGCGCGAAAACTGCGCAGGGACGTGTTTGGGCAGGTGGAGCGGTTTTCCTCCGCGGAGGTGAACCGGTTCGGCGCGGCGTCGCTGATCACGCGCACCACCAACGACGTGCAGCAGGTGCAGATGCTGATCCAGATGGGCACGCGGATGATTCTATATTCGCCGATCATGTGCATCGGCGGCATCATGATGGCGCTGCGCAAGTCCACGTCGATGAGCTGGATCATCGCGTTGGCGGGTGTGGTGCTGATCGGGCTGATCGTGGTGCTGATGGGCATCGTGACGCCCAAGTTCAAGATCGTGCAGAAGCTGGTGGATAAGTTGAACCTGGTGGCGCGGGAGCACCTGTCCGGGCTGATGGTCATCCGCGCGTTCGGCACCACCGAATACGAGGAAAAGCGGTTCGACACAGCCAACAGAGACCTCAGCCAAGTGAACCTGTTCATCAACCGGGTGATGAGCCTGATGATGCCCATCATGACGCTGATCATGTCATCGGTGACGCTGCTGATCGTGTGGGTCGGCGCGCACCAGATCGCCGCCAGCGCCATGCAGGTGGGCGACATGATGGCGTTCATGCAGTACGCCATGCAGATCATCATGTCGTTCCTGTTCCTGTCGATGGCGTTCGTGTTCGTGCCCCGGGCAGCCGTGTCCATGGACCGCATCGCGGAGGTGCTGGACACTGCGCCGTCCATCGTGGACCCCGATGCGCCGGTGGATTTTGTGGCCCGGGACAGGGGCATCGTGCGTTTTGAGGGCGTGGGGTTTAAGTACGAGGGCGCGGAGGAATACGCCCTCAGGGACATCAGCTTCACCGCGCTGCCGGGCCAGACCACGGCCATTATCGGCTCCACGGGCAGCGGCAAGTCCACCATCGCCAACCTGATCCTGCGGTTCTACGACGCCACGGAGGGCCAGGTGACCGTGGACGGCGCGAACGTGAAGCATGTGGCCCAGCGCGCGCTCAGGGCCAAGATCGGCTATGTGCCGCAGAAGGGCGTGCTGCTGTCGGGCACCATCGAGTCGAACCTGCGCTACGGCAACGAGGACATCTCGGACGAGGCACTGCGCGAGGTGGCTGGCGTGGCCCAGGCGCTGGCGTTCATCGACGAGAAGCCGGAAGGCATGGCGAGCGCCATCGCCCAGGGCGGCGATAATGTGTCCGGTGGACAGAAGCAGCGGCTCTCCATCGCCCGGGCGCTGGCCAAGCGGCCCGAGATCTTTATCTTTGACGACTCGTTCTCCGCGCTGGACTTCAAGACCGACGTGGCGCTGAGAAAAGCATTGAATGCATACGCCCAGGACGGCACGATGATCATCGTCGCACAGCGGGTCTCGACGATCCTGCACGCCGAGCAGATCCTGGTGCTGGACGAGGGCAGGATCGTGGGTCGGGGGACCCACGGCGAGCTGCTGAAGACATGCCCGGCGTATCGGGAGATCGCGGGGTCGCAGTTGTCGGAGGAAGAGCTTGGTAATTAAGAATTAACAATGAACAATTGGAGGGCGGGGTCGCATCGGACAATCAATTGTTCATTCATTTTTCGAGGAGGAACTCGCATGAGCCAAAACAAAACCGGCCGCCCTCCGCGACGCGGGCCCGGCCACGGCGGGCCGATGGGGCCTATCGGCATGGGAGAAAAGGCGAAGGATTTTAGGGGGACGATGGGCAAGCTGATCGCCTATCTGGGCGCGCAGAAGTGGAAGGTGCTGACGGTGTGGGTGTTCGCCATCGCCGCGACCGTGTGCTCCATCCGCGCGCCGTATGTGCTGGGGCAGGCCACGGACGAGCTGTTCCGGGGCGTCATGGCCCAGATCGCGGGCACGGGCGGCATCGATTTCGCGGCGGTGGGCCGGATCGTCGTGTGGCTGATGGCGCTGTACGCGCTCAGCGCGGTGCTGTCCTATGTACAGGGCTTCATCATGTCCGGCGTGACGACGCAGCTCTCCTATCAGATGCGCGGCGACATCGACGAGAAGATCCACCGCCTGCCGTTCAGCTTCTACGACCGCACCACCAACGGCGAGGTGCTCAGCCGCATCACCAACGACGTGGACACCATCGGACAGAGCCTGAACCAGTCCCTGACCCAGATCGTGACCAGCATCACGTCGGTCGTCGGCATCCTGTTCATGATGTTTGCCATCAGCTGGCAGCTGACGCTGGTGGCGCTGTGTATCCTGCCGCTGTCCGCGCTGGGCGTGAGCTTTGTGATCAAGGCGTCCCAAAAGCACTTCCGGGCGCAGCAGGAGTACCTGGGCCATGTGAACGGCCACATCGAGGAGATGTACGGCAGCCACGTCGTCGTCAAGGCGTTCTCCGGCGAGGAAAAGTCGGAGCGCACATTCAACCAGTACAATGACACGCTGTACCACTCCGCCTGGAAGTCCAGCTTTCTCAGCGGGCTGATGATGCCCATCACCAACATCATCGGCAACATCGGCTATGTGGCGATCTGCATCCTGGGCGGCTACTATGCCGTGACTGGCCAGATGACCGTCGGCGGCATCCAGTCGTTCATCCAGTATGTGCGCCAGTTCACCCAGCCCATCAGCCAGCTCGCCAACATCTCAAACGTGCTGCAGCAGACCGCCGCGGCGGCGGAGCGTGTGTTTGAGTTCCTGGGCGCCGAGGACGAGGTACCCGAGGCGGAGCACCCGGTGCGCCTGGCGCACGCCACGGGCAGCGTTGGTTTTGAGCACGTGCGGTTCGGCTACAACAGCGACAAGACCATCATTCACGACTTCTCCGCCCAGGTCGAGCCCGGCCAGAAAATCGCCATTGTGGGGCCCACCGGCGCGGGTAAGACCACCATCGTGAAGCTGCTGATGCGGTTCTACGACGTGACCGGCGGCAGGATCACCGTGGACGGCGCGGACATCCGGGACTTCACGAGGGACGATCTGCGCCAGAACTTCGGGATGGTGCTGCAGGAGACCTGGCTGTTCAACGGCACCGTGCTGGAAAACATCCGCTACGGGCGGCTGGACGCCACCGAGGCCGAGGTGCGCGCCGCCGCGAAGGCCGCGCAGGTGGACCACTTCATCCGCACGCAGCCCGACGGCTACGCCATGGTGCTCAACGAGGAGGCCAGCAATGTGTCCCAGGGCCAAAAGCAGCTGCTGACCATCGCCCGCGCGATCCTGGCCGACCCGAAGATCCTGATCCTCGACGAGGCCACGTCCAGCGTGGACACGCGCACCGAGCTGCTCATCCAGCGCGCCATGGACAACCTGATGAAGGGCCGCACCAGCTTCGTCATCGCCCACCGGCTGTCCACGATCCGCAACGCCGACCTGATCCTGTGCATGAACGAGGGCGACATCGTGGAGCAGGGCACCCACGAGCAGCTGCTGGCCAAGGGCGGGTTCTACGCCGGGATGTACAACAGCCAGTTTGAGCGGGCGGGATGACGACCGAACCGCAGGCTGCAGGAAATGCAGCGTGCATGCGGTCATCCTGAGCGATGCGAAGGACCTTCCTCAAACCAATACGATTGGGTACAGGAAGGTCCTTCGCCGCGCTCAGGATGACCGTGTGGGGCGGATGTGTGCGGGATCAGTCTCCGATCGCTCCGTACACCGTCTGTGCGAAGTAGGGCACGGTCTCGTAGTGCTTACCGGGGTTCACCTGGACCAGGAACACCATCGCCATCTCCTCGGCGGGGTCGGCGCTGAGCCAGGTGCCGGCCATGCCGTCCCAGCCGAACTCGCCCACGTTGCCGTAGCCCGCGAGCTCGGGCCGGAGCATCGTGCGCACGGCCAGGCCGTAGCCGTAGCCGCGCTGGGTGTCCCAGTTGTAGTCGGCCATCTGTTGCTCGCTGAGGTGGTTTCGGCGCATCAGTTCCACGGTGCTGCGGCTGAGCAGGCGCACGCCGTCCACCTCACCCAGGCCCGCCAGCAGCCGCGTCCATTTGATCAGGTCTTTCGCGGTGGACACCAGCCCGCCGCCGCCCGTCTGGAACGGGGGATCGGCATGGTACGCCTCATTGAACCACGCGCCTGTGTCCTTGTGGTAGACGCCCCGCGCGTCCGGCGCGCACAGCTCCACGAACCGGTCGCGCTTTTCCTCCGGTACATAAAACGCGGTGTCGGTGAGCCCGAGCGGCTCAAAGATGCGCCGCGCCATGTAATCGCCCAGCCGCATGCCGCTGAAGTGTTCCACCAGCGCGCCTAGCACGTCGATGGACTCGCCGTACCACCAGTGCTCGCCCGGATGGAAGGTGAGCGGCACGGTGCTGCCGATTTCGCGCATCACCCGCCGGGCGTCCCAGGGCTTGCCCGCCTTGACGTCGCGATCCATGCGCTTCAGCATGGCCTGCATCGCCCGCTCGCTGGGCGTCTCGCCGCCAGGATAGGGGATGCCGCTGGCCATGGTGAACAGGTCGCGGATGACGATCTCGCGGCGGGGCTTCACCAGGGACAGCCCGCCGTTGGGCGCGGTTTCGGTGACCTTGATGTCCTTAAACTCCGGGAAGAACCGGCTCAGCGGGTCGTGCATCTTGAACTTGCCCTCCTCCAACAGCATCAGCATGCAGGCGGAGGTGAACGTCTTCGTCATGGAATAGGCGCGGAAAATGGCGTCCTCGGGCAGCGGCACTGTGCCAGCCGCGTCCAGGTGTCCGAATGTGCCCTGGTAGACCGTCTCGCCCCTGCGGGAGACGATGGCCTGGGCGCAGGGCAGGTGGCCGGACTGTATCCAGCCGGCCAGCAGCGCGTCCAGGTTGCGCTGGAGCTTGGGTTGGTCGAAGCCATGGTTTTTCATGGGTTGCAAGCCTCCCTTCGTGTTGGCATCAGTATAGCACAGCGGCGGGGTGTTGTCATCAGGGCTGTCTCGTGCGGGGCGACGCCAACAAACCAGATCAACGCCCTTGACACCCGCCCATCCAAGCCTTATTATGGAAGGAAACACGGTGCGGAGGGACGCTCATATGCTGGATTTTTTCATTTCGCGGTTCGTCCGCAACCCGGAGCGGGTAGACGATCCGGACGTGCGGGCGAATTATGGTGTGCTCACGGGGGGCCTGGGCATTGCGCTGAACCTGTTGCTGTTCCTGGTGAAGCTGCCGGTGGGGCTGATGACCCGCTCCATGGGCATCGTGTCGGATGCGTTCAACAACCTGTCGGACATGGGCTCGTCGCTGATCTCGCTGATCGGCATGCGCATGTCCACCCGCAGGCCCGACGCGGAGCACCCGTTCGGCCACGGGCGGATGGAGTACATCGCGGCGCTGGCGGTGGCGGCGCTGATCTTTTTTGTGGGCGTGGAGCTGATCCGCGAGTCGGTACCGCAGCTCGCTCATCCGCAGACCGGCGCGCTGGGCTGGCCCATGGCGTTGATCATGCTGCTGTCCATCGGTGTCAAGCTGTGGATGATGCGCTACAACAAGACGATCGGCGAGAAGATCTCGTCCGGCGTGATCTTGGCCGCCGCCGAGGACAGCAAGAACGACGTGATCACCACGTCTGCCGTGATCGCGGCGGCGCTGATCCGGCCCTATGTGCCGCTGCCCATCGACGCCATCGCGGGGCTCTGCGTGGCGCTGCTGATCCTGCGCTCGGGCTATAACGTCGCCAAGGACACCATCGACCAACTGCTGGGTGGCAGGCCCGATCCGGAGCTGGTGAAGCAGATCGCGGACCGGGTCAACGGCGCGCCGGGCGTCGTGGGGCTGCACGACATGATCGTGCACGACTACGGCCCGGGCCGCGCGATGGCGTCTGTGCACGCCGAGGTGCCGGACGACATGGACATCCACGTGGCCCACGAGATGATCGATGAGATCGAGCTCAGTATCCACCGCGAGCTGGGCATCCAGATCGTGATCCACATGGACCCCGTGACGGTGGGCGACGAGCGGCAGGACCGGATCAAGGCGCAGCTTTGCCGCGCCATCGAGCACATCGATCCGCGCATGAGTATGCATGATTTTCGCATGGTACAGGGCGAGCACCGGATCAACCTGATCTTCGACCTGGTGCAGCCTTTTGACATGGACCGGTCAGCGCGCGCCGCCGCCGCCCGAGAACTGCAAGATCGCATGCAAACCATCGATCCGCGTTACAATTGTGTGATACAATTGGACGAGGATTTTACGAAATAAATCGACTTCCGTAACCCGTCGTAACGCTTTACACACAATTCACATTGTACAATTCGCACAAAAAACGGGCGCTTGTGGATTATCTATACAGGATATCTCGTATTTTATGCATGAACTTTTTCTTAGGCATAGGAATTCCGTAGAATATGGCGTATAATATTGTGCATACCCGCATATATTATGTCATTCACATTTCGTCATGTGCCACGGAAGGGAGACTGGATACCATGAGTTCTCTGCAGCTCAAGCGCGCGCGTAGCGCGCAAAACCCGCAGCTCCGCAGGCGGTTGATCCTCGTTGCCGCCGTCATCGGCGCGCTGGCCGTCGCGCTGGGGATCACGTTGTATGTGCTGATCCAAAACAACCAGCGCCTGTCCCAGGGCCGCGCCCAGATCGAGAGCGGTATCCTGAGCGACCTGACGATGATCGTGCGCACCTACGATGCGATGAAGGAGCCCAAGGCCGACATCGCCGGGCAGGTGCTGCCGGAGATCAGCAAGCATATCTATTCGGCCTACAGCCAGGACAATGTGCTCATGGACCTGCACGGCAAAGGCGCGTCGATCCTGGGCAATGAGCTGTACACCAAGATCAACGGCGCGATCGAGACCATGGAGCGCCAGATCAAGGCCGACCGCATCATCGACGCCACGTCGAACGAGCTGACGCAGTACGTGGCCCAGATCCAGCGTATTCTGGAAGCGCGGATGGGTCAGGGCAACAGCATGACCTGGCTGGGTGGGGCGGGGGTGTAGGGGCGAGCGGCGGCAGACGACCGCCGCAGCGTCGTTCGCGCGCCTCAACCCACATCAAGCGCTCCTCCCCCGGCGGGGGAGAGGGGGGGGCGGAGGGGAAAATAGTAAAAGAAGGATGGTGAGTTGTGTTATGTGGGTCGGTGCG
>JAVBUD010000180.1:0-38692 GCA_031555755.1 Eubacteriales bacterium | reverse complement strand
GGGGGTATGTGGGGTTTCTCCTTGGGGGGGGGTCGGGGTGTCGCTGGCGCGGCGGGGGGGCATGCCCGGGCCCCGTAGGGGGGGGGTTTGCCCCCGCCGCCGCGTGAGCGACATCACCCCGAATGGTTAAGGAGGTTTTGTCCATGCTCATCGCCGCTCCTGTCCAGTCCGCCTCCGACGTCGCACCCCTCGTCCGCGCGGGCGCAAGCGAGGTATACTGCGGCTGCCTGCCGCCCGAGTGGGCCGAAAACTACGGCCCGCACGACAGTGCCAACCGCCGTCAGGGGCTGGCCAACGCGCAAACACTGGACGAACTGCGGGCCATCGCCCGGGAAGCGGCCCGGATGCGCGTGCCCGCCTTCCTGGCCCTGAACGCGCGCTACACCCGCCCTCAATATCCCCTGCTGCTGGCCCAGGCCCGGGCCTTCGCGGGCGCGGGCGGCGCGGCGGTGCATGTGTCGGACATCGGTTTTCTGGAGGCGCTCGTGGCCGAGGCCCTGCCGCTGCAGGTGTCGATATCGCTGCTGGCGGTGGCGCTGAACGCGCAGGCGGTTCGGGTCTACCGCGGGCTGGGCGCGTCCCGGGTGGTGCTGCCGCGCTGCCTGAGCATCTCGGAAATGGGGAAAATCGCCGCCGCCTGCCCGGACATGGCGTTCGAGGCCATGGTGGCGCTGGACAGGTGCTCGTTCGTCGATGGGCTGTGCAGATGCCATCATGGGGTGGGCTATCAGGGCGCCGAGGGTGCGCCGAAGCGGGCGATTCGCTCGTTCGACACCGGCACGGCGGGGTTCGGGTGCCATGCGCTGGCGGAGGAGGGCGCGCCGATTGGGGCATGTGCGGCGTGCCGGATGAAGGAGATGGAGGCGGCCGGGGTCCGCGTGGGCAAGCTGGGCGGGCGCGGGCTGCCGCTGGGAGCGCGGTTGAAGTGGGTGCGGTTTTTGAGGGACGTGGGGAAAGCGCGGGATCAGGATGAGATCGTGGCGCTTCGATCGGAGCGGTTCGGCGGGGTGTGCGGGTGCTATTATGAGGGGTAGTCGAATGGGAAAACGCCGCGCTGACGCTGTGGCGGGGCGCAGCTGCACGGGGGCCGTTCCCGACGGCGGCGGCGCGGCGCTCCGGCATCAGCCCGCGATGGGTTTCGCGGGGAAGGCGGGTTCCTCCATGCGCTTCTCTACGGATGGCCGTCCATACCTCGGCTCCCTCAGCTGTGAGCGCTCGCTGATGTCGTGCTGGGCCTCGCTCGAACCTGGCCGCCCCCTCACCCTCATGGTCCCGCCGCTGCGCCCCGCCGCCATGGACTGGTTCGAGGCGGCCCTGTCGGCCCTCCGCCCCTGGCCCGGCCTGGAGTTCTCCCTGAACGACCTCGGCGCACTGGCGCTGTGCAGCGAAAGGCAACCGTCCGTCCCCTGCGCCGCAGGTCCGCTGCTGGCGGGCCAGGACACGGACCCGCGCATCCTGGGTTTTCTCAGCGGCGACGGCCAGGAGAGCCGAACGGTCTGTGACCTGGACGGCGAGCCCGCACTGCTCACCTACGCGCAGCCGCCGGACAGGCTGGCCCTGCACTGGGCCACGCCGTCTGCCCTGGACCGGATGGATGCCCTGGCGCGGATCGGCGCGTCCCGCGTCGAAATCTGCGCCCAGCCCGCGCCGCTCGCTGAGCGGGACGACCTGCCGCTGCCGGTGGCGCTGTTTCAGGGCCTGTCGATCCTGAGCGTGCTGCCCTGTGGCGACTGCGAGGCCTGCGCCAAATGGCGCGGCCAGTCAACGGGCGCATACGGCGGCCAGGCCATCTGTCGCCACCGGAACCTGCTGTTTTGGCGGCGCGAGATGGCGCGCGTGCCCGGCTATATAGACCGCGTCGTGCGGATGGAATTGGAGGAATGAGCCCATGAAAAAATTGCTGATGTTCCTGCTGATCATGGTGGTGGTCGTGGTTACGACTCGGTATTTCCGCGACCCGGCCCATCGTTTCTGGCAGCAGGCGGACGTGGCGACCCAGGCGGCGAAAGTGGCGACAGCTGTGCCATCTGAGACGGACGCCCCGGCCCAAGCGCCGACGCCGGACCCTACGCCCATCCCCGAACCCACGCCGGAGCCCACGCCGGAACCCACGCCGGAGCCCACACCGGAGCCGACCTCCACGCCGACGCCGACATCCACGCCTGAGCCCACAGAGGCGCCTCAGGCCGCCCCGAAGGTGGCGATGGTGAACTCGGCGGCGCTGCTGGACGGTGAGGCGGAGGAGATGCCTGCGCCGGAGGAAACGGAGGCCCAGGATCCGCCGCCGGATGTGCCGGAGGAAGCGCCTGAGGAAGCGCTAGACGCCGCGCAGAGCGCCATCTCCCTGGAGGGCCTGGACGTCGCCACAGGCGCGGAGCTCGCGCAGTTGGTGGAGCGCGGCGCGGTGGAGTGGACGCTTGTGAGCTGCAGTGCGGCCCGGACGGATCTGATGCTGTACAACCGCGCGGGGGTGGACCTGCAGGTGTTGGTGGGCGACGGCACATGGCTCTCCAGCGACAGCAAGCAGGTGCAGAATGTGCTGTTCACGGAGCCTAAGCAGCTCTCCCTGCCCGCGGGCGGCGAGACGAAACTGGGCGTGGACTCGGTGTGCATGAACCTGTACCGGCATCTGCCCACCTCCGGGGACGGGTTCGTGCTGAGCCAGTACAAGCCGTCCGACCGGCTGCCGAAGCTGCTCAGGCCGCTGAAGGAAAACGGGTGCAACTTCGCCGTGCGCCAGACCGCCGTATGGATTCTGATGAACGACGTGACCCAAAAGCAGATCCAGGCCGCGTTCAAGCTCAACGGCGACAGCGTGATCACCGAGGCCGCCTATGAGCAGGCGAAGAAGATGGTCAGCCTGAGCAAGAAATAGAGCAGAAGCCGCGCAAACTCGCGTTGGTAATCCGCCCCCATTCGTGCTATACTATTGGGCATGGCATGAACGACAGAGGGCGGTGCGGCGGATGGCGGGCTGGATGGGGCTGTTTGAGCGGATCGAGGGCTGCGAGGCCTGCGGGCTGTGCCGTTCGCGCAGACACGCGGTCCCGGGCGAGGGCAACCCCCGTGCGCGGCTGATGCTGGTGGGCGAGGGGCCGGGGGCGGATGAGGACGCCCAGGGCAGGCCCTTTGTGGGCGCGTCCGGCGCGTTGCTGACGGCGCTGCTGCAGGCGGTGGGGATCGAGCGCAGGGAGGTCTACATCGCGAACGTGGTCAAATGCAGGCCGCCGGAAAACCGCACGCCCACCGAGGAGGAGGCGCGGGCCTGCGCCGTGCACTTGACGCGCCAGTTTGAGCTGGTGCAGCCGGCGTTCGTGGTGGCGCTGGGCGCGACGGCGGCGAAGTATGTGATCGGCCCGGACGTGCGCATCCGCAGAGACCACGGCCAGTGGCGGGAGGTGGACGGACGGTGGATGATGCCCACGTTCCACCCGTCCGCGCTGCTGCGGGACCCGTCCCAAAAGCGGCTGGCGTACGCGGATTTTGTGTCGGTTATGGACCGGCTAAAGGGGCAAGAGACATGATGAAAAAATTCCGGGCGGAGATGACCGCCTTTTTCCGCGAGGTGTACCCGGGCGAGCAAAAGCTGTTCGTGTTCGGCGAAGGCGCGGAGCACGCCGCCGTGATGCTGGTGGGCGAGGCGCCCGGCGCCCAGGAGGCGCTGCAGGGCAAGCCTTTCGTGGGCAAGGCGGGGAAAAACCTGGACGAGTTTTTGCAGCTCTCCGGATTCGACCGGGCGGAGCTGTACATCACGAACACGGTGAAATTCCGGCCCGTGAAAACCTCCCAGAAGGGCACGGTCTCCAACCGCACGCCCAGCCGCGAGGAGGTGGCGCTGTTCCTGCCGTGGCTGCAGAAGGAGATCGCGCTGGTGAAGCCGGAGTGCGTGGTGACGCTGGGCAACACCGCGCTGCGGGCGCTGGCGGGCAGCAAGATGGCCATTGGCGAGGTCCACGGCCGTTTCCAGATGCTGCCGGGCGGGCAGCTGCTGTATCCGATGTATCACCCGGCGTCGGTGATCTACAACCGCGCGCTGAGGGACACGTACATCGAGGACGTGTTGCGCCTGAAGGGCTGGCGCGAGCAGCGCAGGCAGCCGAAATGATGCGGCTTGTAGAGCGCAAGGTCAAGTACGGCCCAGCTTTCTGGCCGCTGCTGAACAACGGCGAGCACATCACGCTGGACGTGGTGGAGGACGGGCGGCGGCAGGCGACGGCGCTGACGGGGGTGGACAGGCGGGCCGCGCGGCTCAGCGGTGAGCGGCGCGGCTATTTTGCGTGCTTTGCCGCCGAGGACCGGCCCGACGCTGTGGGTCTGCTGGCGGCGGGCATGGCGGAATGGCAGCGCGGGCAGGGCATGCGCAGCCTGTTCGGGCCGGTCGCGCCAGACGGCAGCGGGTTCGGGATGGGCGTGCAGGTGGCGGGGTTTGAGCGGCCCTCGGCGCTGCTGAACCCGGAAAACCCAGCCCACTATGACGCGCTGCTGACCGCTGTGGGTTTTCATGCGGAGACGAACTGGCTGTCGTATGAGCTGACGATGGACGCGCTGCGCGGGCGGCGGTATCCGGAGGCGGCGGATTGGGCGCGGCGGCGGTCCGGTATCGCGGTGGCGGCGGCGGACCCGCTCAGGAGCCGAAGGGACTGCGAGCGGCTGTGGCGGGCGATGGGGATCACGGACCGTATCTGCATGGACGAGTTCGCAGACCAGCTGGCGCGGCTCACGCCCTGGCTCGATCCGAGGCTGACGCTGGTGGCGAGCCGCGACGGCGCGCCCTGCGGAATGCTGCTGGGGCTGCGCGACCGGAAGACCGGTGCGGTGCGCATCGCGACCGCCCACATCGACGGGCACGCGCGGCGCGCCGGTGCGCTGGTCTGCCTGATCGGCGGCATGCTGCAGGGCCTTGAGGCCGTGCGCCCGACGCGGCTGACCGCTGGTGTGATCGATAGCGAGAACGCAGCTTCGCTCGCCGTCGCCCGGGGCGCGGGCGGCACTTTGGCGCAGGTGTTCCGGCAGTACACACTCTTGTGCTGACTATTTCATCAAAAATTAACACGAAAACAGGTGCATAGGGCTTCCATTCTGAGCCTGATTGTGTATGATATTAGGGAAATGAGCGCGGCCTCTATGTTACAGGCCGCGTGAACCTGGTTACATCTCAAATGCACCGGAGGTCATGTTGTATGGCATATGAAAAGTGCCCGCGCTGCGAACTGAACTACATCCTGGACGGCGGCAATCTGTGCACAGTCTGCAAAAAGGAGGTCTGCGGCGAAACCGAGCATGACGACATGCCCGAGATGTGCAGCGAGTGCGGCGAGCATCCGGCCGTGGCCGGCGGCGAGTTGTGCAGCGCCTGCCTCAAAGAGTTGACCCGCCGGACCCCCGCGGACGTGACCGAGGACGACGTGCTCGTGGAGGACCGCACATTGGAGATCGACTCCATGGCCGACATGGACGAGATTGAGATCGACATCGTGGACGACGACCTGGACGGCGAGTTTGCCAAGGACGCGGACTTTGACGACGATGTCGAAGAAGAGGACGGCGACCTGCCGCTGGAGGCGGAGGCCGACATCCTGGATGAGGACGATTATGGCGATGGCAATTCGCGCGATCGCTGACCTGCACCTGGACAGCGGTGGAAAACCGATGGATGTGTTCGGCGACAGGTGGGAACACCACGCCGAACGCATTTTTTCGCAATGGCGCGAGACGGTGGACGAGGAGGACCTGGTGCTGGTGCCCGGCGACATCAGCTGGGCCATGACGCTGCCGGAGGCGCGCGCGCACCTGGACCAGATCGGGGCGCTGCCCGGCAAAAAACTGCTGCTGCGCGGCAACCACGACTATTGGTGGGCGAGCATCGCCCGCGTTCGGGATGCGCTGCCGAACGGCATGTGGGCGTTGCAGAACGACGCGTTCGAGTTCGGGGCGTTCGTCGTCGCCGGGTCGCGCGGCTGGACATTGCCTGGGGAGGGCGGCAGCGCCGAGGACCAGAAGATCTATGAGCGCGAACTGATCCGCCTTGAAATGTCGCTGAAGGACGCCCGGCGGCGCGGGCAGGATAAGCGGCTCGTGGCGATGATGCATTTTCCGCCGCTGACCGGGGGCGGCGCGGACACGGGCTTTTCGCGGCTGCTGCAGGCGTACGGGGCCGAGGTCTGCGTGTACGGCCACCTGCATGGCGCGGCGCTGATGGGTGCGGTGCGGGGCGAGGTGGGCGGGGTGCGGTATGTACAGGCCTCTTCGGACGGGGTGGGGTTTCGGCCGGTGGAGGTGGTTGACGATTCGCATTCAAAATTAACAATTAACAATTAACAATGGGGTGGGCGCGTCCTTTCGCGCAACCTCTTTTCTATATCTTGTGGTTTGAGACCGAGGTCTGGCTATATCTAGCCGACTTTGGTCTCTTTTCTTACGATTGTGAGAAAAACGTGGGAAAAGCTGTCTTTTTGTGTCGAGTTGTGTTATAATGTGGGGCACCGGACGTAACTCTGTGTCAATCTGTGCCGAAAGGGGTGAAGCGGAATGGCGGGGCACGCATTTAATGGGAATGCGAATCATACACTTGACCCGAAAGGGCGTGCGACCATTCCGGTTTCCTACCGGGAGGCGCTGGGGGACAAGTTCACCGTGGGCCTGAACAGCGATTTGAGCGCGCTGGCGCTGTATCCGGTGGACCAGTGGCGCAAGATCGCCGAGGAGATGGACCGGATTCCCTCCGTGGACGCCCGCGCCATGCGCTACAAGCGGCTGATCCTGGGCTTTTCGTTCCCGGACAGCGCCCTGGATGGGCAGGGACGGGTGCTGCTGCCGCAGACACTGCGCCAGAAGGTCGGGATGGACAAGTCCATTCGATTTGTGGGCGTGGGGCCGTATCTGGAGATCTGGCCGGAGGAGAAGTTCGTGGAGGTCACCAACGAGACCGAGGCGGAGCAGGCGGAGCTGCTGGACTATATCAACGAGCGGTACTATTCATAGCGCTGCCTCGCCGCACACGGAGCGGGCTGTCGCCTAGGGCACGTTGCGGCCAGCGCTTGGTTCTATATTTCAGGGGGAGGGAATAGCTATGAGCGTTGGCTCTTCCGGGGCGGCCTATTCCGCGCCGCGGCGCAGCAGTGCGCAGAATCAGCACCGACCGCCGGTTCGACGCTTTCCCATGGACGCGCCTTTTGAGCCGCAGCGCACCGCGGGCCGCACGACCCAGCGCACCCAGATCGCGCAACCGCAGGCGAGCGAAAGGGCGCGCCGGGAGATCAAGGCCTCGCGGGCCAGCCAGTTCGCCATGTACGTGTTTCTGGCGCTCTTGATGGCGCTGGTGTTCGCGCAGATCGGGCAGCTGGCCCAGATGGCGCAGAACACCAAGCAGATCTCCCAACTGACCAGTCAGATCCGCGAGAAAAAGGGCGACGCGGGCAACCTGAACATGAGGCTCAGCATGCAGCGCAACATCAAGCGCGTGCACGACGAGGCGGTGGGCCGCCTGGGCATGATACAACCACAGGAAGGACAGATCCGCGTGATCTCGCCGGTCGGTCAATCCACCGAAGTACAGCCGCAGACCGTTTATTCCGGTCAGCAGACGCCGGTGGATTGATGAAGTAGGCGGGGAGGGATGCACTTGGTCACGACAGGCCCTGTGATCCGTCGCCGCCTCGCGCTGTGCATGGGGATCTTCGCGGTGTTGTTCTGTCTGGAAGTAGTGCAGCTGTTCCGGTTGCAGGTGGTACAGTCCCAGGCGCTGCAGCAGAGGGCGCAGAGCCAGTGGACCAGCGAGTCCATCATCGCCCCGCAGCGGGGCAGCATATTGGACCGCAACGGCAACACGCTGGCGGTGTCGGCCACGGCCTACATCGCGTCGGTCAGTCCGCGCCAGGTGGTGGACGCCAAGGCGTTCGCGCAGGTGCTGGCAAAGGTGTTGGACCTGGACGAGGCCACCATCGAAAAAAAGGCCTCAGACCGGTCCAAGGGCGGCGTGATCTTAAAGCGCCAGCTCGACAAGCCCATCGCGCAGCAGCTGCGCAGTCTGTACGCCAGCCACCAGGCAAAGGGGTCCACCGACCTCAACGGCCTGTACCTCGAGGAGGACTCGAAGAGATATTACCCGATGGGCGCGTTCGCCAGCCAGTTGCTGGGGCTCACCACCATCGACGGCATGGGGCAGAGCGGGCTGGAACTGTCCCTGGACAAGTACCTGCGCGGCAAGTCCGGGCGGTTGCTGGACGAGATCGACGGCAAGGGCCGCGAGCTCGCTTATGGCGCAAGGGAATATGTGGAGCCCCAGGACGGGTCCACGGTGTCGCTGACCCTCGACTACTCCATCCAGAGCTTTGTGGAGCAGGCGGCGCGGGAGGCGCTCAGCGTGAACCGCGCCAAGGCCGTTCGCGTACTGGTCATGAACCCAAAGACCGGCGAGATCCTGGCCATGTGCAACAAGCCGGACTTCGACCTGAACAACCCGCCGAGGTCCGATGTGGAGCAGCTCAATGAGCTGATGCGCAACCGGCTGGTGACGGACGCCTACGAGCCGGGCTCAACATTCAAGATCCTGACCACGTCTGCGGCGCTGGACACCGGCGTGGTGAGCCTCGGGGAACACTTTTACTGCTCAGGTTCGGTGGTCGTGGAGGGCGGCCGGATCAAGTGCTGGGGCAACCCGCACGGCAGCGAGAGCTTCCAGGAGGCGCTGTGCAACAGTTGCAACCCGGTGTTCGTGGAGATGGGCCTGCGGCTGGGCGTGCCCCGGTTTTACAAGTACTTGAACGCGTTCGGGCTCGGTAAGCCTACGGGCGTGGACATCAAGGGCGAGGCGGGCGGCATTCTGATCAGCGAGGCGGCCTGCAAGCGCGTGGACATCGCGCGCATCGGGTTCGGCCAATCGGTGGCGCTGACGCCCATCCAGCTTTTGACAGCGGCATGCGCAGCGGTCAACGGGGGCAACCTGATGGTGCCCTATGTCGTCAAACAGATCGACTCGCCCAGCGGCGAAGTGCTGGAAGTGGGCAGGCCTGAGGTGGCCGCCACGCCGATCTCCCAGGCCACCAGCGCCACGTTGCGCAAGATGCTGCAGAAAGTGGTGGAGGAGGGCGGCGGGCGCAATGCCTACATCCAGGGCTACGACATCGGCGGCAAGACCGGCACCGCGCAGTTGTACATCGACGGCGTCGTCTCCAGCGAGACCCACATCGGCAGCTTTATCGGGTTCGCGCCCATCGACGATCCGGAGATCGGCGTGCTGGTGATCGTGGACGAGGCGCAGAAGCGGCCCGACTTCGGGTCCGTCACCGCCGCGCCGTTTGCGAAGGACATCATCAAGCAAATTTTGCAATATCGGGGCGTCGCGCCCAAGGCAGAAAAGGGCAAGGAACTGCGGATGGTGGTGGTGCCGGACGTCACGGCCAGCGACATCCAGGTCGCGACCAAGGCGCTCAAGGAAAATGGATTCGGCTACCTCGTGTCGGGCGTGGGCTCGAAGGTCATCGACCAGATGCCTGCCGCGGGCGCGAGTATGCAGGAGCAGTCGCTGGTCATGCTATATGTCGACGGCGAGGACGACAGCCAGGCCGAATACCGCTGTGTCGTGCCGGATGTGACGGGCCTGACGATTTTGGAAGCCGAGCGGCTGATCCGCGCCAGGTCGCTGGAAATGACGGTCGTCGGCAGCGGCATCGCGGTCTCGCAATCCATAGCGCCGGGCGAACAATTAACACCATCGTCGATCATAACGGTGACATTCGAGCCGCCGGGGTGATATAATGGCGGGTAGCGAAGCGGGTTATCTCCGAAAGATGCCATAGCGCCGCCCCTTCGTCGTCATCCTGAGCGCCAGCGAAGGACCTTCCTGTCATATTGAAGAAGATCCTTCGCTGACGCTCAGGATGACGGCGGAGTAGCTCAGGATGACGGCGGAGTGGCTCAGGATGACGGCGGAGTGGCGCGGACTGAACCATATAAGCGACACCCCACCCTTGCCCGATCGGGCAGCCCACATACAGGAGGTCAGGTTCAAAATGAAAGTTTCCGAATTGGCGAATGCGGTGCCGGGTGGCGCCCGAATTGTTGGAGATGGGTCCGCCCAGGTGACCGAGCTGTGCACCGACTCGCGCAAGGTGGTGCCCGGGGCGCTGTTTTTCTGCATCCCCGGCACGCGCATGGACGCGCACGACTTCGCGCCTCAGGCGGTGGCTGGCGGCGCGGCGTGCCTGTGCGTGCAGCGGGAGCTGGCCGTGCCCTGCGCCCAGATCGTGGTTCCCGATGTGCGGGCGGCGCTGTCCCACATGGCGGCCGCATTCTTCGGCAACCCCGCCCAGGACATGCACCTGATCGGCATCACCGGCACCAAGGGCAAGACCACCACCAGCTTCCTCATCAAGTCGATTCTGGAGCGGGCGGGTCACAAGGTCGGCCTGATCGGCACTGTGTGCAGCATGATCCAAGGCGAGTCCATCCCCGCCAACCTGACCACGCCGGACCCGCTGGACTTCCAGAGCCTGCTGCGCCAGATGAAGGACGCGGGTGTGACCCATGTGGTGATGGAAGTGTCCGCCCACGCCATGGAACTGATGAAGCTGGAAGGCATGGTGTTCGACGTGTGCGGGTTCTCAAACCTGACCCAGGACCACCTGGACTTTTTCCACACGATGGACAAGTATATGGCCGCCAAAATGCGGCTTTTCCGGCCCGAGATGTGCAAAAAGGCCATCTTCAACAAGGACGACGACCGCGTCGCCCGGGAGTTCAAGAAGCTGTCTGTGGACAAGATCTCCATCGGCATCCGCCAGAAGTCGGACATGTACGCCAATGACATCGAGATCAATGAGCGCGGCTGCGCGTTCAAGATCACGATGAACAAGAAGTACTCCATCGACGTGGAGCTGAAGCTGTCGGGCATCTTCAATGTCTATAACGCCATGTTGGCCGCCGCCATGTGCGACGCCGCCGGGGTCTACCCCAACGAGATCAAGGCGGGGCTGGAGGCCGTCAGCAACGTGCCGGGCCGGATTGAGCTGCTGGACACGGATACGGAGTATCGCGTCATATTGGACTATGCCCACGCGCCGGACGCGCTGCAGAACATCCTGACCACCGTGCGCGAGACCGCCAAGGCGCGGGTGATCGCGCTGTTCGGCTGCGGCGGCGACCGCGATCAGGAAAAGCGGCCCATCATGGGCGAGATCGGCGGCTCCTTGGCCGATTTCTGCATCCTGACCTCTGACAACCCCCGCTCCGAGGACCCGGATACGATCCTGGTCGAGATCGAAAAGGGGATCAAGAAGACGAACTGCGAGTACATCGTCATTGAAAACCGGCGCGCCGCCATCCTGCACGCGCTGCAGATGGCGAAGCCCGGCGACGTGGTGGTGCTGGCTGGCAAGGGCCACGAGACCTACCAGGAGATCAAGGGCGTGAAGCACCCGTTCGACGAGAAGGTCGTGGTGGCGGAGCTTTTGGTGGAGATGCAGGGGTGAGATAGGGCCACTTCGCAGCGCCAAACTTAACACTTGGGGGTACGCAAGATGCAGAGATTGATTTGGGCCGTTCTACTTTCATTCGCCATCGCGCTGGTGCTGGGGCCGGTGATCATTCCGTGGCTGAAGCGCATGAAATTCGGCCAGACGATCTACGATTTGGGTCCGGAATCGCATAAGGTCAAGCAGGGCATACCGACCATGGGCGGGGTCATTTTCGCGATCCCGATGGTCATTGTGCCACTGCTGTTTTCGTTTGAAGAATCGCGCTGGGATTTTCTGCCGGTGGCGCTCATCGCCATGCTCGGGTTCGGGTTGATCGGGTTCGTGGATGACTTCATCAAGATCAAGATGAAGCGCAGCCTGGGTCTGACACCCATGCAGAAGATCATCCCGCAGCTGATCCTGTCGCTGGCGCTGTCCTTCTGGGCGTATTTCAATCCCGAAGTCGGGTCAAAGCTCATCGTGCCGTTCACGACGCTGGAGTGGGACCTCGGGTGGTTTTACATCCCGTTCATGACGTTCGTGCTGGTGGGCGTGGTCAACAGCGCCAATTTGTTGGACGGGCTGGACGGGCTGCTGGCGGGCTGTTCGCTGATCGACTTCATCACGATGGCGCTGATCTGCATGCTGCTGGGCGCGGCGGGCTCCCAGACGGGGAACATGCGCAACCTGATGATCTTCTGCGGTTCCGCCGCGGGCGCGCTGCTGGGGTATCTCAGGTATAACTCCCATCCCGCGAACGTGATCATGGGCGACGTGGGCAGCTTCTTTATCGGCGGGGCGCTGGTGGGCGTGTGCATGCTCACGCGGCTCAGCCTGCTGCTGCCGATCATCGCGCTGGCGATGATGATGTCGTCCGTGTCAGACATCATCCAGATCGGGTACTTCAAGTTGACCCACGGCAAGCGCATCTTCAAGATGGCGCCGCTGCACCATCACTTCGAGCTGTCCGGCATGCCGGAGACGAAGATCGTGGCGATGTACATGATCGTGACTGCTGTGCTGTGCCTGCTGTCGCTGTTGGCATTTATGGCGTAGGCGGCGAATATATGTAAGGTGGACGAGCACGGGTGTCCATGGCAACGCACCCACCCCAGTCGTCATCCTGAGCGCAAGCGAAGGACCTTCCTGTATGCTTGAAGAAGATCCTTCGGCTGCGGCCTCAGGATGACTGCGTGGGGGCGGACGAGGAGAGGGACGTCGCCTGCGGGCGTGGAGATCCTTCGACTCCGCTATGGCACAGCGAGGGATGACACCGGAATTAGGGTCATCCGATGTTTACCCGTTCCCCGAAAAGGAGGCTGTATTTCTATGACTGACAAGCGCGTGCTCGTGGTGGGGCTCGCTCGAAGCGGCATCGCTGTGGCGAGGCTGCTTCTTGCGCATGGGGCCCAGGTGCGCATCAATGATATGAAGACAGAGGCAGAGCTCGGCAGTGCGTTGGACCCGCTGCGAGGGCTGCAGGGCCTGGAATGGCGGCTGGGCGAGCCGGCGGCGAACTGCCTGGACGGCATAGACATGCTGCTGATCAGCCCTGGCGTGCCCATCGACAACCCGGCTGTGCTGAAGGCCCGGGAGCTTAACATCGAGGTCACGGGTGAGCTGGAGATGGCGCTGCGGCTGTGCTTGGGCAAGCTGATCGCGATCACCGGCACCAACGGAAAGACCACGACCACCACCCTCGTGGGCGAGATCATGAAGAACGCGGGCAGGCGCACCTATGTGGTGGGCAACATTGGCGCGCCGGTCTCAGCCATTGCCAACGACACGCGCCCGGACGACTTGATCGTGTGCGAGGTGTCATCGTTCCAGCTGGAGACGGTGTCGGAGTTCAAGCCCGACATCAGCGCGATCCTGAACATCACCGAGGACCACCTATACCGCCACAAGACCATGGAAAACTACATCGCCCATAAGGCGCGGGTGTTCATGAACCAGGGCGAGGGCGACAGCATCGTGCTCAACTATGACGACGAGACCCTCAGGGCGATGCAGACCCCGCTGAAGGCGCGGAAGGTGTGGTTCAGCCGCACGCAGGTGCCGCCTTTCGGCGCGTTTGTGGTGGAGGGACAGCTCGTGTTCGGGACGAAGGACGACTACCGGCCCGTGGTGAACGCGGCTGAGATCGGCATCAAGGGCGGCCACAACCTGGAAAACGCGCTCGCGGCCACGGCGATCTGCATGGCGTTCGGCATCCCGGCGGCGGTGATCCGCCACACGCTGCGCCTGTTCGGCGGCGTGGAGCACCGGTTGGAGTTCGTGCGCGAGCTTGACGGCGTGAACTACATCAACGACTCCAAGGGCACCAATGTGGACTCCACATTGAAGGCCATCGACGCCATGGACCGGGACACGGTGATCCTGCTGGGCGGCCAGAACCACGACGCCGATTTTACGCGGTTGGGCGAGGCCATAGCGGCGGCCAAGCGGATCAAGGGTGTGGTGTTGCTGGGCGAGCAGGAGGACGATCTGGCGCGTGTGCTGGACGCGGCGGGCGTGACGGATTATGCGCGGTCGGGTTACGACCTGGACCGGGCCATCGCCAACGCGCGGCGCATTGCGGAGCCGGGCTGGAACATCCTGCTGAGCCCGGCTTGCAAGAGCTTTGACATGTTCCATGACTTCGAGGAGCGCGGGCGCGCGTTCAAGGAAAAGGTGCACGCGCTGTGACGCAGGCCCCCTCGCGCGGGGCCAATGAAAAAGCCGCGCCGGCCGTGAACCGGGGCGCGGACTGGAATACGAGGGGCTTCATCCTATCTTTCCTGGCGCTGCTGGCGACGGGCGTCGTCGTGCTGTACGCGGCCAGCTTTTACAACGCACAGGACCGTTCGGGCAGCGCCCTGGCCGAGGTCTCGAGCCAGTTGCTCGGCATCGGCCTGGGCGGCGCTGCGATGGCGCTGCTGTCGAGGATCGACTACCGCATCCTCCGACAACCTTGGATCGCAGGCGGGCTGGTGCTGATCAGCCTGGTGCTGCTGGGCCTGGTGGCGGTGCCAGGGATCGGGATGCTGGTGAACGGCTCGCGCCGCTGGCTGAAGATCGGGCCGGTGGGTTTCCAGCCGTCGGAGCTGGCGAAGTACGCGATGATCCTGTTCATGGCGCGCCAATTGAGCAACAAAAACGCGAATATCCGCAAATTTTGGACCGGGATCGTGCCGCTGCTGATCGTCCCCGGCGCGATGTTTTTGCTGATCCTGTTGCAGCCGAACCTGTCCACGGCGGGCAGCGTGGTGATTGTGGCGGCGGTGATGATCATGATCGCGGGTGCGCGCTGGGGCCACCTGGCGCTGCTGGGCGTTGCGGGGATGGGCTTGGGCACGTTCTACGCGCTGTCGGAGCCGTACCGCAGGGCGCGGCTGATGTCGTTTCGGGACCCATTCGCGAAGCTGTCGGACGAGGGCTATCAGCTGGCGCAGAGCCTGCTGGCGTTTGGCTCGGGCGGGGTGTTCGGGATGGGGATCGGCCAGGGTCGGCAGAAGTTCGCGTTCCTGCCCTACCCGGAGAGCGACTTTATCTTCGCGGTGGTGGGCGAGGACCTGGGGCTGTTCGGGTGCGTGTTAGTGCTGGCTTTGTTTGCGTGTCTTCTGTTCTTCGGGCTGCGGATCGCGCTGAGTTGCGAGGACCGGTTCGGTAGCATGCTGGCGGGCGGGATCATCTGCATGGTGGGGGTGCAGACGGTGATGAATGTGGCGGTGGTGATCGGACTGATGCCGACGACGGGGTTGCCGCTGCCGTTCTTCAGCGCGGGCGGCACGTCCATCAGCGTGATCATGGCGGCAGTGGGGGTCGTGATCAACGTGGCGCGGCAGGGGCGGCGAGGGATGTGAGAAGCGGCGACAGAGGACAGCGAAGCGACACCAAGGGGTCCAGGGGGATTAAATCCCCCTGGCAGGAGGTCTCGGAGGGCAGCGCCCTCTGAGCCCCGTGAGAGCGTCACCCCGCGCGTCCCCAAAAGAATGAGGAAGGTCCTTCGCTGCGCTCAGGATGACGGGGCTGGTGAACGACGAGCAGCCGAGGGACGCGCGGCGTTCCCGATGCGAAGGAGCGACGCCGTGAGGCGGAGCGGGGGAGTGAGTCGTCCTTCCCTCACGAAGCGCCGCCACCCCAACTCGGCGCGTTCGAAGCAGACCGCCTCGTCGAGGCTGTAAGGAATGCCCTCCCCAATATGCCACAGCCCGTCCCCTTTGCGAAAAATTCACTTTGGGTGGCACCGATCCGGTCCGCAGGCATAGGATGTAAGTGTGGCTGCGGAATAATGGAGGTGTGCCAATTGGAGGTACTTCGCATTGTAGGCGGCAAGCGGCTGTCGGGCATCGCGCGTCCGCGGGCGGCGAAGAACGCCGTGCTGCCGATTTTGGCGGCGGCGGTGATGGTGGACGGGCAGGTGGTGCTCGAGGGCTGTCCGCGGCTGCTGGATACGCAGAATATGCTGGAGATCCTGCGCACGCTGGGCGTGTCGTGCGCCTGGTCGGGCCCAAACATCGAACTGGACGCGACGCAGGCGTTCAACCACGAGATGCCGGGCGAGCTTTCGCGGCAGCTCAGGAGCTCCATCTTCATGATGGGCCCGCTGCTGGGACGATTCCGAAAGGCCGCCTGTACATATCCCGGCGGGTGCGAGATCGGGCTGCGGCCCATCGATCTGCACCTGAAGAGCCTGCGCGCGCTGGGCGTCGTGATTCGCGAGGCGCACGGCATGATCTACTGCGACGGGCGCGACATGCGCGGCGGAGAGATCACGCTGGACTTTCCCTCGGTGGGCGCGACAGAGAACGCGATGATGGCGGCGGCGCTGATCAGGGGCACGACGGTGATCCACAACCCGGCGCGTGAGCCTGAGATCTGGGACCTGCAGCAGTTCCTAAACGCCGCGGGCGGCGATGTGCGAGGCGCGGGCACAGGTATGATCGAGATTCACGGCGTGCGCCAGCTCACGGGCCAACGATACCGGCCCATTCCGGACCGGATCGAGGCGGGCACGATCCTGGCGGCGGTGGCGATGACGGGCGGCGAGGTGGAGCTGTTGGGCGTTTCTCCCGCGCACATGGCGTCGACGCTGGATAAACTGCGCGAGGCCGACTGCGAGATCGAGGCCACGGAGGGCCGCATTCGGCTCAGGGCGCCGGAAAAGCTGTTCCCCATCGCGCTGACGACGCTGCCGTTCCCGGGGTTCCCGACGGATATGCAGGCGCAGATGATGGCGCTGGCCTGTGTCGCGAATGGCACGAGCGTCATCGTGGAAAACCTGTTCGAGAGCCGGTTCGCCCACGCAGGCCAAATGCGGTTGATGGGCGCGGACATCACGGTCCACGATCGGGTGGCGGTGGTGCGGGGCGGGCGGCTGTCCGGGGCGCATGTGGTGGCGCGGGACCTGCGCGGCGGCGCGGCGCTGGTGCTGGCCGCGCTGGCGGCGGAGGGGACGACCGAGGTCGAGGGCGTTTCGCTGATCGATCGCGGGTATGAGTCGATTGAACGCACGCTGAATGAACTTGGGGCGGGGATTGTGCGTCTGAGATAGATAGGAACCTGGAAAAAACTGGTAGGGCGGGGGCTTGCCCCCGCCGCAACGCAGGGACTGGGGGATTCGCTCACGCGGCGGCGATGGCTAGCCCCCGCCCTACAGGGCGTTGCCCTGACATATTCCACGGGCAAGGAGCAACACGAGATGGGTGCGCGCAGGAAGACTTATAGGGCACACAGGCGAGGTCGGCCATGGCTGGGGCTGTTGGCGCTGGGACTGGTCGTGATGATCGCGGCGGGCATCGTGCTGATGCGCGTCGTGTTCGTCGTGAAGGACATTCAGGTGGTCGGCGCCACGCAGTTCAGCGCCCAGCAGGTCGTGTCGATGACGGGCATCCAGCTGGGCGAGAGCATGTTCAATGTGAATGAGCAGTCGGCCCGGCGCGGGTTTTTGAGCCATGGCGTGTTGAGCTTTGAACGGCTGGAAAAGTGGATGCCGTCCACGGTGCGCGTCTCCGTGCGCGAGCGCACGCCGCGCGTGATCATCAGCTATGCGGGTCTGCCCACGGTGCTGGACGAGTACGGATACGCCATCGCGCAGGCGCGTGACCTGTCCAGCCAGGGCCTGCCGATGGTGACGGGGCTTCGGCTGACGGCCTGCGAGGTGGGCAGGCAGGCGGTGTCGCAGACGCCGTTGCAAATCGAGGCCATGAGCGCCTGCGTGCAGCAGCTTTACGCACAACAGTACGTGCAATTGATCTCGGAATTGAATGTATCCGACCTGGACAACCTTTATCTGATGACCCGCGCGGGCATGATGGTGAAGCTCGGAGGCAGCGAGCAGCTGCAGCAGAAGCTGCTGTGGATGAACAGCGCGCTGACGCAGCTCACCGCCGAGGGCGCGGTGAAGGGCATTCTGGACGTGTCCAGCGCCCAGAGCGCGGTGTATCAGCCCGCGGCCGACGACCAGCAGCCGCCTCAGCAGCCGCGCGCGCAGGACGAAATCGACCACACGGTGGGAGCATAGCGTCTATATAGTGCGTCGAACCGCGCCGAAAGCGGTCGAAATCGCGTGAAAATCGCGAATTTCATGATGAATATCCCAAAAAGCCTTTTCATTTGATGAAAAAGCATGTATAATGGATTATATTGTGGATAAACATGTGTGCGCGCCACAAACAGATGACAAGGCAGGCGATATGAATTTCATGAAGAGCACAGCCGCTGCCATAGACTTTGGCACCAGTAAAATTGTGACGCTCGTGGCGGAGAGCGGTGGGTTCAACCGATGCGACATCATCGGTTCGGGCACCGTGCCCTACGACGGCTACATGGACGGCCAGTGGAACGCCCCGGACAAGCTGGTCCAGGCGATCCGCAACGCCATCTCCGCAGCCGAGCTGGAGGCCAAGAGCCGCATCAAGGAGCTCTATGTGGGCGTGCCTTGCGAGTACATGCGCGTGCTCGTCGCCCAGGCCGAGATTCCCGTGGACGCGCCCGACGGCCGCGTCACCGACGAGAACGTCAATGCCGTGCAGGATCAGGCGGCGGACAAGCTGGACCTGGTCCACGAAGCTGGCGTGGTCATCCACAGAAGCCCCGCCTGGTTCACGATCGACGGCGGGAAAAAGACCATGTCGCCGGTGGGCCTTCGGGGCCAGACGCTGAAGGCCAGTGTCAGTTTCGTGCTGGCGGACCCGTCGTTCATCGACAACATCAGGACACTGTTCGAGGGCCTCGGCATCACAGTGATGGGCTTCCTGTCCCCCTCCATGGGCGAGGCGCTGCTGCTGCTGCCGCTGGAGGATCGCGACCGCGCGGCGGTGTTGATCGACGTGGGCTACACCAACACCGAGTTTTCCGTGGTGGAGGGCGACGCCATCGTGTACCACGCGGTGCTGCCCATTGGCGGCGGCCACATCGCGGCGGACCTGGCGACGGATCTGGAGATCCCCATGCGCTCGGCGGAGCAGATCAAGCGCAGCTTCATCTTCCGCCCCGACGAGTTTGACAATGTCCAAAATCCCGAGGTCATTGACGAGGCGGGCAGGCGGCTGTCGTTCCCGCTGGACGTGGTGACCGGCATCATCGAAAAGGACGTGAACGACCTCAGCGAGATGATCCTGCTGGCCATCGAGGACGCGGGCCAGGTGCTGGGGCCGAGGTCGCAAGTGTTCATCACGGGCGGCGGGTTGGCGATGATGCGCGGCGGCAGGGAATACCTGGCGGGCAAGCTGGGCCGTCCGGTGAAGGGCCCCATGGCGAAGGCCGCCAAGCTCAACAGCCAGAAATACGCCAGCGCCCTGGGATTGGTCGATCTGGTGTTCGATTCCATCGAGCAGCGCAGTCCCACCGACGACAGCCTGCCCGGCAGGCTCGCGGGCGGCATTCGCGGATTGTTCAACAAGAAATCGTAAGCGAAATTCAGGATAGAGACGAGGGGGATACACCATGCTCGAGTTCGAAGTCGAAACCAACAACTTTGCATCTATCAAGGTCGTGGGCGTGGGCGGCGCGGGTACGAACGCCGTCAACCGCATGGTGGACGCGAACCTGCGCGGCGTGGACTTCATCGCGGTCAACACCGACAAGCAGGCGCTGGCCACCAGCAAAGCCACCACGAAAATTCAGATCGGCGAGAAGGTCACAAAGGGCCTCGGCGCCGGCGCAAAGCCTGAGATCGGCCGCCTGGCCGCCGAGGAGTCCAGCGAGGAAATCGAGAGCGTGATCAAGGGCGCGGACCTGGTGTTCGTGACCTGCGGCATGGGCGGCGGAACCGGCACCGGCGCGGCCCCCGTCATCGCCGAGATCGCCCGCAGCATGGGCATCCTCACCATCGGCGTGGTCTCCAAGCCGTTCATGTTCGAGGGACGGCAGCGCATGAAGAACGCCGAGCAGGGCATCGACCAGCTGAAAAAGCATGTGGACACCCTCGTCGTGGTCCCCAATGACCGGTTGCTGACCGTGGTCACCAAGGGCACCACCATGACCGACGCCTTCAAGATTGCCGACGACACCCTGCGCCAGGGCATTCAGGGCATCTCGGACCTGATCGCCGTGCCGAGCCTCATCAACCTGGACTTCGCGGACGTGCGCAGCGTCATGGAGAGCCGCGGCCTGGCCCACATGGGCATCGGCGTGGGCAAGGGCGAAAACCGCATGGTGGACGCCGCCAAGCAGGCCATCGCCAGCCCGATGCTCGAGACCAGCATCGACGGCGCGCGCGCGGTGTTGATCAACATCACCGGCGGCCCCGACACTTCCATCATCGAGATCAACGAGGCCGCGCAGCTGATCACCCAGGCGGCGGACCCGGAGGCGAACATTATCTTCGGCGCGGGCATCGACGAGGCCATGACCGACGAGGTCAAGATCACCGTCATCGCCACCGGCTTCGGCAAGGAGTCGTTCCCCGGCCCCACCGGCAGCAAGCGCGGCTATACGCATCATGCGGCCGAGCCCACCGACCCCTTCGAGGGTCAGCCCGTGCAGCACACGCCCACCCGCGAGCAGCGCTACGCCGACAGCCCGGAGGTTATGCCGCTGTTCGGCGACCGCAGGGACACGCGCCGCGCGGAGCGCAGCTACCTGGACGAGGCGAACGACGCCTTCGCGGATTACCGCAGGGAGACGGAGCCCGTAGCGCCCCATCGCGAGGAGCGGGTGTATGAGGACGGTTATGAGGACAATAGGCAGCAGAGTCGGCGCGGGTTCACGCCGGACGTGCCGAGCTTCTTGAAGCGGAAGTAATTAGATAAGGTTGCGGGGCCAGTGCAGGCGTGCGCTGGCCTCGTTTTTGTTGGGGGAACCCTCTCTGCGCTTTCGACCGCCAAACCGCTGGTTTCACACCGTTTTGTGGGCGATTCGGCGACTTTTGTGGATTTTCTGGCGTCTAATTGATAGAATAATCTTGAAGGGGGTGGTGCGTATGGCGGACTGGTTAGGCGCGATGACGCTGATGCAGCGGCTGCTGGCTTACATCGCGCTTGGCGGGTCGTTTGCGCTGGCGATTCAGTTTGTGCTGCTGCTGATCGGCGCGGGCCATGGCGACGCGGACGCGGACGGGGCGGACACCAGCGGGCTGGATGGGCATGACCTGGACATGGACGCGGACGCGGATACCGACTTCGACCATGATTTTGACCATGACCACGATCATGACCACGCCCACGACGCGCTGCATGTGTTCACGCTGCGCGGGGTGATCGCCTTTCTGGCGATCTTTGGGTGGACGGGGCTGCTGCTCTCGAAGCTGGGCGCGCCGGGCGCGATCTGCGTGCTGCTGGGGTCCGGGGCGGGGGTCATGGCGATGGTGCTGGTGGCGATGGCGCTGCGGGCGATGGTGAACCTGCAGCAGTCGGGCAATCTGGAGCTGCGCAACGCCATCGGCGCGGTGGCGACGGTGTACATCACGGTGCCCAAGTCTCGCTCCGGGCGGGGAAAAGTGACGGTGCTGGTCCAGGAGCGGCTGGCAGAGCTGGACGCCATCACAGACGCATCGCGCCCGCTGCGCTCGGGCGAGCGGACGATCGTGACGGGCGCTGACGACGGCGCGCTTGTCGTCGCACCCATGGAAAGCGAATAACCATAAGGAGGACTTATCCTATGCAGGTGGAGATTGTGGCCATAATCATGGTGGTGATCGTGCTGGTGTTCACGCTGCTTGTGCTGCTGTTGAGCCGGTACCGCAAGTGCCCGTCGGACAAGATCTTGGTCATCTACGGCAACGTGGGCCAGAACAAGGACGGCTCGACGCGCTCGGCCCGCTGCATTCATGGCGGCGCGGCGTTCATCATGCCGGTGGTGCAGGCATACCAGTACCTGGACCTGACGCCGATCTCGATCCAGGTGGACCTGAAGAACGCGCTGTCGCGCCAGAACATCCGCATCGACGTGCCCAGCCGATTCACGGTGGGCATCTCCACCGAGGCGGGCGTGATGCAGAACGCGGCGGAGCGGCTGCTGGGGCTGAAGCTGCAGGAGGTGCAGGAGCTGGCGAAGGACATCATCTTCGGGCAGCTGCGACTGGTCATCGCCACGATGGACATCGAGGAGATCAACACCGACCGGGACAAATTCTTGGAGGCTGTCTCGGGCAATGTGGAGACAGAGCTGAAGAAGATCGGGCTCAGGCTGATCAATGTGAACGTGACGGACATCAATGACGAGTCCGGCTACATCGAGGCGCTGGGCAAGGAGGCCGCGGCCAAGGCGATCAACGACGCAAAAAAGAGCGTGGCCGAGAAGGACCGCGACGGCGCCATCGGTGAGGCGAATGCCCAGCGCGACGAGCGCATTCAGGTGGCCAGCGCCAACGCAACCGCCATTCAGGGCGAAAACGAGTCCCAGGCGGAGGTCGCCAAGTCCAACGCCATCCGCCGCGAGCGCGAGGCCGAGTCGCTGAAGCTCGCCATGGCCGCCGAAAAGATCCAGTCGGCGCAGGCGCTGCACGAGGCCTATGACGCCGAGCGCCAGGCGGAGGAGGCCCGCGCGGCCCGGGAGCAGGCGACGCTGGAGGCGGACGTGCTGGTCAAGGCCGAGATCCGGAAAAAGGAGATCGAGCTTTCGGCGGAGGCCGAGGCGGAGCAAATTCGCCGCCGAGCGAAGGGCGAGGCCGACGCCATCTACGCGAAAATGGAGGCCGAGGCGCGAGGCATGCAGGAGATGCTGCTGAAGCAGGCCGCCGGCTTCGCGGAGTTGGTCAAGTCGGCAGGCGGCGACCCCAGCGACGCGCTGCGGCTGATGATCGCGGACAAGATGGAGGCGCTGATGCGCGTGCAGGTGGACGCGATCTCGAACCTGAAGATCGACAAGATCACCGTGTGGGACGGCGGCGAAAAGGACGGCAAGAACGCCACTGCGGGCTTCGTGAGCGGGCTCATGAAGAGCGTGCCGCCGATGAACGAGATGTTTGACATGGTGGGGATGAGGCTGCCGGAGTATTTGGGAAAAGAAAAGGGAGTGGAGGTTGAGGAGGCGTAGTTGAGAGGGCGTGCATCCCACGCCGTCATCCTGAGCGCAGCGAAGGACCGTCATCAAGAATGAGGAAGGTACTACGCTGCGCTCAGGATGACGGGCGGGGGAGGTGCGGGGAGGGGGGACGTCGCTCACGCGGCGCGGGCGGGGGTGGTACCCCGCCCTACGTGCTCCCTACTTCATCCGCTGCACGGCCAGCATCACTGGGGCGCTGGCGACCTGGTTTTGATAGGCGGTGAGTCTGGACTGGTATTTCTCTGCGGTAAGCGTGGCGGCCCAGTCGAGGACCGCTGCCTTCTCGCGCTGGCCCTCTTCGTGGCCGGGGTAGATGCAAACAGTCAGCAGACCCTTTTTCTTCAGCAGGCGCAGCGCGGCTTCCAGCGCCGTGCGCGTCGTCTCCACGCGGGTGGTCACCGCTTTGTCCCCACCGGGCAGCCATCCGAGGTTGAAACAGACCAGGTCCACCGGCCCGTCCACATATTTTTCCATGTGCTGGTGCCCGTCCAAAACCAGCTGAACGCGCTCTGAAAAACCGGCCTCTTTCAGTCGGTTTTCCGTCTGCTCCAGCGCCTGTCGCTGCACGTCGAACGCCCAGACTTGCCCCTGTTCGCCCACCAGCTCCGCCAGCAGTGCGGTGTCCGCGCCGTTGCCCATGGTGGCGTCGATGGCCTTCATGCCCGGCCTGAGCTGCTGACGGATCAGTGCCTCGGCCCACAGCCTGGCGCTGCCCAAATCGACGGCCACGCTATTTGATCTCCACGAACTGGCCGGTCTCCGCGCTCTCCGCCGCGCCGAACACGGCCTTCATCGCGCCCAGCACGCTTTTGCCGCTGACGGTGGCGGGGCGGCGGTTGACGATGTCCTCGAGGAACGTGTCGATGATGCCGGACTTGGTCTGCATCTCGTTAGTGGCTATGGCGGTCATACCGCGGTAGACGGTGCGGGCCTCGAATGTCTCCAGGAAAAGCGGCTCGTCCCGGGACTCAAAAATGTGCAGCACGCCCTTGGAGCCGTAGATGCGGGTGGAGTTGTCCTCGCTGCCGTAGCTGGTCCAGCTGGCGGCGGCCTCGCCGATGACGCCGGACTTCATGCGCAGGATGATCACTGCGTTGTCGTCCACGCTGATGGGCGCGCCGTCCACGAACTTTTTGTCGAGGGTCGCCAGCATCGCGCCCACCTGGGCGAACTGGTCGTCGATCAGGTAGGAGACCAGGTCCAGCTTGTGGATGCCCAGGTCGAACACCGCGCCGAACGCGGCCACGGACTTGTTGTAGAACCAGGTCTTCGGCGTTTGGGTCCAGACCTCCGGGCCGCGATGGCCAAAGCAGGTCTGGAAGCGCAGCACCTTGCCGATGGCGCCCTGCTGGATCAGCTCGTGGGCCTTGATGTGGGCGATGTCCAGGCGTTGGTTCATGCCGATGAACAGCAGCTTGCCGCTCTTTTCCGCCGCCTTGACCATCTTTTCGCAGTCGGTGATGGTGGTCGCCATGGGCTTTTCGCACAGTACGTGCAGCCCGTGGTTCAGCGCGTAGATGCTGATCTCCGCGTGCGTCGCATTGGGTGAGCACACGCTGATGGCGTCGCAACCGCCCTTGTCGATGAGTTGTTTCCAATCCGAATAGACCTCACCGCCGTAGCGCTGGGCCATTTCCTGGGCGCGTTCCGGCACCGCATCGTACCAGGCCGACAGGCGCGCGTGTTCGGAGAGATTGTATTCCGGGGCGTGGCGATGCTTTGTGATCATGCCACAGCCGATGATGCCGATGCGCATGGGGGGCCCTCCTTTGGGTGGGTGATGATGCATCCATTATACTACGGATGGCGGGGGTTGTGCAACACATGTGGCGTCATCCGGCTCCCGTCCGTCTTCTGAGCGCCAGCGAAGGACCTTCTTCAAGATTGAGGAAGGTCCTTCGCTGCGCTCATGATGACGGGTTTGGCGTGATTGACGTGGCCCTACTTCGCGGCAGCCCTCAGCTTTTCTACGTAGTCCAATTTCTCCCACGGCAGATCCAGCTCGTTCCGGCCGAAGTGGCCGTAGCTGGCGGTCTGGGCGTAGATGGGTTTTCTCAGGCCCAATCGCTCGATGATGGCTGCCGGGCGGAGGTCAAAGACCTTGTCGACCAGCGCGGCCAGCTCGTCGTCGGGCATCGTGCCGGTGCCCCTGGTGTCGACGTACAGCGACACGGGTTTCGCGACGCCGATGGCGTACGCGACGCCGATTTCGCATTCCTTCGCCAAGCCCGCCGCCACGATGTTTTTCGCGGCGTGGCGGGCCGCATACGCCGCCGACCGGTCCACCTTCGTCGGGTCCTTGCCGGAGAATGCGCCGCCGCCGTGGCGGGCGTAGCCGCCGTAGGTGTCCACGATGATTTTCCGGCCGGTGAGGCCGCTGTCGCCCTGAGGGCCGCCGATCACGAACCGGCCCGTGGGGTTGACGTAGAACTTCGTCTGCGCGTCGATCAGGTGCGCGGGGATCTCTACTTTGATGACGTGCTCGATCATGTCGCGCTCGATGGTGTCGTGGTCCACGTCCGGCGAATGCTGGGTGGAGACCACGACCGCTTCGACGCGGACGGGGGTCAGGCCGTCATATTCCACGCTGACCTGCGCTTTTCCGTCGGGGCGGAGGTAGGGCAGGGTGCCGTCCTTGCGCACGGAGGATAACCGCTTGCACAGCCGGTGAGCCAGCGCGATGGGCATGGGCATGTACTCGTCCGTCTGGTCGCATGCGAACCCGAACATCATGCCCTGGTCGCCCGCGCCGGTGTCGAACTTCTGATCCGCCCGGCCCTCGAGGGCGTTGTTCACGCCCATGGCGATGTCGGGGGACTGCTCGTCCACGCTGACCATCACGGCGCAGCTGTTGCCGTCAAAGCCGTACTTGGCCCGGTCGTAGCCGATCTCGACGATCTTCTGGCGGGCGATATCGGCGATGGAGATGTAGGAGTTGGTGGTGATCTCGCCCATGACCAGCAGCAGGCCGGTGGTGGTGGCGCACTCGCAGGCGACGCGGGCCTGGGGGTCTTTTTCCAGGATGGCGTCCAGCACGGCGTCGGAGATCTGGTCGCAGAGCTTGTCCGGGTGGCCTTCGGTGACGGATTCAGAGGTGAACAGGTGCTTCATGTGTAACTCCCCTTTGTGTCGCTTTGCAGAAAACAGGCCCATCTTCTGTGCTGAAGATGGGCCGCATGGCATGCTGTGGATGACCGTGCGCCTCATCTTCCGGCGTCGCCGCCGCGGGATTTGGCACCGGCGTGTCGCCGGTTGCCGGGTGTCATCGGGCCCGTCCCTCAACCACTCTTGATAAGGCATATTCAATTGCTGCTTTCATTATAGGGCGAATCCCGGACGCTGTCAATGTCAATTGAGTGGCATCAATGACGGATATGTGTAAATTGTGAGAAAAGTGGGCGTTTTGCTTGATTGATGGGGGACGGGCACGTATAATGGAAGGTAAGATTGGCGGACTGCGCCGGTCGATCTATATGACGGAGGACAATACCGATGAAGAAATGGACCGCTATTCTGCTCGCGATGCTGCTGGCATTCGCGATGATCGTGCCCGCGCTGGCGGAGGCCACAAGCGTCGCGCCCGACGACGAGGACTTCGCCGTGGATGAGTCGTACGATGTGGACAACGACCTGGACGAGGACTATCCCGTCGACGAGGTGGAGGCCGAGGACGACGACGAGTGGCTGTATGCGGACGACGAGGACGCGGAGCTGGACTATGACTCGGAATACGGCGACGAGGACAGCTACGACGCCGAGCTGGCCGCGGAAGACGACGGCGCGCCGATCACCCAGGTGGACGAGGACGACCAAGAGGACCTGCTGGGGGCCATGGAGGTCTACAGCTGGTTCGCGCTGATGCCGCTGGACTATGATGAGGACGAGCCCAACGCCGATGAGACCAAATGGCGCGTGCTGGACGAACGGTTCAACACGCCGGAACTGATGAAGGACATGCTGGCGTTCTATTTCTCCGACGAGATCGTCAATGAGCTGTGGAATTCGTCCACGAATCCGTACGAGGTCATCGACGGCTACCTGTACACCGACGGCGAGGGCCGCGAGATGGACGAGAACATCGGCGAGACCGGCATCGAAGTGACCAACAAGACCGATGACACCATCAAGCTCACCGCCACGGTGCAGTACGAGGAGCCGACCGAGGACGGCAAGACCGAGGAGGGCTTTGAGTATGTGCGCAAGCTGATCGACGGCGAGTGGCGGTACACGGAGTTCCCGTTCTTCTGGTAATCGAAAGCGCGGCAGCTTGAGGAGATTGCATGGAGGTGCATCTTAGATGAATCCGGTTCAGAAGGCCATCATGGCGCGGCGGTCCATTCGGGATTATGAAGCGGCGCAGATCACGGACGAGCAGTTGGCGTTGTTGCTGGAGGCGGCGCTGGCCGCGCCCAGCGCGATCAACGCGCAGCCCTGGCATTTCACCGTCGTGCAGGACCAGCTGCTGCTGGACCGCATTCACGAGGCGGCGAAGTGCCAGATCCTCAGTGATCCAAACAACGCCAGCCCGCGCTGGGCGGACGACACATTCCACATCTTCTATCACGCGCCGACGGTCATTTTCCTGTCTGCGAATGTGGTCAACCCGCTGCACTACGGCGAGGTGGACTGCGGCATCGCGGTGCAGAACATCGCGTTGGCGGCCGAGGGGTTGGGGCTGGGCAGCGTGATCCTGGGCATGCCCCGCGCGGCGTTCGAGGGCCAGGAGGGGGACGACCTGCGCAGGGAGCTGGGGTTCCCGGCGGAGTACGACTTCAAGATCGCGATCGCGGTGGGCGTCGCCACAAAGAGCAAGGATGCGCACCCCATCGGCGAGGGGAAGATCAACTACATTCGGTAGGTGTTGGCTGGGCGGCGGTTGTTCGTCATTCTGAGCGCAAGCGAAGGACCTTCTTCTAGAATGAGGAAGGTCCTTCGCTGCGCTCAGGATGACGACGGGGGCCGGCGCTCCTTTTCTATGCCTTGTTCATCTTGCCCACGACGACCGAACCCAGCCATGCCGCCAGTGTGCCCGCGACCAATTTTCCGACGATCATGGCGAAGATGTAGTCGGGGGCGTTGGCCGATGTGTAGCCCAGGATGTCGCCCAGGGCGAACCCCGCGCCGATGGAGAACGCGACGGCCATGACCTTGCCGCGGGGGTCCATGTCCTTGACCATGGGGTACATGGGGATGCTGCTGGCCAGGGACGCGAGCATACCCGCGATGGCGACCTCGTTGACGCCGATGACGCCGCCGAGCTTGCTCAGCGGCCTTTTCAGCGCGGTGGTCAGGAAGTGGATGAACGGGTACGCCCCGGCCAGCGTGATGGCGATCAGGCCGACGATGGCGAACTGGTCGGCGATGGGGGCCATGCCGGGGATGACGGCGCGGCCGGACAGGGCCTCGATGATGGCGCAGACCAGCGTGATGCCGATGAGCCAGGTGATGAGTTTGGAGAACCCACTGAACAGTTTGATCACGACGCCCGGGACCAGCCACAGGCCCGCGGCCAGCGCGGCGGCCAGCACGGCTGCCGGGATCAGGTTCTTCAGGACCATCAGAAAGGGCATGCCCGCCACCAGGCCGCCCACAAGGCAGCCGATGGGCACGGCGATGATGCCCGCCATGATGCCGCGCGAAAGGTAGGGCCGGTCCTCGCTTTCGATGACGGTCGCAGTGTAGGGGATCACAAAGATCACGGCCACGCCCATCATGGAGCCCAGCAGGATGCCGGAGAGCACCTGCACCTGCGGGTCCGCCGTCATAGAGCCCGCCAGGGAAAAGCCGCCCATGTCGCTGGCGAGGATGGAGCCCGCCAGCATGGCGGGGTCCGCGCCCACGGCCCGGAATATAGGGGTGAACACCGGCGTGAGCGCGGTGCCCAGCACCGGCGCGAAGCACATGATGCCCACGATGGACAGCGCCAGCGGGCCCATGGCGGAGAACGCGTCATCGAATTTTTCACCATAGCCGAAGCGGTTGTTCAGGAACAGCTTGTCGACCGCGGAGAACACCATGAACGCGAGCATGATGTAGATGATCAGTTCGTTGATGGACATGGGATGGGAGACCTCGTTTCGTTTATATTTATGACGGCGCGGAGGGGCGTGAGCGACGTTCTTTAGGGCAACACCGCACAAGTAGCGAATGCACTGACGGGCTGCTTTTCGGCCCAGGCAGTCCTGCAAAAACACTTGAATTAGCGCTGCTAGTCCTGCGGTTTTCGCAGGACCACCTGAACGAAAAATCATCCCATCATCACATTCGCTACCTGCGCGGTGTTGCCCTAGTCCTTCGGTATGATCTTCTCCGCCGGCAGCCATGTCCGAAGCACCCGTTTCAACTCGGTCAGCTCCAGCGGCTTAGGGAGGAAGTCGTTCATGCCGCTCTTGAGGAACATGTCCTTGACGCCAGAGATGGCGTTGGCGGTCAGGGCGACGATGGGGACGTGCTGGCTCCAGGTCATGGGCAGGCTGCGGATGAGCTGGGTGGCCTCGACGCCGTCCATTTCGGGCATCATGTGGTCCATGAAGATCATGTCGAATTTTCGCTCTTCGACCTTGCGCAGCGCCTCAAAGCCGCTGCGGGCCAGGGCGACCTCACAGTGATAGTCCATCAGGATGGTCTCGGCGATGATCAGGTTGATGTCGTTGTCGTCCACGACCAGCACCGACACGTCCTCGACCACGAAATCCTGCTCGTCCTCGCTGCGGTCCGCTTCCTCGTCGCGCCTGTGCTCACATTCGTCGAGGATGTCGCACAGCTGCACGGCGGTCAGCGGGGTGGTGACGATGTGGCAGCGGTCGGGCAGGTTTTCCAGGCGCGCGCCGCTGCGGGCCAGCACCACCGGCACGGCGGACGGGTTTTCTGTCCAGGGCAGCAGGTGGGACAGGTCGGCGTCCACGATCACATGGGTCAGGCCGACGATGGGCGCGCCGGGCTCGACGGCCACGGCCTCACAGCCCAGATGCCGCAGTTTTTCCAGCAGCACGGCTTGTTTTATTTGGTTGACGGTGCATACGCCCACGCGCAGCACACTGGCGCTGACCAGTTCCGTCATGGGCTTGGCGTTGGCCACGAGCTGGTCCACGCTGGCGTAGAAGACGCTGCCCTCTCCGTACGTGCTCTGCACCGACACCTCGCCGTTCATCAGCTCTGACAGCTTGCGCGTGATGGCCAGGCCCAGCCCGGTGCCCTCCACGCTTCGGTTTTTCTTGGTGTCTAGCTGTTGGAAGTTCTCAAACAGCATGGGCAGGTCCTCTTTTTTGATGCCGATGCCGGTGTCCAGCACGGTCATCTTCAGCGTCAGCCGCTCTGAGCCGTCGGGGGAACGATGGCGCTCACCCGCGATGGTGAGCCGGATGTGGCCCTCATGGGTGAATTTGACGGCGTTGGTGAGCAGGTTGATGGCGATCTGCTTGACCTTCGTCACATCGCCGATCACTTCGCAAGGCAGGTTTGGGTCGTCGTCCACGATGAACGCGATGGGTTTGTCGCCGATGCGGATGTTGATCATGGCGGTGATGTCGTTGACGAAGCTGGCCAGGTAGTACTTGGACACGTTCAGGTCCATGGCCCCGGCCTCGATCTTGGAGAAGTCCAGGATGTCGTTGATGATCGACAGCAGCGAGTTGCTGGCGGACTTGATGTTGCTGAGATAGCCCATGACGGTGTCCGAGGGCCGCTCCCGCATCGCCAGCTCCGTCATGCCCAGCACGGCGTTCATGGGCGTGCGGATCTCGTGGGACATGTTCGCCAAAAACTCCGATTTCGCCTTGTTCGCCAGGTCGGCGGCCTCCAGGCGGCGCTGCTCGGTGATTTCGGTGTAAAAGCCCTCCAAAAGGCGCGGCGTGCCGTCGGGATTGCGCTCCACGACGCGGCTGCGCTCCCACACCCACTTCACCGTGCCGTCGCGCATGACCATGCGGAACGAGGTGTCCAGCGGCAGGCCGATCACCAGCGTCTCGTCGTTCTGCCTCGCCAGCGGCTCCACATCGTCCGGGTGGACCATGTCGAAAAACCGGGTGGCGTTGTTGCCGAGCAGGTCTTCTGGCCGCCAGCCCGTGAGCTGATAGCAGCCCTCGCTGACGAAGGTAAACGTGAAATTTGGCGGGTCGTTCAGGCACTGATACACCATGCCGGGCAGGTTCGACATCAGCGCTTCGGTGCGCCGGTTGGTCTGGTCCAGCGTCTCCAGCGCCTTTCTGCGCTCGGTGGCCTCGATGGCCAGCGCGGTCATGTCCGCCAGCGACGACGCGAAATTCATCTCGTCCACGGTCCACTCGCGGTTGGCGTAGTTCTGCTCGATGCACACCACGCCCACAAGCTGGCCGCCGATGCGCACCGGCGCGTCCAGCAGCGAGCGCACGCTCTCGTCATAGTCGTCCAGCAGCCCCGTCAGCACGCTGTCCGTGGCCGAGTCGTTGATGACCAGCAGCCGCTCGGTCTTCAGCGCGGGCACATAGTAGGGTCGCGTCTCCAGGCCGAAGTCCTCCTGGACCTCGGTCTCGTTCGTCTCGCTGGTGAACGCCACGATGGACCTGAGGCAGTTTACTTCCTCGTCCAGCGTCCACACGCCGATCTTGGACGTGTCCAGCGCCTTACACCCTTCCCGGGCGATGATGGTCACGGCCTCTTGCAGGTTGCCCGCCATCAGGTCCGGATTGCGCGTGATCATGGCCAGCGCCCCCGACAGGCTCTCCGCGGTGGGCGTGGTGAAGAAAACCTCTCCTGTATCCGCTGTGGGCGAGTGATTCAAAACGGACACCACTTTCTGTACTATAATGGTTCCCGAGTTTCGTCCATACTAACACATATATTATAGCGCAGTTTATCATGCATAGCAGTTACTTATGGCAAGGAACTGACATTATTAAACAAAATATAACACGATGAAAAGGGATGGAGGGCGGTATGGTGGCGCACTTTCGCTCCTGTCATAACTGCTGGCAGCTTCCGCATACGCTGAACCAGGCGGAGGGGGTGCGATCCATGCAGATTCCGTGGGAGCTGGTGCTGAGCTTTGGGCTAGGGCTGGTGATGCTGTACCTGATCGGCTGGCTGCTGCTGACGCCGATGAAGTTTTTGTGGCGGCTGCTGGCGGGGAGTCTGCTGGGCGGGCTGTGCTTGCTGCTGTTGGACCGGTTCGGCGCGATGGTGGGCCTGTCCGTGCCCGTGAACCCGCTGACCTGCGTGATTGTGGGGCTGTTGGGCGTGCCCGGGGCGGCGCTGGTGGTGGCGCTGACGATGGTGCTGTGATGGAGGCGTTTGTTTCTGCGCCTGCTCTCTCCGTCATCCTGAGCGCAAGCGAAGGACCTTCTTCAAGACGACCGCAGTGAGATTGTCTTGAGGAAGGTCCTTCGCTTGCGCTCAGGATGACAGGGCGGTTAGCTCACGATCAGGCTCTCGCCGGTCATCTCGGCCGGTTTTTCCAGGTTCATCATCCTGAGCAGGGTCGGAGCGAGGTCACAGAGCTTGCCGCCCTGCCTGAGGGTGTGCTTCGGCTGCTTCGGGTCGATGAGGATCATCGGCACCGGGTTGGTGGTGTGGGCAGTGAAGGGCTCGCCGGTCTCGGGATCGACCATCTGGTCGGCGTTGCCGTGGTCCGCCGTCACGATGCAGTTGCCGCCCATGCCGAGCACGGCGTCGACGACCTTGCTCACGCACTCGTCCACCGTCTTCACGGCCTGGACCGCCGCCTCCATGACGCCGGTGTGGCCCACCATGTCGCAGTTGGCGAAGTTCAGGATCATCAGCCCGTACTCGCCTGACTGCACGCGCTTGACGGCCTCGTCGGTCACGAGGTAGGCGCTCATCTCCGGCTGCAGGTCGTAGGTCGCGACCTTCGGGGACGGGATCAGGGCGCGGTCCTCGCCGGGGTTGGGCGCTTCCACGCCGCCGTTGAAGACGAACGTCACGTGGGCGTACTTTTCTGTCTCGGCGATGCGCAGCTGCTTGATGCCTTTTGAGCCGATGTATTCGCCCAGCGTGCCCGCCAGCGACTGCGGGTGGAATGCGACGGTGAGGTTGGTGAATGTGGCGTCGTACTGGGTCATGGACACGAACTGGACCTTTTTGTAGCCGCCCATGCGCTCGAACTCAGAAAAGTCCGGCTCGATCAGCGCTCTTGTCAGCTCGCGGGTGCGGTCGGGGCGGAAGTTGAAGAAGATCACGCTGTCGCCCTGATCGATGGTGGCGGTGGGTTTGCCATCCCGAAGCACAACGGTGGGCTTCACGAACTCGTCCGTCTCGCCCTTGTCGTAGGACTGCTGCATGGCCGCCTCGGCGCTGTCCGCCGTGACGCCGATGCCCATCAGCGCTTCATAGCCCTTTTGGACGCGGTCCCAGCGCTTGTCGCGGTCCATGGACCAGTAGCGGCCTGCCACGGACGCAATCGCGCCGCTGCCGAGCCGCTTCATTTCATTTTCCAGCTGGATGATGTAGTCCTTGCCGGAGGAGGGCGGCACGTCGCGGCCGTCCATGAAGCAGTGCACGAACGTGCGGTCCGCGAGGCCGTTGCGCTTGGCCAGCTCCAGCAGCGCGTACACATGCTCCAGGTGGCTGTGCACGCCGCCGTCGGAGCACAGGCCCATCAGGTGCAGCTTGCCGCCGTTCGAGTTGGCCGCGCCGATGGCGCTCAGGATGGCCGGGTTTTCGAAGAAATCTCCGTCGGTGATCGACTTGGAGATGCGGGTGAACTCCTGGTACACGATGCGGCCCGCGCCGATGTTCAGGTGGCCCACCTCGCTGTTGCCCATCTGGCCGGTCGGAAGCCCGACGTCCATGCCCGACGCGCCGATGGTGGTCCAGCTGTATTTTTCTTCGAGGGCCTTCAGGTTTGGCGTGCCCTCCTGAAAAATGGCGTTGCCGTCATGAGCGGGGTTGATGCCGAACCCGTCCATGATGATCAGGGCGGTGATGCTCATCAGAAGTTCACCACCTGGGCGAAGTCCGCGGCCTTCAGCGCCGCGCCGCCGATCAGGCCGCCGTCGATCTCCGGCTGCGCCATGAGGCCCTTGACGTTGCTGCCCTTCATGCTGCCGCCGTACTGGATGCGCACCTTCTGGGCGGTCTCGTCGCCGTACACGGCCGCGATGGCCTGGCGGATGACGCCGATGGTCTCGTTGGCCTGCTCGTCGGTGGCCGTGAGGCCGGTGCCGATGGCCCAGACCGGCTCATAGGCGACCACGACGTCGGCCACCTGGCACGCGGTGAGGCCCTGCAGCGCCATCTGGGTCTGGCAGGTCACCAGCGCGTTGGTGTAGCCCGTCTCGCGCTCGTCCTTCATCTCACCCACGCACACGATGGGGGTGAGGCCCGCGGCGACCGCCGCCAAGGTGCGCTTGTTGACGGTCTTGTCGGTCTCGCCGAAATACTGGCGGCGCTCGCTGTGGCCGATGATGACGTATTCCACGCCCAGGGCCTTCAGCATGTCGGCGGAGATCTCGCCGGTGTAGGCGCCGGACGCCTCAAAATGGACGTTCTGCGCGCCGAGATGGACGTTGGTGCCCTGCACGACTGCGCCCACGGCGGGGAGGTCGATGGCGGGCGGGCAGACCACGACGGTGCACGCGGCGTCCTTCACGAGGGGGATCAGTTCGGTCACGAGGGCGGCCGCCTCGGCGGGGGTCTTGTTCATTTTCCAGTTGCCTGCGATGATGGGCTTGCGCATGGGGGGTGTACCTCCTTTGAGAATTAACAATTCACAGTTCACAATTCACATTTGGGGGACGGCCACTGTGGCGAGGGCGGGCTGGCGTGGAAGCCAGCCCGTCCCCGCATGAGCGGACGTGCCTCCGCTTATTTATCGTTCAGCGCCGCCACGCCGGGCAGCTCTTTGCCTTCCAGGAACTCCAGGCTGGCGCCGCCGCCGGTGGAGATGTGGCTCATCTTGTCGGCCAGGCCCATCTGGGTCACGGCTGCCGCGCTGTCGCCGCCGCCGATGATGGTGATGGCAGCACTGTCCGCCATGGCCTGGGCGATGGCGAGGGTGCCCTTGGCGAAGTTGGGCATCTCAAAGCAGCCCATGGGGCCGTTCCAGACGACGGTCTTGGCGGCCTTGACTTCCGCAGCGAACAGCTCGGCAGACTTCGGGCCGATGTCCAGCGCCATGTAGCCGTCGGGGATGTCGTTGCCGTCTACGACCTGGATGTTGGCGTCGTTGGAGAATGCGTCGGCGCAGATGTGGTCGATGGGCAGCAGGAACTTGACGCCCTTTTCCTTGGCGGCGGCCATCATTTCCTTGGCCTTGTCCAGGTTCTCCTCATCCAGCAGGGACGTGCCGATGCTGCCGCCCATGGCCTTGATGAACGTGTAGGCCATGCCGCCGCCGATCAGCAGCGTGTCCACCTTTTCCAGCAGGTTGGTGATGACACCGATCTTGTCCTTGACCTTCGCGCCGCCCAGGATCGCCACAAACGGGCGCTTGGGGTCGGAGATCGCGCCGCCCAGGAAGTCCAGCTCCTTGCCGATCAAAAAGCCGGCCACAGCGGGCTTGTACGCGGCGACGCCCGCGGTGGACGCGTGGGCGCGGTGCACGGTGCCGAACGCGTCGGACACATAGATGTCGCACAGGTCTGAAAGCGCCTTGGCGAACGCGGGATCGTTCTTTTCTTCTTCTGCGTGGAAGCGCACGTTCTCAAGCAGGATGGCGGAGCCGGGCTGCACTTCTTTGGCCAGCTTCTGGGCGTCCTCGCCAATGACGTCCTTGGCAAGCTTGACTTCAAAGCCCAGCTTTTCCGACAGAGACTTCGCGACGGGGGATAGCGAATACTTCATGTTGAACGTGCCCTTGGGGCGGCCCAGGTGGCTGCACAGGATCAGGGCCGCGCCCTGGTCCAGCAGGTATTTGATGGTCGGCAGCGCGGCGTTGATGCGCGTCTCGTCGGTGATGTTCATGTCAGCGTCCAGCGGCACGTTGAAATCGCAGCGCACCAATACCTTCTTACCTTTGACGTCGATGTCCTTGATGGTCTTCTTGTTCATGACAGGCACACTCCTTATCTGATAAACATTTGTCAACCTCTGTATGATACACCAATTTGTGTTAAGCTGTCCAGTCTTTGCAAAATAACTTGCCCGGTTTGTTTGGATTTTAACCTGGGGATGGTATGATTGGGAATGAACAATGAGCAAAGATCGAGGATCAATTGATTGTCCGATCGCCCTCCGAATTGTTAATTGTCAATTGATCATTGTGAATTCCGAAAGGCCAACATATGCCAGACATCATCACCGTCAAAAACGCTTCCTTCCGCTATCCCGACGCCTCCTCTGAGGCGGTGCGGGACTTCAGCATGTCTGTCTCCGCGGGCGAGTTTCTCGCCGTGCTGGGCCACAACGGCTCCGGCAAATCCACCATGGCGAAGATGCTCAATGCGCTGCTGATCCCCACCTCCGGCCATGTGCTGGTGGCGGGCGCGGACACCGCCATACCCGGCAACGAGTGGACCGTGCGCGAGCGCTGCGGCATGGTTTTCCAAAATCCCGACAACCAGCTGGTCGCCACCGTCGTCGAGGAGGACGTGGCGTTCGGCCTGGAAAACCTGGGCGTGCCCACGCGGGAAATCAGGGCGCGGGTGGACGAGGCGTTAATAATGGTGGGCATGGACGGCTTTCAGGCCCGCGCGCCGCACATGCTCAGTGGCGGTCAAAAACAGCGCATCGCCATCGCGGGCGTGCTGGCCATGCGCCCGGACGTGATCGTATTCGACGAGGCCACGGCCATGCTGGACCCGGCGGGGCGCAAGGACGTGCTGTCGGTGGTGCATCGCCTCAACCGCGAGGAGGGCGTCACCGTGATCTGGATCACCCACTTCATGGAGGAGGCCGCCACGGCGGACCGCATCGTGGTCATGGCGGACGGTCAGGCCCGCATGGAGGGCACGCCGCAGCATGTGTTCGGCCAGGTGGCGGAGATCAAGGCACTGGGCCTGGATGTGCCGCCGATGGCGGACCTCGGCGCGAAGCTCCGCGCGGGCGGCATCGACCTTGACGGCTGCATTCTGACGGTGGAAGAGATGGTGGGTGCGCTATGCCGATTGAAGTGAAGAACCTGAGCCACATCTACATGGAGGGCAGCCCGCTGCAGTCCATCGCCATCAAGGACGTGTCGTTCACGGCGGGGGAGGGCGAGCTCATCGGCCTCATCGGCCACACGGGCAGCGGCAAATCCACGCTGATCCAGCACCTGAACGGCCTGCTGAAGCCCACCGGCGGCACGGTGATCGTGGACGGACTGGACCTGACGCACAAGGACACCAAGCTGCGCGAGGTGCGAAAACGCGTGGGGTTGGTGTTCCAGTATCCGGAATATCAGCTGTTCGAGGAGACGGTGGAAAAGGACATCGCGTTCGGCCCGCGCAACCTGGGGCTGAGCGAAGAAGAGATCGCCTCGCGGGTTAAGGAGGCGGCGCGGCACACCGGGCTCACCGACGAGATGTTGCAAAAATCGCCCTTCGAGCTTTCCGGCGGGCAGAAGCGGCGCTGCGCCATCGCGGGCGTCATCGCGATGCAGCCCGAAGTGCTGATCCTGGACGAGCCCACGGCGGGCCTGGACCCTCACGGGCGAGACGAGATGCTGAACCTTTTGACCGCGCTGCACCAGGAAAAGGGCAACACCATGATCATGGTGTCCCACTCCATGACCGATGTGGCGCGGCTGTGCAGCCGCATTTTGGTTATGAATCACGGGCAGCTCGCCATGGACGGCACACCGGACGAGGTGTTCCGGCGCGGCGAGGAGCTGACCGCCATGGGCCTGGGCCTCCCGGACGGCGCGCAGCTGGCCGACGCGCTCCGGGCGCAGGGATTCGAGCTGCCCGGCTTCATCTGGCGCAGCGGCGACCTGGCGGAAGCGCTGATCAAAATCCTCGGCAAGGGGGGCGAGCGCCATGCTTGACGGCATCACACTGGGCCAATATTTCCCCGGCGACAGCGTGCTGCACCGGCTGGACCCCCGCGCGAAAATCGCGCTGACGGTGCTGCTGGTGGTGCTGGTGTTCATCGCGCACGGGTTCGTGTCGTACGCGATTTTGTTCGCGGCGGTGGTCGGACTGGCGCTGTCGTCAAAGATCAGTCCGAAGCTGCTGATGAAGGCCGTTAAGCCAATCTTGTTCATCGTGGCGTTCACCTTCGTGCTGAACATTTTCTTCGTGCCCACGGGCCGCGTGGTCTTCAAGCTGGGCTTCATGCAGATCACCGACGACGGGCTTGTGACTGCGACCTACCTCGCCATCCGGCTGGTGCTGCTGGTGCTGACCACGCAGCTGCTGACGCTCACGACGTCGCCCATCGAGCTGACGGACGGCCTCGAGTCGCTGATGAAGCCGCTGTCGAAGATCGGTTTTCCCGCCCATGAGTTGGCGATGATGATGTCGATCGCGCTCCGGTTCATCCCGACCCTGCTGGAGGAGGCCGACAAGATCATGAAGGCCCAGATGGCTCGAGGCGCGGACTTTGAATCCGGGAATCTGATGGCAAGGGCAAAGGCCATGATCCCGCTGTTGGTGCCGCTTTTCGTCAGCGCCTTCCGCAGAGCCGACGAGCTGGCCTTAGCCATGGAGGCCCGCTGCTATCGCGGCGGCGCCAACCGCTCGAGATTGAAGGTCCTAAAATTCCACCGCCTGGACGCCATCGCCACGCTGTGCGTCGTCGCGCTGGGCGTCGTGGTGATGGTGCTGCCGTGGTAGGACACGTCGCTCACGCGGCGGCGGGGGCAAGCCCCCGCCCTACAAGCACATGTGTTTGCGTCCTCCCGTAGGGCGAGGCTT
>JAVBUD010000103.1:0-3814 GCA_031555755.1 Eubacteriales bacterium | reverse complement strand
GCGCGCGCGGGGGGGGGGGGGTTGTCCCCGGGTGGGCGTTTTCCGGGGGGGGGGGCGCCGCCCCCCCCCCGCGCGGTGGCCCCCCACGTCCCCAGCATATTTCACCGAAAAGGAGCACCCCCATGAACATCCTCGAATCCCAACTCAAAGCTCAGCAGCAAAACCGGGCCTACGCCCTGGTCACCATCGTGAAGACCGAAGGCGCGACGCCGCGCGGCGTGGGCAGCAAGATGCTGGTGTTCGCCGACGGCTCCATAGAGGGCTCCATCGGCGGCGGCGTGCTGGAAAAGCATGTGGCGGCCGACGCCGCCGAGTGCGTGCGGACCCAGACCAAGGCGCTGCACGAGTACGAAAACCGCGCCTCTGCCGACGATTCGCCCTGCGGCGGGCTCATCACGGTGTTCATCGAGCCGGAAAAGGGCGCGCTGGAGCTGGTGGTGTGCGGCGTAGGCCATGTGGGCAAGAGCGTCATCCAACTCGCGTCCGCACTGGGCTACCGCATCACCGCCGTCGACACGCGCGACACCGAACTGACGACCGAAAACGCGAAGCTGGCCGACCGATTCGTGCTCGTCGACGAGTTCTATGGCGGCATCAAGGCGCTGGATATCCCGCCACAGGCGTTCTTTTTGGTGTCCACATACAGCCACCAGTCAGACCTGGAGGCGCTGGCCGCCACGCTGGAAAAGGATGCGGCCTATGTCGGCATGCTGGGCAGCGCCATCAAGATCAAGACCCTGTTCGGAAAACTGCGCGAGCGCGGGTATGCGGACGTGCTGCTTGACCAGGTCCACACCCCCATTGGACTGGACATCGGCGGCGAGACGCCCCCGGAGATCGCGCTGTCAATCCTGGCCGAGATGCAGATGGTGCGCTACGGCGGCACGGGAGGGCCGATCAAGCACAGCAACAAGTGAAGTAACCGCACGCCCCCCTTCGTCATCCTGAGCGGAAGCGAAGGACCTTCCTCAAACTTGCTCGAGGAAGGTCCTTCGCGTTCCGCTCATTCGAACGCCGCTCACACCAAATTCTGCGGCTTCCCCTGCAAAAACGCCCGCAGGTTTTCCACCGCAACGTCCATCAACCGCTGCCGCGACTCCACGGCGGCCCAGGCGATGTGGGGCGTGATGAGGCAGTTGGGCGCGGACAGCAGCGGGTTGCCCGCTTCGATGGGCTCCTTGGACACCACGTCCACCGCCGCGCCGCCGAGCTGGCCGGATGAGAGCGCCTCGGCCAAGTTTGCCTCGCAGACCAGCGGACCGCGCGCGGTGTTGATCAGCAACGCGCCGCGCTTCATTTTCGCGAACGCCGCCGCGTTCATCATGCCCTGGTTGTCCGCCGTCAGCGGGCAGTGCAGGCTGACCACGTCCGCGTTTTCTAGCACTTCGGAAAGATCAGCCAGCCGCACTTCGCACTCCGCCTGCAGCGCGGCGTCGGCATGGGCGTCATAGGCCAGCACCTTCATGCCCAGCGCCACCGCGATCCGCGCCACCGCCTGACCGATCCTACCGTACCCGATCAGGCCCATGGTCTTTCCGGACAGCTCCACCAGCGGCGTTTTCCAAAAACAAAAGTCACGCTGTGCGCTCCACTCGCCCCCGCGGACGGCCTCGGCGTGCAGGCCCACATGGTGGCACAACTCCAGCAGCAGCGCAAACGTGAACTGCGCCACGGCAGCAGTGCCGTAGCTGGGGATGTTCGTCAGCGCGATGCCCAGCTCGCGTGTGGCCTCGACGTCCACGACGTTGTAGCCGGTGGCCAGCACGCCCACAAAGCGCAGGCCTGCGTCGTGCGCCTTGGCGAGGGTGTCGCGGGTGAGTGGGGTTTTGTTGGTGTACACGGCCTCCGCGCCGAGGATGCGGGGCAGAATGTCCTCAGGGGCCGTGCGCTCATGGACGGTCAGCTCGCCCAGCGCGGCGAGGGCGTCCCAGCTGAGGTCGCCGGGATTTTCGGTGTAGCCGTCGAGGACGACGATTTTCATGGGGCACCTCCAGTTTTTACTCGGCGTCACCCCTCCCCCGCCGTCATCCTGTGCTAAGCGAAGGACCTTCCTCAAGATGATGTTGCGAAAGCTTGAGGAAGGTCCTTCGCTGTGCTCAGGATGACGGGGTGGCGGGGATGGCGGTTCGATATGCTTAATATCCCAACCCCGCGCCCAAATCATACACCGGCTTGAGCTGTCCGTACAGCGCGCCGTACACCTGGTACGCGTCCATATATGCCTTCTGATTCTCCTTGATGGGCAGCGTCTCGGTCTCCACCTTTAAAATGCTCGCCGCCTCGTCCAGGTCCTTCAAGACGCCCGCGCCTACGCCCGCCACCAGCACCGCGCCGTACGCGCCACCCTCGCTGGCGGCCGACATGGTGTACACCGGCAGATCGAAGATGTCGGCCTGCATCTGCCGCCACAGCGCCGACGCGCTGCCGCCACCGGAGGCGTAGACCTTTTCCGGTTTCTGTACCGCCGCGATCAGGTCGATCACCTGGCGCAGCGAGTAGGTCACGCCCTCCATCACAGCGCGGGTCATGTCGGCGCGGGTGCTGCTGAGGGACAGGCCGTAGAAGGCGCCCCGCGCGTTGGGGTCGCTGTAGGGGCAGCGCTCGCCGCTCAGGTAGGGCAGGAAAATCGTGCCATGGGCGCCTGGGACGGACTGCTCCGCCTCGCGGCCCATCAGGTCGTACACATTGCCCGCGCCCGCCTTGGCCGCCGCGACGCTGTGCTCGCACAGCGTGTCGCGATACCAGCGGTACGCGCCGCCCGCGCTGTTGGTGCAGCCCAGGGCGTGCCACAGCTCAGGACCGTTGTTGCAGAACATCTGCAGGCTGCCCTTGGGGTTTTCCGTGTATCCGCGCAGGCCCATGGCCACATTGCCCGCCGTGCCGATCACGACGCCCAGGATGCCCGGTCGGACCAACCCCGCGCCCGTAGTCTGGATGACCGCGTCACCGCCGCCCGCGTAGACCGGCAGGCCTTCAGGCAGGCCGGTGATGGCCGCCGCCTGCTTTGTGACGCGCCCCGCCAGGGCTGTGGACTCCAGTGCCGCCGGGAAAATCGACTTCGGCAGGCCCACCTTCGCGATCAGCGCGTCGGCCCACATGCGGTCCCTGGTGTTGAAGAAGCCCGTGCCCGACGCGTCGCTGACGTCAGTGGCGATTTCGCCGGTGAGGTTCAGTCGGATGTAGTCCTTGGGGCACATGAAAACATGCATCTTGGCGAAGTTTTCGGGCTCCACGTCGCGAAGCCAGATCAGCTTGCCGCCGGTGTAACCGGGCAACATGGCGTTGTTGGTGTAGGACAGCAGGCCCTCTGGGCCGCCCGCCTTTTCCGTGATCCAGTCGCACTGGTCCTGGGTCCGGCCGTCGCACCATAGGATGGACGGGCGGATCACACTCAGGTCCTTGTCCAGCGCCACCAAGCCGTGCATCTGGCCGGACAAGCTGACGCCCTTGATGTCCGCCGGGTCGAGCTGCGCCTTTTTCATGATGGCGTTGCAGCCGCGCACGATGCCGTCCCACCAGTCGGCGGGTTGCTGCTCCGCCCAGCCCGGCCTGGGCGTTGACAGCGGGTATTCCTGGGTGGACGAGGCGACGACCGCGCCGGACTGGTCCACGATGATGCATTTCGCACCGGACGTGCCGATGTCGAGGCCGATGAGGTATTGGCTTGGCATGGTGGAGGACCTCCTTTTGTTAAGCGATCAATTCAGTGCGAAATTGTCCCTCCCACGCCGTCATCCTGAGGCCGCCGCCGCCGGATCTTCTGCATAATTAACGGAAGAACCATCGGCGGCGGCCTCAGGCAGACGGCGAAAGA
>JAVBUD010000088.1:0-12981 GCA_031555755.1 Eubacteriales bacterium | reverse complement strand
CAGCGAAGGACCTTCCTCAAACGAAACTGGACAAAAGTTTGAGGAAGGTCCTTCGCTGCGCTCAGGATGACGGCGCGGTGGGGGATGAATCGTCAGCGGGTTTTCACCACAATCGTCCCGGCCCCGGCGTCCAGTTCGCACACCGCGCCCAGCGGCAGCGTGAGCGTGGGCTGGCAGTGGCCCGCCCTGAGGCCCATTAGGATCGGCTTGCCGCAGGGGGCGACGATATCGCGCACGATCTCCTCCAGCGTGAGGCCGAAGCCGGGATACTCGATCTCGCAGTCGGTAAATTCCCCAAACACGACGCCCGCGCAGGCATCGAAATAGCCCGCATTGCGCAGTTGGGTCAGCATGTGGTCGAGCTTGTAGGTCTTTTCGCCGATGTCCTCCAGGAACAGGATCGCGCCTGTGGGATCGAACGTCCAGGGGGTGCCGCACAGGCCGGAGACCAGCGACAGGTTGCCGCCAAGCAGCGGGCCTTTTGCGCGGCCTTTGTTGACGGTGTGCAGCGGGTATCCGGCGGGATTGCGCAGCGGACCAAAGCCGGAGCCGGTCAGCATGGCCAGCAGATGCGCCATGGAGCGGGGATCGAACGACGGCTGGACCCAGTCGGAGACGGGCATGGGGCCGTGGAAGGTTTGAAGGCCGCTCAAGCGGAAGAGGGCGGAATGGATGGCGGTGATGTCGCTGTAGCCGAGGAAGGGTTTTGGGTTACAGGCGATCATGGGGTAGTCGAGCAGGTGGAGGATTCGGGGCGCTCCGTAGCCGCCGCGCACGCAGAAAATGGCGTCGATGGCAGGGTCGGCGAACATGCGGTTGATGTCGCTGGCGCGGAGCATGTCGGGGCCGGAGAGGTGGCCATAAACCTGGCCGAGCGAGTCGCCGAGCACGGGGGTGAAGCCCAGCGCGGCGACTTTTTGGACGGCGGACTCAATCGCGCCGGGCGTGCGGCAGGGCCCCGACGGCGCGACCAGAGCGACGCGTGCGGAGCGGGAGATGGGGGCGGGGAAGCGAATGTGCATCAAGGATGGCCTCCTAGAAGTTCGAGCTTAGGGCGTCCATGGCGAGCGCGGTCTGCATCAGCACGCCGACCTCCAGGCATCGCTCGTCGATCTTGAACCCGGTCGTGTGCAGGGACGTGAAGGCTTCCGCGTCCGGTTCCCTGCTGCCGATGTGATAGAACGCGCCGGGGACGTCCTGGATGAAGTAGCCGAAATCCTCGCCACCCATGCTGGGTTCCGGCTTGACGAGGGCGTGTTCCTTGCCGAGCAGCCGCTCCGCCACCGTCAGCACGCGCTTGGCGGGTGCATCGTGGTTCACCAGGGCACAGTATCCTTCGATGATCCGCACGTCCGCCTCGCAACCCATCGCCCGCGCGGCGCACTCGGCGGCCTCCCGGGCGCGTCTGTGCAGCAGTGCGCGCACCTCGTTGGTCGCGGCGCGGATCGTGCCGTGCAGCACCACCTCGCCACAGAGTACGTTGGAAGCGGTGCCGCCGTGCATCTCGCCGATGGTGATCACCGCCGACTGCAGCGGAGACACATTGCGGCCTGTGATGGTGTGCAGCGCCGTCACCACCTGCGCGGCGGCCAGGATCGCGTCCGCGCCGTGGTCCGGATAGGCGGCATGGCCCGACCGCCCGCGCACGGTGATCAGCAGCTCGTCCGTGGACGCGTTGAGCGCGCCGGACCGGGTCTCCACGGTCCCGGCGGGCAGGTAGGGTTGAACGTGCAGGCCATACACCAGGTCCACCTGGGGATTTTGCAGGGCGCCCGCCGCCACCATGGGCTGTGCGCCGCCCTCGGTCTCCTCGGCGGGCTGGAACAGCAGCTTGACATTGCCGTGGAGCGCCGACCGGTGCTCGCTCAGCACCCGCGCGGCGCCCAGCAGGATCGCGGTGTGCGCGTCGTGGCCGCAGGCGTGCATCATCCCCGGGTGCTCGGAGCTGAACGCGCCCACCGGCTCCGTCACCGGCAGCGCATCGATGTCCGCGCGCAGGGCGACGGTGGGGCCGGGATGCGCGCCTTCGATGAGGGCGATGGTCCAGGTGCGCTCGCTTTCAAAGGGGATGTTCAGCCCGCGTAGCATGTGCTGGATCAGCGCCTGGGTCTTATGCTCGGCAAAGCCGCGCTCGGGAATGCGGTGAAGGGCGCGGCGCAGGTCGATCACCCAGGGCGCGATGGCGGCGATGTTGTTTTTCAGTTCGGCGTCGGTCATTTCGGTGTCACCTCTCGATCAAAAATACACCCTCGGCACCCGGTTTGACACGCGGGATAGGGCGTCGTTTCGGTTCAGGTCCAGCCAGCCCGCATACTCGTCGATGCTGATCCCGCCGCCGAGCAGGGTCACCTCATCGCCCTCGCGGGCCTCTGGGATGAGGGTCACGTCGCAGGTCATTTGGTCCATGCTGACCAGTCCCGCCAGCGGTGCGCGGCTGCCGCAGACCTCTACGAACCCCTTGCCGCACAGGCGCGGATAGCCGTCTGCATAGCCCGCCGTCACCGTCGCGATGCGTGCGCGGTGGGCCAACGGGTGGTCCTCATCGTAGCCGATCAGCGCACCAGGCGGCAGCTCGCGAATCTGGGCAATGCGGGCTTTGAATGTCGCCACCGGCTCGCAAATGGCCGGTCCGGCATAGCCCTTCGGTTTGGTGCCGTATAGCCACGCGCCGGGGCGCACGGCGTCCATCCGGTCGCCCGGATAGCGCACCATGCCGATGCTGTCCAGCGCGTGCACCATGGGCACGGCAATGCCCGCTTCGGAAAACGCGGCCTGCCCTGCCCTGAGCTTGTTCAGTTGCGCCCGGTCCGACGGTCCGTCCCGCAGTGCCAGGTGGGTGAACAGGCCCTCGACCCGGATGCCCGGCAGCGTTGCGGAGGCCATGGCGGCCCGGATGTCGTCGAAGCCGATGCGGTTTAGGCCGGTGTTCAGTTTGACGTGGACGCGGGCGGGGAGGCCCTGCGCGAGGGCGGACGCGCTGGCAGCGCGGGCTTGGGCGACGGCATACAGCGCGAACTGGATACCGGAGGCGATGGCCTCGCCGATATGCGCGCCGAGGGTTGGGCCCATGACCAGCACTTCGCAGTCGGGCAGAGCGCGCTTGATCTCCAGGGCCTCCGGGACGGTGGCGACGCCGAAAAGCTGGTGTCCGGCACCATATAGGGCGCTGGCGACGGCCACCGCGCCGGTGCCGTAGGCGTCGCCCTTGAGCACGGGTATGATCCGAGCGGGCGCGGACAGCGCGGCAGCGGAGGCGGCGTTGCGAAGGATGGCGGGGAGGGAGATTTCGAGCCAAGCCCGGGCGGTTAAGGCAGGGGAAGGTCCTTCGGCTGCGGCCTCAGGATGATCGGGGGAAAAAGGATGACGACACGCCTCGCGGTCATCCTGAGGCGTCTGCCGAAGGACCTTCTTCAAATTAAGCTCCGCGTCGATCATTCCGCCAGCGCCCTCCTGTACCCCTCGATCTCCCGCTCATTTCCCCGCACAAAATGGCCCGGCTCTACCTCGACCCACCGCGTCTTTGCTCCGTCCTGCTCCACGCTGTCCGGGTCGTATGTCACCAGCACCTTTTCCCGCTCCCGCACCGGGTCCGGCAGCGGAATGGCGGAAAGCAGCGAGCGGGTGTAGGGGTGCAGCGGGTGACGAAACAGCGCCTCGGTCTCGGCCTGCTCCACCAGCAGGCCCTTGTGGATCACCGCGATGCGGTCACAGATGAACCGCATCACGGATAAATCGTGGGAGATAAATAAGTACGTCAGGTTGCGCTCGCGCTGGAGCTGGCTGAGCAGGTTCAGCACCTGGGCGCGGATGGACACGTCCAGCGCCGAGATCGGCTCGTCGGCGATGATGAATCGGGGCTGCATGATCAGTGCGCGGGCGATGCCGATGCGTTGGCGCTGGCCGCCGGAAAACTCGTGGGGGAACCGGGTGGCGAACTCGGGCAGCAGGCCCACCTCCAACAGCGCCCGATGGACCCGCGCCTGGCGCGCCTCGACGGTGAGCTTTTCCTGGTTCATCAGGCCCTCGGCCACGATGGACTCCACCTTCGCCCGCTCGTTTAGCGACGCCATGGGGTCCTGGAAGATCATTTGAATCTGGCGGGTGACGGCTCGGTCGGCCTCTTTCGTGATCTTGCCGTCGATTCGCGCGCCGCCAAATTCGATGCTGCCGCCTGAGATCGGGTGGATGCGGATGATCGCCCTGCCGATGGTGGTCTTGCCGGAGCCCGACTCGCCCACCAGCCCGAATGTCTCGCCCTCATGGATGTCAAAACTCACGCCGCGCACGGCCTCGAACGCCTTGCGGGCGGGGCCGAAGCGCACGCGCAGGTCGCGCACGCGCAGCAGCGGCTGGCCGCCTTGATCATGATGCTGGCTCATCCGCGCTCGCCTCCTTCGCTGCGTAGTTGTGCGATGACCTTGGGCACCTGAACCGCCGGCGAGCGTGGGTCCAGCAGCCAGGTCCGCGCGAAATGGGTATCCGTCACCTTGAACAGGGGCGGCCGCGCCTGAAAATCGGCCTTCAGCGCGTATGGATTGCGCGGCGCGAACGCGTCGCCCACCACCTCTTGGAACAGGTTCGGCGGGGTGCCCTTGATGGAGAACAGGTCCTCGCCCTTGACGCCCAATTGGGGGAGGCTCGACAGCAGCGCCCAGGTGTACGGATGGCGCGGGTCATAGAAAACCTCGTCCGCCATGCCGATCTCGATGATGTCGCCCGCGTACATGACCGCGATCCGGTCCGCCACATTGGCGACCACGCCCAGGTCGTGGGTAATGTACACGCAGGTCAGGTTGTGCTTATCTTTCAGCTGCTTGATGAGCTGCAGGATCTGGGCCTGGATCGTCACGTCCAGCGCCGTGGTCGGCTCGTCGCAGATCAGCACCTTGGGCCTGCAGGCCATGGCGATGGCGATGACCACCCGCTGGCGCATACCGCCGGAAAACTCATGGGGATACTGCTTGGCGCGGCGCTCCGGTTCGGTGATGCCCACGTCGGTCAGGTATTCGATCACCGCCGCGTCGGCCGCCGCGCCGCGCTTTGGCTGGTGCAGCTCGATGGCCTCCTTGATCTGCGCGCCGATGGTCTTCAGCGGGTTCAGGCTGGTCAGCGGGTCCTGCAGCACCATGGCGATCTCGCCGCCGCGAATCTTCAGCCAGTCGCGCTCGTCCTTGAACTGGGCCAGGTCTTGGCCTCCGTACAGGATCGATCCGCTGTCAATCCAGCCGTTCTGGTCCAGCAGGCCCATGAACGACTTGGTGAACACAGACTTGCCCGAGCCGGACTCGCCCACGATGGCCAGGGATTCGCCCTCGTAGAGGTCGAGGGAGACTCCGCGAATGGCGTGCAGCGTGCGGCCACGCAGACTGAACTTGATGTTCAAGTCGTGGACGGAGAGGATGGGGGAGGGGGTTTTTGGCATGGAGAGGACTCCTTTGTTCATTCACAGTTCACAGTTGAGGAATGTCCGCTGAGGCGGGGGAGCGGGCGGCCGCGCTTATACGTGATTCTTCGGGTCCGCCGCGTCCGCGAACGCGTTGCCGATGATGTAGAAGCTCACAGTGATCACAGACAACACCGCCGCCGGGAACAGCAGCTGGTACCTGAGCGACGGGCTTGTGATCAGCATGCGCCCCTCGTTGATCAGGTTGCCCAAGGAGGGGATCGACACCGGCAGCCCCAGCCCGATGTACGTGATAAACACCTCGTTCCCAATCGCCGTCGGAATCGCCAGCGCCATGCGCAGCATGATCACCGACACCAGATAGGGCAGCAGGTTGCGCATGATGATGTGGCGCGTACTGGTCCCAAGGCACCTGGACGCCAGGTTGTAGTCCCGGTCGCGGATGATCACGATCTGATTTCGGATGAACAGCGCCATGTTCAGCCAGCCCGTCAGGCACATGGCCAGAATCAGCGTCTGGATCGACGGGCGCATCACGTAGCTGATCAGGATCAGCACGATGGTGGTGGGGATGTTGTCGATGACGTTGTAGATCTCGGTCATCAGTTTGTCCACTTTCCGGACGTAGCCCCAGATCACACCCATCAAAATGCCGATCAGCGCCTCCACCAGCGCCACGATGAACCCGATAAAGAGCGATGTGCGCGTGCCGCTCCAGACCCGGGCCCACAGGTCCTGACCGATGTTGTTGGTGCCGAACAGGAACGGGCTGTCGGTGGGCAGCGCGTACAGCATCGCGCCCTCTTTCGCTGTCGCCTCGCCCTCGCCGATGGCTGCGTCCAGCAGCTCCACGTCGCCCTTTTTCACGTACAGCGACTGGCCCGAGCCGGTGTCCAGCTGCTGCGGCTCCTGGTACACACTCTGTTTGAAGTTGCTCATGGCCTCGTAGGGCACGGCCGTGGGGTCGGCGGGCAGCTTCAGGTTCTGGTTCTGCATGAACCCTTCCTTGCCGTCGTGTTCAATCTTGACCCACTGCTCGCTGTACTCCGTCACGGTAAACTTGGTCCGCTTTTGGATGGAAAACAGCACGTTGGAGGCCGCATACCAGTTGTCATTCAGCGCGCGCACGTGGATGGACGCGCCGCGCTGAAGCGGCTTGGCGGCATTGGAAAAGCTGGGCGATCGGTTGGACAGCTGCATCCCCGTCTCCGGGTGGTTGTTGATCTTGCCCGGGTCGTACTGGCCCGGCAGGTACGGCTGGATGAATGTGAACGCGATCAACAGCAGCAGCAGCCCGAGCAGAAACATGGCGGTCCTGTTCTTGGTGAACACTTGAAACGTGCTGCGCCAATAGGAATAGTTGGAGTAGCCCGTGCGCTCCGACAGGTCCTCGGGCGCATCGGAAAAGCTGAACGCATCGTCTGTGAGCTGCCGCTGAAGCGCCTCCGCCATGTGCTCGCGCATCTGCGCCTGCTTTTGATGTCTGAATACTTTGCCCATCAGCGCGCACCTTCTTTCTTGGAGAAGCTGATGCGCGGGTCGATCAGGCCCATCAACAGGTCGCCCAACAGCAGGCCCACGATGCCGATGCAGCTGTAGATCATCACCAGTGCCTGGACCATGGGGTTGTCCTGCCGTCCGATGACGTTCACCAGCAGCCCACCCATGCCGGGGATGGAGTACAGCGACTCGATGTAGATGGAGCCCGCCACCGTGTACAGCAGCATCGACGGCAAATATTGAATCATCGGCACGAACGCGTTGCGGAACACGTGCCGATTCATGATTTTCTTGGTGGAGACGCCTTTGGCGCGGGCGAGGCGGACATAGTCCTTGTTGATCTCGTCCAGCATATAGCGCCTGAGCCACATGGCGAAATAGGCCGTGTTCCCGAGGCTCATCGAGAACACGGGCAAGATCCAGGTGATGGGGTTGTTGCGGTCAAACAGCATCGGGATCTTGAACAGGTCGGTCATGTACATCTGCAGCAGGATGTAGTACACCGCCGCCGGGACGGCGTTGATCAGCACGATGAACGCCGTGCCGAACTTGTCCCAGAATTTGGATTTGCTGCGGGCCATGGCGGTCCCCAGCGGGATGCCTAGCAGCAGCGATAGGCCCATGGAAAAGAGGCCCAGCACCAGCGACAGCGGCGCTTTTTCCGCGACGATGGAGGTGACGGACGCCCCGGCGCGATACCGGGCGGAGGTGCCCAGGTCGCCGTGGGTGAGGCCGATGTAGAAGTTTTTCAGTTGGGTGGGCATGGGGTCCAGCAGGCCCATCTGCGACAGCCGCATCTGCACGGTGGCCCGGTCCAGCTTGTCGTAGTTGTCAAAATAGCCCTCCACCGGCATCTGGCGCAGCAGGATGAATACCAGTGTCAGGATGATGAGGAGGGAAAAGATGGAAAAGGCCAGCCTTTTCAGGGCGTACTTGAGCAAATGTGATCACGTTCCTTTTTATGGGGTGGGGGAAGGGAAATATTGAGGAAGGTCCTTCGCTGACGCTCAGGATGACGGCAATTGTGCGCGTCATCCGCCACCCCGCCGTCATCCGCCACCCCGCCGTCATCCTGAGCGAAGCGAAGGACCTTCCTCAAGTTTATCTACCCATTACTTCGCCGCCAGCAATTCCCTGGCTTCCAGCCACGCGTCGTACGCGTTGAAGAAATCGTCGGTGCTCATGGGCTTCTCCAGCAGATGCTGGCCCTTGTACCGGTAGCTCGCCAGGCCGCAGGCGTTGTGCTGGCCCTCGAACGGATCGAGCCTTGAGGCCCAGTAGCCGCCCTCGTCGCTGCCGAACGGGATCGTGATGGCGTGCTCGATCAGCCACGCCTCGGCCTTGGCGAATGCCTCGTACCGCGCGCCCACATCGCTGTAGATCGGGCGGGCGGCGTCCATCAGGTTGTAGTACTCCAGGTTGCCCGCCTCATCACGATAGCCCTCGATGTTGCGGAGGAAGCAGTAGTTGTCCGTCATGCGGAACGGCTCGGCGGTGTTCACCGGGTCCGCGAAGTCCAGGCCCCAGTTGCATTTCATGAACGCGTACTTGCCCGCGCGGCGGATCTCGCCCAGGAAGCCGGAGGACGGGCCTGCCTCGACGATGATGTCGATGTAGTCCGCGCCCAGCAGCGCCTCCAGCTGCTGCTCCACCACCTGGCACTCCTCGGCCCAGCCGACGGAGGTTGGGTTGTAGCACATCAGGACCTTCACCGGCAGCGTCGCGCCCGCGGCCTTCAGCTCCTCAACCGCAAGATTCTTGGCGGCCAGCGCCTTCTCGGGATCGAACTGCGGCTCCTCGTTGAACTTTGCCAAATCGCCGGTCTTGGTGTAGTCCACGCCGTTGTTGTCCATGATGTTCGGCGGTGTGACCGTGACGTTCAGCAGCGCCTCGGGGTTGTCTGCTTCATGCACGGTCATGGCCTTCACGCGGTCCAGGCCATAGTAGAAGGACTTGCGGAAGTTTTCGTTGTTGACGGCGATCCTCCAGTTGGCGGGCTCATACTCGGCGTCGAACTGGGGATCGTAGTTGAAATCGTAGAAGTAGGTATACTGGCCGGTCTGCTTCAGCGGGCGCAGCATGTTCGCAGTGTCGGGATTCGACAGCCACTGCTGGGCGACGGTGGTGGACATGCCTTCCACCTCGTCGATCTCGCCGCGCAGGAACAGCTCGGGGGCCAGAGTGTTCGTCTCTTTGTTGTAGGTCTTCTCGATCTGGTCGATGTAGACGTGCTCCGCGTCCCAGTACGCCGGGTTCTTGGTGTAGATGTGCTTTTCCTGGGGCATGAACGTCGACAGCACGTATGCGCCGCAGTACAGCAGGTTCTCGTTGGAGGTCGCCATGCCGAAATCCGCGCCCTTTTCGTCGATGAAGGGCTGATAGACCGGCATGAAGCACACATAGTCCAGCATGCTGAGGAAGTACGGCGCGGGGTTTGTGAGCGTGTACTGTAGCGTGTAGTCGTCCAGGGCCTTCACGCCGACGGTGTCCCACTCGGTGACCGGCGCGGGCTCCGCGCCCTCTTTGGGGGTGGACGTGCCGTTGTAGTAGGCTTCGGCGCCCACGAGGGTGTCGGTCAGCAGCCACGCGGTGTCGCTGGCGTTCTGGCCGTTCAGGATGTACTGGGCGGAGGCCACGAAGTCATTCGCGGTGACGCCCGCCACTTCCTCGCCCTTGGCGTTGACCCACTTGGCGTTGTCGCGCAGCTTGAACGTCCAGGTCAGGCCGTCGTCCGTGCAGGACCACTCGGTGGCCAGCGCGGGCTGAATCTGGCCCAGGTTGTCATACTCGACCAGGGTGTCGATGGTGTTCGCCGCCACGCGGAACATGATGGCCGTGGCGTTGGTTAGGTAGTTCATGGTGGTGAACTCCGCGTCGTACAGCATGCGATAGCTGACAGGCGCGGCCTCGGCCACCGCAAACATCGGCAGCGCCAGACAAAGTGCCAGAACCAAAGCGAGCATTCTGCGTTTCATGGGGGTCCCTCCTCGGTTGATTGAGATTGGATCGTTATCATATAGGATAGCATATTTGAAGGGAAAGATCAATGTGTTTGTCATGATCTGCTTGAATGAATGAGAGAACTGGCAGTTTTTGCAACATGGATGGCGCGCTTTTGTCATCCGTTTCCGGCGCTGTCATCCGCCCCTCCACGCCGTCATCCGCCCACTCACGCCGTCATCCGGAGCGAAGCGAAGGACCTTCCGCATACTTTACTGGTCTAAAGTGTGAAGAAGGTCCTTCGCTTCGCTCAGGATGACGGCGCGAGGGGGTGGATGACTTGAGAGATGCCGTTCTGCCGCTCACCCCCGCCTCACCTTCGCCGTGCTCTCGCCCTTGACGAACTCGCAGGCGAGCACCGTGCTCTCGGCGTCTCTGCGGGTCTCGATCATTTTCATCAGCGTCGTCGCCGCGCAGCGGCCCATCTCGACCAGGGGCAGCGTGGCTGTGGTGAGGCTCAGCCTGCCCACGCGGGCCTCGGGCAGGTTGTCCATGCCGGTGATGGACATGCCGCCCGGCACCGTCACGCCGTTTCGCTGCAGCGTCGCCTCCAGAAAATCCGCGAATGAGTCGCTGTAGCACACGAACGCGGAGCATTCAAGCAGCTTGTCTCGGTAGGCGTTGAACAGGTTGTCAAAGATGAAGCGCTTGTCGCTGAACGACAAGAACATCACCCGCTGGTCCTCGAAGGCCAGTCCGTGCTTGTGCAGGCCGTCCAAAAAGCCCTGGTAGCGCATAAAGCCCTGCTGTTGGCCGTGGGCGAAGATGCCGCCGATGTCTCTGTGGCCCAGCGAGACCAGGTGGTCCACCATGGCGGTCATCACGCGGCGGTCGTCCGCGACCACATGGGCGGCGCGCACGCGCTCGTGGAAACCGTTGGTGAACACGATGGGGATGCGCAGCTGGGCGATGCGCCGGTACAGGTCCATGTTGAACGACGGCATGCCCGTGCCCACGCCCTCAATGATCAGCCCGTCATAGTCCTTCTCCAGCACCTGCTGCAGCGCCGCGCGCTCGGTGGTCTGGGCCTCGGTGACGAAGAAAGCGTCGACCGTGAACCCGTTTTCGCCCAGCAGCCGGGCCGCTTCGGTTCGTGTCGGCGTCATGTTGAAGTAGTCCGGGGCGTACGTGAGCAGCGCCACGCGGTTGTGCAGCCTGCCGCGATAGGGCTGGTCGGGCGGGACGGCGTAACTTCTGCGGCCCTGTCGGCGCTCGATCAGGTTCTGCTTTTCCAGCATGGACAGCGCCTGGCGCACCGTGGCCCGGGAGGCCGCGAACTGTTCGCACAGCACGGACTCGGACTCAATGGGGTGATCCTCCGTGTACAGCCCCTGATAGATCCGGTCACGGAGGTGGGATTCGATGATGGCGTATTTGGGATTCAAGGCTCAAAATCCTCTCAACATATATGTATACTTGTATTGTAAACCGTTTTCGGACGCATGTCAACACATACAAACTGAATAAATGTGCAAAATATATGGCGCAAACCGTCCGAAATGGTTGACAAAGACCAGTAAATGTGCTAAATTCATGGCAACGTTGTAAATGGATTACAACACACATGTACGGACAAGTGGTAAAGCATGACGAGGAGGTATCCCCCATGAAGAAAACCCTGGCCCTGATCCTGGCGCTGCTGATGGCGCTGACCGCGATGCCGATGCTGGCGTCCGCGGAGGCCACCACCACCTTGACCGTCGGCGGCTGGCCGGCGGGCGACGACGCGTTCAAGGCGATCATCCCCGAGTTCGAAGCCGCCCACCCCGGCGTGAAGGTGGAGCTGGTGTTCATGTCCACCAGCGACCATCACCAGCAGCTCGCCACCGCCATCGCGGCGGGCAGCGGCGCCTCCGACGTGGTCATGCTGGAGCAGGCCTGGGCCGGCCGGTTCAAGGACGGCCAGGGCTTTGAAAACCTGCTGACTGAGCCCTATAACGCGGGCGAGATGAAGGCCGACTTCGCCGATTATAAGTGGAACATCGCCACCAGCGTTGACGGCAAGCAGATGATCGGCCTGGTGTGGGACATCGGCCCCGCCACGCTGTTCTATCGCCGCGACCTGTTCGAAGAGGCGGGCCTTCCGTCCGACCCAGCGGAGGTCGACGCGCTGTTCGCCACCTGGGACGGCTTCCTTTCGGCCGCAGAAAAGATGTACAAGCCCGGCGAGCGCTGGCTGGTGCCGTCCGCGTCTTATCTCTATGAGTGGTTCTGGATGAACCGCGACTTCTACAACGACAAGCTGGAGCTGAACGTGGAAAAGGAAGGCGCCCGCGAGGCGCTGGAAGCCGCCATCGCCATGCGCCAGAAGGGCCTCGACGCCCAGATTGACGACATGTGGTCCAACGAAGCCAACGCAGCCTTCGGCTCCGGCGCCATCGCGGCCGTGGCCGCGGGTTGCTGGTATGGCGGATTCCTCAAGGGCTGGATCGCCCCCGACACGGCGGGCAAGTGGGGCGTGGCGCACATGCCCGGTGGCCTGTCGACCTCCAACTGGGGTGGCAGCTATCTGGCCATCCCCAGCCAGAGCCAGAACAAGGAGCTCGCGTGGGAGTTCATCAAGTACAGCCTGGCCACCAAGGACGCTCAGAATGCGATGTTCGCTGCTGTCGACTATTTCCCCGGCTACATCCCCGCCTGGGACGATCCGATGTACGACGCGGAAGACCCGTTCTTCGGCGGCCAGAAGACCCGCCAGCTGTGGGTTGAGATCGCCAAGAACACCAAGCCCACGTTCGCGTCGCTGATGGACACCACCGCCGAGGGCAGCATGCAGACCGCCGTCCGCACCGGCCTGAACGAGAACAAAACCGCCGACGAGATCATCGCCGACATGAAGGTCCGCATCGAAAATGACACGCGGGACGACTACGAGACGATGGTCGAGCTGATGGAGGACGCGGGCCTGATGTAGTTGGATCGAGGTAAATATCCTGTAGGGCGGGGGGGGTGCCCCCCCCCCCCCCCCCAGCAAATGTGTGGGGGGGGGGGGGGGGCAGCCCCCCCCCCCCCCCGGAAAAAACAACGTAAGAGGGGGGGGAGTATTTAGACACAAAACACCCACCACCACCCCCCCC
>JAVBUD010000179.1:0-7606 GCA_031555755.1 Eubacteriales bacterium | reverse complement strand
CAGCGAAGGACCTTCCTCAACCTTACATCACAATAAAGTTTGAAGAAGGTCCTTCGCTGCGCTCAGGATGACGGCACGGGGGTGACGATGCACCCAAAAGCGCCTACACCCCCGCCACCGCCAGCCCCTTCACCAGCACCGTCGGGCTGCCGATGTGCGCCGCGCCCGGGAACGCGAACCGGAGGTCGCTGCCCACCGCCTCCGTGTCCTTGAGCAGCTGGTAGAAGTTGCCGCTCACCGTGATCTGGCTCACGGCGCTGCCCACTTGTCCGCCCGACACGACAAAACCCTTCGCGGACAGCGAGAAATCACCGCTGATGGGGTTCGCGCCTGCGTGCAGGCCCTGCAGCTCCGTGATCAGCAGCCCGTCGCCGAGCCGCGCCAGCAGCGCATCAAAACTCAGCTCGCCCGGCGCGAGATAAAAGTTGCTGGGCGCGACGCCGATGGGCGAGGCATAGCCCGCCTTGCTGGCATTGCCCGTGGATTCGGTCAGCCCCTGCTTTTTCGCCGTCTTTAGGTTGTGCAGCAGCGTGGTCAGCTGCCCCTCTTCGATGACCGCCTTGGCCCGTGAAGGTACGCCCTCCGCGTCGAACGGCGCGCCGGAAAAACCCATGGCGTGGAACGGATCGTCCATCAGCGTCACGGCCTCGCTGGCGATGCGCTCGCCCTCTCGGCCCGCGAGCAGCGACAGCCCTTTTTGGGCGTTGTCGGCGCTGAATACGCCCGAAAAGACGGACAACAGGTCCGTCATGGCCGCGTTTTTCAGCGCCACATGATACAGGCCGGACGCCACTGGCGCGGCAGAAAGCCCCGCAAGCGCGTCCTCGGCGGCCTCCTTGGCGATGGCCTGCAGGTCCAGCGCGGCCTCATCCCGCACCACCTGAAAGCCCACGCCGGTGTTGACCTGCTCCCCGTCCCGCGCCACCGGCACGGAGAAGGCCATCAGCAGGTTGTCCCGATGCGACACGTCCAGGCCCATAGAGTTGACGATGCGCACCATGGCGTTGCCCGACGCAATGGCGCACTGCTCCGTCTGGGCCATGCGCGGGTCATAGCCCAGCGTCAGCCGCTCCAACTCCTTGACCCGCTCAATCTTCCAGTCGGGCGCGAGGGCGTCCAGCGCGCCGTTGTGGCGGTTCATCGCCGGATAATCCCGTGAGCCGGGATAGATGAACTGCTCATCCGCCGACTCGATCAGCGCGGCGTTGGACATCGCGCCGTCGATCAGCATGCCCAGCGCCGACTCGTCCAGCGCCTGGGTGGACGCATAGCCCATTTTCCCATTCACCAGCGCCCGGAACGACAGCCCGAAGCTGGACGAGCTGCTGTAATCGATGATCTCGCCCGCGTTCACCGACGCCTCGAACGAGTCGCCGGAGGAGATGTACGCCTCGCACTGGGCCAATCCGGCCTGCTTCGCCTTGGCGAACAGCGCGTCCAAAAATGCCTGCAGCTGCATCATTTTCTCCCCCCCACCACCAGATTCGACACACGGATCGTCGGCTGGCCCACGTTGGTGGGCACGGAGCCGGAGATGGAGCCGCACACGCCCTGGCCCATGGTCATCTCGCGGCCCACGCGGTCAATCCGCATCAGCACCTCCGCGCCCTTGCCGATCAACGTCGCGCCGCGCACGGGCTCTGCGATTTGACCGTTTCGGATCAGATACCCCTCGTCCACGGCGAAGTTGAACTCCCCCGTCACCGGATTCACGCTGCCGCCGCCCATCTTCCTGGCGAAAAGGCCATCGCCCAGGGTGCGGATCATCTCTTCCTCGTCGTCCGTGCCTGCAGCGATGAAGGTGTTGCGCATGCGGGACGTGGGCGCGAAGGTGTAGTCCTGTCGGCGGGCACTGCCGGTGGGCGCCATGTTCATGCGCCGCCCGTTCAACCGGTCGACCATGTAGTTTTTCAGGACGCCGCGCTCGATCAAGGTCAGGTTCGTGGTCTGCATGCCCTCGTCGTCAATGTTGATGCTGCCCCATTCGTTCGGCATGGTGCCGTCGTCCACGGCGGTGACGCAGTCGGCGGCGATTTTCTGGCCCAGCTTGCCGCAGAAGACGCTGTTGCCCAGCGCCACGGCGGTGGCCTCCAGCGAGTGGCCGCAGGCCTCGTGGAAGATCACGCCGCCAAACCCGCCGCCGATCACCACCGGCATCTGGCCAGCGGGGCAAAAGCCCGCGTGCAGCATGGTCACAGCCTGCCGCGCGGCCTTTTTCGCGGCCTCCGCCACATCCACCCGGGTCTCAAACAGCTCATAGCCCATCATCGCGCCGGGCGCCTCGCTGCCGGACTGGTTTTCCACGCCGCTGGAGGCGATGGCCTCGATGCGCATGCGTGTGTAGGTGCGGCTGTCCGAGACGCACAGCCCGTCACTGTTGCAGATGAGCACATTCGTGTCGCTGTCGGCGATGGACGCCCGGACCTGCTTGATCTCGGGGCTGACAGATTTTGCCGCGGCCTCCGCCTCGTGCACGAGCTGGGCGCGGCGCGCGCCGGGCACGCTGCGGGGCAGGCACAGGATCGGGCTGATGTTCCGGGCGCGGCCCTCGCGGAACGCCGCCGGGGTCTTCGCCCCGCCCACGGCGATGGCGCCCGCCGCCTGCACGGCGAGCTTCATCAGGCCCTCCGGCGAGGTGTCCGCGGCGTGGACGTAGATGCTGCCCGTCCCCTGATAAACGCGAAGCCCCGCGCCGTGGCGGCGCGAGGTATTGGCCGAGTCGATAAACCCATCGACCAGCGCAATGGCGTTTGAGACCGTGTCCTCAATGAAAATTTCCGCGAAATCCCCGCCCGTGGACAGCGCGCGCTCCAGCGCAAGGGCGAGGGCGATGCGTGAGACCATGTGTGTTACCTCCGTTCGCTGATGATGTATTCAATCCGTTCCGCCCCTCCCCTGGCCGTCATCCTGAGCGTCAGCGAAGGACCTTCCTCTCATCTTCAGGAAGATCCTTCGCTGCGCTCAGGATGACGGTGCGGTGGTGGATACGCGTAGGGCCCATCATGGCATCATCCAAACACCTTCTGCAGCGCCTCAAACCGCTCCCCCGTGATCAGCGCGTCCCGCTTCGTCCCCCTCAGCCTGACCACATACGTCCAGCGCCCGTACGGCGTGATGGACTCGATGTGGTTGATGTTGACGATGTAGGACTTATGGCTTCTGAAGAATGTCTCCCCAGGCAACCGGGCCTCCAGCTCCGACAGCGTCTCGCTCGTCACGAACCGCTCGTCGTCCTCGGCGTACAGCACCGTCTGGCGGTCCTCGCGCTGGACCAATAACAGTTTGTCCATGTCCACGAAGTTCATGCCGTCCTTGCCCTTGATCATCAGGCGCTGAGGCGCGGGCTCGCGCTTTTTGGTGGGCACCACGTCCGGCACCGGCGCGCGCAGTCGCTCTTTGACCTTGCCCAGCGTCTTCATGGCGCGGTCCACCTTGAACGGTTTGAGCAGAAAGTCGAACGCGTATACCTCGAACGCGTCGCCCATGTACTGTTCGTGGGCGGTGGCGAAGATCAGCACGGTCTTGGGGTTCTTGTCCTGGATGACCTTGGCGCACTCGATGCCCGTGTATTCCGGCATCTCCACGTCCAGGATGATCAGCTCCGGCAGGTGCTCGTCGTGCAGACGCAGCAGCTCATCACCGTTTGTGGCCTCACCGACCAGGCAAAATCCCTCCGTACGCTGGACGATCTTTTTGATGATGCTTCGCATGCCGGGATCGTCGTCGGCGATGAGGGTACGGATGTCAGTCATGGGCGCCTCCTTTGGGATACGGGGCGACCGAGCACTTCGGCCATAATGATGGCTTGGCGGAGGGTGGACTGGGCGGTGGGGACGGGCCGCTGCGGCGCGGACTCCTTCCACCGCTCACGCGGTGCTCCCGTTACCAGAGCCGCATACCCTCCCTCGCGAGGGAGGCCAGGGACGGGCATGGTGCTTGGGGGGTTGAAGCCGTGGTCGTGGTCGGTGGGTTCATAGCCTTCGGTGGTTTCGTATTGCAGGGAGCCGGGTTTTGCAAGGCCCTCGGTGTGCTCCTGCAGGGACTGTACGCGCTGCTGGTCGAACTGCTGGACCAGGTCGGCGAAACTGCCCTTTTTCTGGGGCGGTTGGCGCGGCGGATCGTTCGGTTGGCCTTTCCGCACGGCCTTGCGCTTCTTCGATTCCGCGCTGATTAACGCGCCGACGAGGGCGATGACGATGAAGAAAATGAGGTCGGACACGGCTTAGAGCACCTCCTTGGTGTGGGGTGGAAGGAGTCCGCGTTCTATCTCAGCTTACTTCTTCCGCCCGCTGCGACTGCCGTCGTCCTCCATCTGCGACTGGGGCATGCCCTCCTGGGCGATGGACTCGCGCATCCTGGTATCCGACACCACATTTTGCATCTGATAATAATCCATCACGCCCAGCTTGCCTTCCCGCAGCGCCGTGGCCATGGCGCGGGGCACCTCGGCCTCGGCCTCGACGACCTTCGCGCGCTGCTCCTGGACGGCGGCCTTCATCTCCTGCTCGTGGGCGACGGCCATGGCGCGGCGCTCCTCGGCCCGGGCCTGGGCGATGCGCTTGTCGGCCTCGGCCTGGTCCATCTGCAGCTGTGCGCCTACGTTGCGGCCCACGTCCACGTCCGCGATGTCGATGGACAGGATCTCAAACGCCGTGCCCGCGTCCAGGCCCTTGTTCAGCACGGTCTGGCTGATGGAATCCGGGTTTTCCAGCACCTCTTTGTGGGTCTCCGCCGAACCGACGGTGGTGACGATGCCCTCGCCCACGCGGGCGATGATGGTCTCCTCGCCCGCGCCGCCCACCAGGCGGCTGATGTTGGCCCTGACAGTGACCCGCGCCTTGGCCCGCAGCTCGATGCCGTCCTTGGCGATGGCGGCGATGATGGGCGTCTCGATGACCTTCGGGTTGACGGACATCTGTACGGCCTCCAGCACGTTGCGCCCGGCCAGGTCAATGGCGCGGCAGGAGTCAAACTCCAGCGGGATGTTGGCCGACTGGGCCGCCACCAGCGCGTTCACCACGCGGTCCAGGTTGCCCTTGGCGAGCACCAGGCTCTCCATCTTGTTCACGTCCAGCTTCAGCCCGGCCTTTGTGGCCTGGATCAGCGGCAGCACCACGCGGCTGGGGTTGATGCCCCGCAGGCGCATGCCCACCAGCGACATCAGGTTCACGTGCACGCCGCTGATCAGCGCCTTAAACCACAGCCCCACCGGGAAAATCGTGAAGAACACGATCAGCAGGATGACCGCAAACGCGATCAGGACCATCATCAAAATGGCGCTCATTTCGGCCATGGAGAGTCCCTCCTTCTATTCTCTGATCCACGGGCCTTCGCCCGTGCTATGCCGCCGCGACCGGCGATTGGCTGTACGCCTCATACGCGCGCTGCGCCATCATGACCATGTCGGTCAACAGCTTCGCCACACCCTCGGTGGCCATCAACTGGCCGTAGGCCATGATGCCCTTGGTCATCAGCTCTTCCATCGCCTTGTCCTGCTGCTCCTTGGTCATGGTCAGGATATCGACGCTGGGCTTGCCATTGTCGATCAGCGCGCCCTGAGGCAGCTCGCCCTCAGCGGTCACCATGTCAAAGCCCACTGTCAGCCTGGACAGCTCCTTGGTGATCGCGCCTTCCTTCTGCATCTGCATGGTGCGCAGCTGCACGCTGTGGGTGTTCACGTCGCCGCCGGTGGACGTGACCTGGAAGCTGTTGCGGGACGTGGCGTTCTCGCCCACGGGCACGTTCAGCTCACAGTTCAGCACGCCCTTGCCCGCCGCGTCATAGCCGTAGTCGCCGGTCAGGTTGATCGCCTGGTCCTCCACGGTCATGTCGAACAGGAAGTTGCCCTTCGCGCCCTCATTCAACAAGGCGTCGTTCAGCTTGAACAGCATCTTCATCGCCACGCCTTGCTGGTCCATGTCCATGTCCATGGTCATGTGCATGCCGCGCTCGTCGGTATTGACCTGCATGGTCATGGGCACGACCACGGTGACGGGCTCGCGGGGCTCTGTGGCCTCGGCCTCTGCGGCGGGACTATCAGGCAGCTTTTCGGTGACGGTCTCCTCCATCTCCATGCGCAGGTTGTCGCCCTTGGCGTCGGTCCACAGCGCGGCCTTGACGCGGATGTCGGTGCCCGTCTGCTCAAACAGGCTGGAAAACAGGTGCTCGTCGTCAAAGTGGACCGTCTCCAGCGAGTCGGCGCTGACCTTTTCCAAGAACTCCACATACGCCTCCATGAACTCCTTCATGGCGGGCACGCGGGCAAACGAGGCGCTGATCATCTTGTCCAGGCCCTGGGCGTCCATGTCCAGGTCGTAGCGGGGCAGCGTCATCTCCACGCCGTTCACGGTCACAGTCTCCTCCGCGCCGGCCACGAAGCCCGCGTCCGTGTAGAACGCGGCAAGCTCCTCGTCGGTGAACGTCTGCTTGCCCTGTTCTTTGGCCTGCTGGATGGCCTCGATGTACTTCTCCATCAGCTCCTGGATATCCTCCGGGTCGAAGGGCATATCCGGGTTCTGATCCTCGCCCATGCCCTGCTCCATCATCTTTTCGATGTCGTCCTTGGAGATGGTGTAGTTGCTGGTCAGCCCGTCCATGGACAGGGTGATCATCTCGTTTTCCATGGAGATCGCGGCGTCCACGATCTGTTTTCCATCGCCGCTGGCGGTCATCGCGCCGTAGCCGCGGTCCTCGTCGCCGCCGCCGGTGAACGAGACCTCAAGACCCATCTTTGTCGGGTCGTTGGCGTTTTCCTGGATGGAGATGTGCTTAAACGTCACGGTATGGGTCTTCGCCCCCGCCATCGCGGGCGCTGAGATCAGCATCACCAGGGCCATCACCAGGGCCAACATGCGCGTCAGTTTCATCGAATCTTCCTCCTACACACCCATAATCTGTCCATTACCCGCTATTTGACCTGTTCAACCACGATTCGGTTGCCTTCCACCCGCACAATCCGCACCTGCGCGGCCTGGGGGATGAACTCCCCGTCGGACACGATGTTGAGCTTCACCCCGTCAAACTCGCCCATCCCCGACGGGCGCAGCACGGTCTTCGACACGCCCTCGTGACCCACGAAATAGGACAGGTCCATCTCGCCCAGCTCGCTGGGGTGCGCCACGTCGCTCAGCACGAGCTTGGACTTCGCAAGCCGCCCCTTCGACACCGAGTGGATGGAGATCGACAGCGCGATGCACAGCAGCGCCACCACGACGATCCCCACCACCAGCGCCTCCAGCGGATTGTCCGCGAACAGCGCCACGCCGCCCACCAGGCAGCAGATGCCGGCGATCCCCGGCGCGCCGAAACCGGGAATGTACATCTCGATGACCACCAGCACAAACCCCACCACCAACAGAATCACCGCCGGCAGCTCAGTCATGATCGCCTGATTGATATACTCCATGGGAGGATCACGCTCCTTTGCTGTGGGTCCATTATACAGGATGGGGGGAGCCCTCGTAAAGGGCATGCGGTTCAAAACAGCAGATTGGAGGCTAAAATGTCAGACACACGGGCGCCAGCCCCCACGCCGTCAAACAGAGCGGACCGCAGGACCATCCGACAAAAAAAAGGAAGATAAAGGTTTTGGGAGGTCCTGACGGGA
>JAVBUD010000089.1:0-31715 GCA_031555755.1 Eubacteriales bacterium | reverse complement strand
GTGGGGGCCGATGCATCTCACGATGCGAGAGGCGGCCGAGGCTACCGAGGAACGCCCTCCGAGGTCCAAAGGGCGCTGCCCTCTGGACTCCCGCCAAGGGGATTAAATCCCCTTGGAACCCCTGGTTGCTTCGCGTGCGTTTTGCAGGGCGATGGGAGAGGGTGGCGTCAGTCGTTCATCGTGTTCTGCTCCAGGTCGTCCGGGAACAACAGCATCAGCGTCTTGTCGTTCGGCAGGCCCGAGGCGTGCGCCATGAAGTCGCCGTCCATCTGGTATGATTTCACCGCGATCAGCGTCTTCGTGTCGTACACCTTGCTACGCTGGCTCTTTTTCAGATAGCCAATCTGGTACAGCTTGGTCTGCAGCTTGTACACCGCGCCGTGCTTATCGTAGTCCTTGCCGGGGAACCGGGCGTTCATCCAGTCGCGCAGGAAGGTCAGATCGGACTCCTTCACCTCCGCGTCGCGGCCGGGTGGGCGCTTGGTGGGCACGGGCGTCGGGTCAGGCTGGTCCTGTTTGTGGGGCGCGTCCTTGGCCCACAGCGCCTTTTCCGTCTTCACGTCCGCTACGCCCGTCTGCTTGTGGCCGATCTCCGCCTGGAAATCCTTCACCGCCTGCTCGGTCTTCGGGCCGTAGTTGCCGTTTGCGGACGCGTCGGTCCAGCCCAGCGACTTCAGCTTCACCTGCAGGTCATAGACGCGGATGCCGTTGTCGCCCCGGCTCATCTCCACGAACCGCTCGTAATCGGGCATGTTCCGCTTCAGCTTGCCAAAGTACGCCTCCGTCACGCTGCCGGTCTCGGTGACGTGCATGTCGTACTGCAGGTATTTCACCGCGTCGAATGTGGCGCTGCCGTAGATGCCGTCCGCGGTCTTTATGGGATAATTGTGGTCGATCAGCATCTCCTGCAGCGCGCGCACCTCGTCGCCGCGGCTGCCCTTGGTCAGCACGAATGGCTCGGGATCGGGCTGGGGCGTATTCACCGGCCTGCGCGTGGGCTCGGGTTGATCGTCGTCCAGATAGTCGCCTTCATCGCCTGACAGCATGTATTCCGTCACATACCGCAGCTTGCCGTCCATCGTCCCGGCGTCGTACACCAGCAGCCTGTCGTCTGTTGCCCACAGCACCGGCGTGTTCACACCGGCGGGCACGCTGTCGAACTGGGTGATGGCGTGGCTCTCCGTGGCCATCTGATAGATGCGGCCATCGGCGGCCTGCAGGTACACATAATCGCCCATGGACTCCATATCGGGCGCCATGCGGGCTTTGAACTTGCCCAGGGACACGCTCTGCTTCGCCGCGTAGTTGTACTCCATCAGCGCGGTCTGCCCGGACGCGCTCTTGAGATAATAAACCATGCCGTGCAGCGCCGTGACCGCGAGCACGTGCTGATCCACGCTTGTGAGCTTGCCCGCTTTCTGGCTCGCCGAGCGCAGCTGCAGCGTGCCGTCCGCCGACAACCGCGTCTCAAAATGGTCCACCACCTCGACCGTCGTGTCCGCATCCGGCACGTTGAACACTTCCAGTTGGTTTGTCCGCGCCACATACAGCTGGTCGCCCTCGTCGCGGTCCACAACGAGCCCGTCGACGGACCGGCGCAGCTGCTGGATCTCGCCGCCGCAATCGAGCAGCGGGTCAACCACGCCCTCGGTGACGCGATAGGCCATCAGCATGTGTAGGTCCGACTGTTCCACGAAATACACCACGCCGTCGGCGGGGATGTACACGCAATCCGTGGCCACCGCCGCGATGAAATGCGGATCCGGCTCATTGCCGGTCAGCGGCACGCTGTACAGCAGGCTCGGGTCCATCAAGTCGTACTGATTGTCCTCATCGACGCTGGTGTACAGCAGCTTCGCGGCGTCCGCATAGACCAGCGACGCCGCATCCGCCTCCAGCAGCGGCGACGCGCTGCCCGTGGAGTAGATGGCGTTGCCCTCGCCGATGTAATACTGTTCGAACCCGGCATCCAGCACCATCACCGCGTATGGGTTCGCGCGCGCCGCCGAAGCGGGCGCAGCCACCAGCGCCGCCAGCGACAGCGCCAGCAGCAAAACAATCCATTTTCTCATGGGTAGAATCTCCTTTATGCACAGGATGGGAGATGTGCGATGCGCATAGTATAACATATATGGAAGCATGTGTCACCAAGAATGATGGAGGGCGGGGTTGGCATGAAATGGGTCTGGCGCGCCCGTCATCCTGAGCGCAAGCGAAGGACCTTCCTCAACATACATCGAGAAAGGTCCTTGCGATTCATGCAATCAATCCATGACGCTCTCAGCGCTCGCCCGACTTGATCCCGATCCCGCCGATGTCCTTGCCGGCGATCCAGGTCTCTCCTGACAGGAAGCCCAGTGCATAATTGCCGCTGGTGAAGTCCAGGTCCGGCGATACATCCGTCAGCTCGACCTTCATCACACCATACTTTTTCGCCATGATCCTGCTCTTGAAAACATACTCCGCGCCCAGGTTGCCCGCCGCGACGAAGGTTCCGCCGCCCGCGCCCCTCGTATCGTAAAGGACGATGGCCATCGTGCCGCTCTGCACGAAGAACCGCTTGATGCCGTAATAATACACATTGTTGTAGAGGTAATACTCGGCGATGGTCTTGCCATTGTGGCGATAGATCCGCTTGGGCGAGATCTTGGAATAGATGTTGTTGCCGACCTTCTTCATCTTCCAGGACTTGGAGTTGGCCTTGACCTTCACTGTGCATTTGCCGTCGGCCTTCTTGCCCAGCGACGGGCTGTGGGCAGTGACGGTGACGGTGCCCTTGAGGATGCCGGTCACGACGCCGCTCAGCTTGTCGATGGTGGCGTACTTGCGCTGCGACTTGGGGATGGTGTACTCGATGTCCTCCGGCAGGTCGCTGCCGACGGGCAGTTTCAAAGCCAATGGCAATGTGAATCCGTCGAGCACCTCGTAGGTTTTCTGCTCGAACTTGAGCTTCGGCACAGCCTTAGCAGTGACCGTCTGAGCCCCCGCCACAGGCGCGATGCCCAGCACCAAGGCCAGGACCAGGAGCAGGCTCCAGATGCGCAAACCGTTCTGCTTCATTGCGTTGTCCTCCCCAATAATGAATTTCTCGTTAACCCTGCCCAGATTTTACCACAACATGGTACGGGGCGTCAACCACGAGTTGTTCCGGCGCAGTAAACGTGGCCAAAGAAAATCGTCGGCAAGGATGCCGACGAATAATATTAGGAACAGACTGAAACCCAGGCGTCCCTCAGGCCGTCTTCGACAGCCTGACCTTGTCCGCCACCAGCGCGATGAACTCGCCGTTGCTGGGCTTTCTGGCCGCCTCGTGGGCGGGGATACCCAACATGGCGCGGAAGTTTTCCAGGTTGTTGCGCTGCCAGGTGATGGAGATGGCGTGGCGGATGGATCTTTCGACCTTCGACGGCGAAGTGTCGAACGTCCGCGCCACGGCGGGGTACAACTCCTTGGTGATGTAGTGGATCGTCTCCCAGTTTTCCGCCACCAGGTGGACGGCCTCCTTGAGGAAGTCATAGCCCTTCACGTGGGACGGGATGCCGATGCCCAGGAACAGCTCGTTGATGCGTTCAGTCACGTCGCGCTTGACCGCAGACGGGGCAGGTTGTGGCCAGTTGCCCGCCGGGCGCTCGGCTGTGCTCAGGCCGCGTAGCATGTTCACGCGCTGGTGCAGCACGCCGAAATCGAAGGGCTTGAGCATGTAAAAGCTGGCGCCCATGTCGATGGCGCGGGCGATGGTGTCGTCCTTGCCCATGGCGCTGAGCACGATCACGCGGGGTTTTGCGCCCTGATACCCCGCCAGTTTATCCAGATACACAAACCCGTCGTGGATCGGCATGACCAGGTCCAACACCACCACGTCTGGTTTGTGCAGCAGCGTCGCCTCGAATGCGTCCGCACCGTTTGAGGCCGTGGCCACGACCGTGACGCCCTCTTGGCGTCGGAAATAATCCTCCATGCTGTTTCGGATGCCTTCATTGTCGTCGGCGATCAGCAGCTTAATTGTGTCCACGGCAAAACCCTCCCGGCGCACCTCACGTACTGGCCCATCCGCGGGAGATTATAACACACTCGTCACAGAATTGATACAGCGTTTTGATTAAATTGAAAATTATCATCCAGTAATCTCAATATATCGGACAGTATCGCTCAGAACACACTACAGCTGCACCCAAATCGCGAACATTGTCGAATTTTGTAGTGCCCATTTGCGGCATAAAAGCGTGTGTTTTGCCAAATGTTTATACACATTCGGTTGACTTCCTGATATGGCAGGTCTATAATGATCAAGATTCACAAATAATTCCTATAAATAGAAGGGTATTCAAACGTTTTGGGCATTTTCTTGGCAGCATCGCGCCAAAAACGGCAGGGAGATTGCGCACATCCTGCATGTCGCGGCGAAAGTCGAGGTGGAACGAAGTGAACAGTGCGTTCGCCCATTCGAGCGCGATGCAGTGCCTCCTGATGGGGATCACCTTCGCGACCACATTCATCAACATGTACCTGATCACAAAGCTGATCAAGGCAGTGTACTACGAACCCATCGACGTCAAGCGCAGCTCGGTGCTTACCATGCTGACAGGCGCGCTGTTGGTGAGTGGTTGGACGTACGGCGTTTACCTGATCGGCGGTCGGATCTCGATGCCGCCGGCGGTCTATCATGCGGTGGGCACGGTGAACCCGCTGTTCTCGCTGCTCTATTACTACATCGGCGTGAAGGCCATGGGGCTGCCTGCCTCCCACTCGGTGCGGCTGATGGGCCATGTGAACCTGTATTATATGCTCAACACCGCCATCCGCAGGTTGGCATCCGTCGCGTTCTTTGCCCATAACCCGGCGTGGCCGCACAACTACCTGATCGACATCGTGAATGAACTGGTTTCGCTGGGCATCGTGATCCTGATGTTCGAAGCGGTGCTGCTGTATCAGCGGCGCACAGGATTCTACATCAGCTTATCGGACAAGGCCTCCCCCAACATCCGGCGCGATGTGCTGCTGTACGTGATGCGCGTGACGTTTTCCTACGAGCTGGCGGTGACCGTGCTGTTGGTGCTGAAGGAGCAGGTGATGGCCAATGTGCTGCTGGCGGTGATCTATGCGCTGCTGCTGGCGCTGGACATCCAGATTGATGTGCGCAAGGCCATGCGTGCGCGTCTGGAAAACAAAAAGGCCCATGTCAACGCGCTGCAGAGCTCCATGGAGGCATTTTCCCAGGTCAAGCACGATTTTTACAACATCCTGCAGACCTATCAAGGCTACATCTCCATGGGCGACCTGGACCGGCTCAAACGTTATCACGCGACGCTCGTGGACAGCACCCTGTCTGCTGGAAACAGCATGTCGCTGAACGCGCGCATGGATGAACAGCCCGTGCTCGCGCAACTGCTGCAGTCGCGCATGGACACAGCCCAACAGGTGGGCGTCAAGATGTACATCGACATTCAGTCCGGGCTGGGCGATCTGTATATGGACATCCATGACCTGTGCACGGTGGCCGGCAACCTGCTGGACAACGCGATTCAGGCCGCGCAGAGGTCAGAGGCGAAGCACGTTTTCTTTTCCCTGGATCGAAAAGCGCCGGAGGAGCGGCTGATCACCATCACGAACAGCACCGCCAGGCCGTTCGACTATTCGATGTTGCGTTGGCCCGGCGTCAGCGGGAAGCCCATCGTACCCAAAACCGGCCTGACCCAGGTGCGAGAGGTGCTGCTGCGATACGCCAACTACACATTCCACGGCGCGTATTATGACAAGGAATTCTCCGCATACCTGGCACTCCGGCCGCCAACAGCGGGATCGTCATAGGGCGACACCGCACATGTGAAGGCCTTCAGCATCCAGCGATACAAAGGAAAACGCCATCATGTACACACCATTTGCCTACTCCGCCCCGATGCAGATGATCCTGACCGGAATCGCGTTCATCAAGACATTCGTCACCATGTACCTGATCGCGAAGCTGATCGAGGACGTGTATTTCGCGCGATTCTCCGTCCGGCAAAAGGCACTGTTTGCGCTGCTGACCGGCACTGTGCTGAACGATATCTGGGTGTACGGGCTGTACTTCATGGGCGGCATGGCCTCATTTTCGCCGATCATCTATCTGCTGGTCACATTCGTCAATCCCGTTTTCGCGCTGCTGTATCGGCTGATCGGCATCAAGGTGCTGCGGCTGCCGGAGCGCCATGCATCGCGGCTGATGGGGCATGCGTTCCTCTACTATGTGATTATCAAGGAGATGAACCGGCTGATCGGCGCGATGTGCTTTCAACAGCAGCCAGGCGCGTACAACTACATGCTCGACGCCGCGCAACAGACCGCCTGCCTTTTGGCGACGGTGCTGCTGTACTTTGGCGTGGCCCACAGCCTGCGCCGCATTGGGTTCAGCGCCAGCCTGGCCGACCAGGCGCCTGACAAGCCGAAACGGGAGCTGGCGCTGTACCTGCTGAAGGCTACGTTCGTGTATGTGGCGGTCACCGCGGTGCCACTACTGGTCGAAAACCAGGCCATGGTAAGCGCGCTGCTGCTGATCATGTGCGTGCTGATGCTGCTGTTGGGCGTCCAAAACGACCTGAAAGATGCGATCGCTGTGCGTCTGGAAAACAAAAACGCCCACGGCAACGCGCTGCGCAACACCATCGAGGAGTTTTCCGGCATCAAGAACGGGCTGTACTCCATCCTGCAGGGCTACCAGCGTCACCTGGCGACAGGCGACCTTGCGGGCCTCAGGCGCTATCATGACGCGCTGATGGACCGAACGGTGCGCGCGGACGGCGAGATGCAACTGAGCCGCCACATGGAGGAAAACCCGGCGCTGGTGTCGCTGCTGATCAACAAGGCGGAGGCCGCGAGGCGAGCGGACCTGCGGCTGCAGATGGACATCCAGGTGGGGCTCAGCGACCTGCCCATCGAGAGCATGGACCTATGCCGCGTGGTGGCCTGCCTGTTCGACAACGCCATCGAGGCTGCGATGGACTCTACCCAGCGCCGCGTCAATTTCTCCATCGAGCACAAGTCCGGCGGCGCGCGGCTGATCATCGTGACCAACAGCACCGGCGCCGCCGTGGATGTCAACGCCATCGAGCGCCCAGGCGTCACATCAAAGCCCGGCCACATGGGACTTGGCCTGCCGTCGGTCAGAAAGATCCTCACCAAGTACGAAAACTGCACGCTGCACACCTCCTACTACGACGGCGGCTTTTCGGTATACCTGGCGCTCAATCCGTAAGGGCGGCACTGCCTGCTCACCGACCGCCCGGTCATCCACTTCGCACCGTCATCCATCGCTGTGCGACGGACCTTCATCAAACTTTCGAGGTTGAGTTTGAAGAAGGTCCTTCACTGCGTTCAGGATGACGGTTGGTAATTCCCGGTAAACTGCCCGCTCCCCCTTGACAATGCGCTCATCTTCAATTATACTACATATGAACAGTTGTTCAAATGTTCAAAGGTGGTGACCATGATGCACAGATCACCCAGCGAAGAGGCGCTGTACGAACTGGCGGAGCTGTTCAAGGTGTTCGGGGACAGCACGCGCGTGCGCATCCTGTACGCGCTCTATGAGCGGTCCATGGGCGTGAACGAGCTGGCGGACTCGCTGTCACTGAGCCAGAGCGCCACGTCCCACCAGCTCAAGGTGCTGCGGGCATCCAAGTTGGTCCGCGCCCGCCGGGAGGGCAAGGCTGTGATCTATTCACTGGCCGACGGCCACGTGGTCACGATCCTGGCCCAGGGCATGGAGCACGTCGAGGAATAGGCACATAGGATGATATAGAATGGGAGGAGTCGGACCGATGAAGAAAGCTTTCAAGATGACCGGGCTCAAGTGTGCGAATTGCGGCGCGAAGATCGAGCGAGAAATCGGCAAACTGGCCGGTGTGAACGACGCAAAGGTGAGCTTCATGACCCAGAGATTGACCATCGACGCGGAGGACGTCAAGTTCGAAAGCGTCGTAGACCAGGCGAGGGCGATCGCGGGGAAAATCGAGGCAGGGTGCTCTTTCTAGGCGGGGCAGTAGGGGCAAGCCCCTGCCCTACGTGGTGACACAAACCCAGTAGGGTGGGGTTTGCTCCCGCCGCCGCGTGAGCGACGCTCCCCAACCCACTCCATCCGAAAGGTGTTGATCCATTTGGACCGCGACCAAATGCATGAGCTATACTGGCTGATCGCGTCCGCGGCTGCCTTCGCCGTCACGCTGTTCATCCCCGTCAGCGGCCCCTGGGCGGCGCTGGTGTTCGCCGTCCCCTACTTACTCAGCGGCTGGTCTGTGCTCAAGGAGGCCGCCATAAACATCGCCCACGGCCAGGTGTTCGATGAGAACTTCCTGATGGCCGTGGCTTCCCTGGGCGCGATGGCGATTGGCGACTATAAAGAAGCCGTCGCCGTCATGCTGTTCTACCAGGTGGGCGAGCTGTTCCAGTCCTACGCCGTCGGAAAATCCCGGGCGTCCATCGCGGAGTTGATGGACATCCGGCCCGACTATGCCAACATCGAGCGCGGCGGCCAGACCGTGCGCGTGGACCCGGACGAGGTGCGGGTCGGCGACGTCTACATCGTCAAGCCAGGCGAGCGCGTGCCGCTGGACGGCGTGGTGCTCACCGGAAAATCCAGCGTCAACACCGCCGCGCTGACGGGCGAGAGCCTGCCACGCGAGGTGCATGAGGGCGTGGAGCTGCTCAGCGGCTGCGTCAACCTGACGGGCGCGCTGACGGTCCGGGCGACGAAGGTGTTCGCGGAGTCCACCGTGGCGCGGATTCTGGAGATGGTGGAGGACGCGGGCGACCGCAAGGCGCAGATGGAGTCGTTCATCACCCGGTTCGCGCGGGTGTACACCCCGGCGGTGTGCCTGGGCGCGGTGCTGCTGGCGGTGGTCCCGCCGCTGCTCGCGTTGGGCAGTTGGGGCATGTGGATCGAGCGCGCGCTGACATTCCTGGTCATCTCCTGCCCCTGCGCGCTGGTGATCAGCGTGCCGATGAGCTTTTTCGGCGGCATCGGCGCGGCCAGCAAGCGCGGCATCCTGGTCAAGGGCGGCAACTACCTGGAGGCGTTGGCGGCAGTGGACACGCTGGTGTGCGACAAGACCGGCACGCTGACCCAGGGCAGCTTTTCCGTGTCCGCCGTGCATCCGAAGGACTTCACAGAGGCGCGGCTGGTGGAGTACGCGGCGCTGGGCGAGGGCTTCAGCAGCCACCCCATCGCGGTCTCGCTGCGGGAGGCGTACGGCAAGCCCGTCGATGAAAAGCGGGTCTCGGCTGTGCAGGAGATCGCCGGCCGCGGCGTGTCGGTGAACATCGACGGCCGCGCCGTGCTGATCGGCAACGGCGCGCTGATGGACGCGCACGGCATCGCATGGAAGCCCTGCCACGTCGCGGGCACCGAGGTGCACGTGGCCGTGGACGGCCAGTATCAGGGGCACATCGTGATCGCGGATCAGATCAAGCCCGGCGCGAAGCAGGCCATCGACGAGCTGAAGGCGCTCGGCATTTCAAGGATCGTGATGCTGACCGGCGACACCGAGGCCGTGGCGAAGTCGGTGGCGGACGAGTTGGGGATCACGGAGGTCCGCGCGGGCCTGCTGCCCGAGGGCAAGGTGCGGGCGGTGGAGGCCGTGATGGGCGAAAGGGGAGGGCCGGTGCAGCGGAAGCTGTTCGGCGAGGAGAAGGGCATGGTCGCGTTTGTGGGCGACGGCATCAACGACGCGCCGGTGCTGAGGCGGGCGGACTTGGGGATCGCGATGGGCGCGCTGGGCAGCGACGCCGCGATTGAGGCTGCGGATGTGGTGCTGATGGACGACCGGCTGAGCGGCATCTCGGAGGCCGTGGGGATCGCGAAGCGCACGATCTCGATCGCGCGGCAGAATGTGGTGTTCGCACTGGGCGTGAAGGCACTGGTGCTGCTGCTGGGTGCGCTGGGCATCGCGAACATGTGGGTGGCAGTGTTCGCGGACGTCGGCGTGAGTGTGATCGCCATCTTGAATGCCATGCGCGCCCTCACCACCCCCCGTTAAGCCTCCAGAGGGACCAACAAATGACTGCGCAGTCCGAATCACGGACTGCGCAGTCGCGCCCAACTGGCCCGATCAAAACAGTGATTTACACATTTCGGCCTTCGTTGTGCTCTCGCACGTCTTTTCAGCGTCGGTTTTGCTGGCGTCAGTCCAACAGGTGCTGCTGAACCAGCAGGAAGCGACCGCGCATGCGTCGCCGCCCGTCACGCGCGCCAAGTCTGCGTCCGATACCGCTGACGCCTGCTTTTCTAAACTCGCGGCGAGCTTCGGGTCCTTCTTTGCCAACAGGGCGAGCTTTGCCAAGGTTTTGTTGTCCACGGTCGATACCTCCGGCATGAGATTTTGTCACAATCCGAACTTAGATTCGATATCAAGGTCATCGACTGTTTTGTTGCAATACTTTGATTGATTCGTTAGATCCGAGCGCCATACACAGCTGCTGGTTAAGACACACGTCGCCCAAACGCAGACATCGCCGCCCGCGACCCCTTCTAGCTCTTCATCGGAGACCGCCTCCGCCTGTCTCGAAAGCGCTTCCGCGACCGTCGGGTCCTTCTTTGCCAAGATGGCGAGCTTTGCCAAAGTCTTTTTGTCCATCGCAATTTCCTCCCGCTTGACTCATTGTGCCGGAGCGCCATGTCACCGATTCAGGTATTCCTTGACCGACATGTCATCGCTCGACGCGTTGCAGACTTTTTTCGAATCCTTGTGATTGGTGTCAATCCAACAGCTGCTGTCGAAAATGCACGAGACGAAGCCGCACACATCGCCGCCTGCGACGCTCTCCAGCTCATCATCCGAAATCGCGGCCGCTTGCTGCGCCAGAAGCGCCGCCATCTTCGGGTCCTTGTTCGCCAGCACCGCCAACTTTTTAAGTGTCTTGCCGTCCATTCCGCATACCTCACTTCATTTATCTTGGATCAAAATCCCTTGCGCGCCATATCGGTGCACGCATAGTCGTTCGTCTGGTGCGTGCAGTGCCGGTTTTCATAGGTTTTGTCTGTGTCGGTCCGGCAGTCGGTGTTGAAAACGCAGGTGACAAAATAGCAGATGTCCCCGCCGGCGACTGTTTCCAGCTCATCATCCGACACCGTCGACGCCTGCTTGGAGAGCGCCTCTGCGATGGCCGGGTCTTTGTTCGCCAGCAGGGCGAGCTTTGCCAAGGTCTTCTTTTCCATGATTCATTCCCCCACTCTCTCATTGATTGATCTCGCAACGCGGATCGCGCAGATACAGTTCATCGCCGCGCATGCCGCGAAAATATTTCACGGCGAAGCAGCCCGTCTGACAGCCATGCAGGTGCGGACACTGGGCGCACTTCGGGTCGACGGTTTCGTCCCGCTTTTGGAAAAACGCACTGATGCGCGGCTGATTCCACAGCTCGAGCAGCGTGTTCTGCCGCACATTGCCAAACAGCATCTCCGGCACATCGGGCATCCTCTCGCAGCAGGACAAATCGCCGCTGGGCTGAATGATCATGGTCTGTGTGAACGCGCCGCAGGTGACGATGTCGCCCTTGTCGCGCCAGACGTCGCAGCTCATGCCCGCGCTCGCCCGCATTGGGGAAGGATTGGCCTTTTTCGCGGCCTCGATTTGGTCCTGCAGGCTCGCCTTCTGCGCCTCGGACAGCGCCAGCCGCTCCTGCGTCTCGTTGTCCTCCCGGCCACCCGAGCTGAGCTCGAACTTGGCCAGGCCCAGCCTGGTGACACCCGATGCCGCGCAGACATCGTACAGGGCGGCGACGTTGTCGGTGTTCCATGAGGTCATCACGGCTTTGACGCGAAGCGGTATCCCGCGCTCGGTGACGCGCCGCAGATTGGCGACGACGGTGTCGTATGCGTCCATGCCGCCGGTCAATCTCTTGAACATGTCCCGGTCGCCCGCGTCCAGGCTGAACTGCACGCTCTCCCCTTCCAGCACATCCAGCAATTCATCGCTGATCGCGCTGCCGTTGGTGCAAAAATCGATCAGTATGCCACGGCGCTTGAGTTCGCGCACAATCTCGAGACAACCGGGGTGCATGGTCGGCTCGCCGCCGCTGACGATGGCCCGGACGACGCCCATTTCGTCCATCTGCCGCACCACATCGAGCCACTCGGCGGTGGAGAGCTCGTTTGATACGCAGTCCGCCGAGCCGTTGAAGCAGTACACGCAGCGGAAGTTGCACTTGTGGGTCAGCGACAGCAGGATTTCGGACGGCGTTTCATAGCGGCGCGGCGGCTTCGCGCTGAGGTCCACTTCGTACAGGAACGTTTCCGGCTCATACCGGGGCACAAAGCTGCACTTGCCGTCCGCATCAATGCACGGCTCCAGTTTCGCAAACGCCTTGTCGACAAATGCCGACGCCCGCGCCGCCTCATAGCCGAGAAAGCCGCCCATCGCGGCGGTGATTTCCTGCCTGCTACACTCGCCCGTCAGCAGCGTCAGCATCATGGCCTCCACGGGCATGATCATCCTCTGGAAGCCGCTGAGGTTCTCGATGACGAGCACCCGGTTCGCGCATTTTTTGAGCCGCACACTCGGCTTCAGGATCGGATTGGGCATCATGTGTTTCTCCTTCGTTTGGTCATTTTTCGTCCGAAAAGTGCGGTCACTGCCGACGACTGTTCAGCCATTTCCCTTGTGTCGTATCGTCGTATCGTCACTTTCCGTTTTACAGCGCCTGCTCGAGTTGGCATCAACGAGACACTCGCTGGTGAACACACAGGACACGAATGTGCAGTCTTGATCCGCTTCGCCGGCGGCCACCGCCTCCAGTTCGTTGTCGCTGACGGCGTCGGCCTGATGCGCCAATTGCGCTGCAATGTCCGGGCTCTTCTTCGCCAGTATGGCGAGCTTTGCCAACGTTTTCTTGTCCACAGGGAGGTCCTCCTACATTAATCAATCATTTCCTTGATCATCGAACCGAGATTGGCGTCCCATTGACAGGCGCTGTCTTCCCAGCACGGCGATGAAAATTCGCACCTATCGCCGCCCGTGATCCGTTCGAGCTCTTCATCACTGATGACGTCGGTTTGCTTGCGCAAAAACTCGCCCAGCCGAGGGTCCTTTTTCAGCAGGATGTTCAGCTTCGCAAGCATCCTGTCGTCCATTGCCCCACCTCCCCCCATCGCTGCCTCTCAGCGCTATTGATCGCTGCCCGTCGCAAACTTTCATACACTTTGCGTTCAGAACAAGTTTTCATCATTATAAGCCGCAGAGCATGACAAGACCGTGACAAGAAAAAGCCCCCAAGGCGTGTCCTTGGGAGCTGTACTCGGGGATGTCTTTACGCTTTGCTGTCCAAATAGGAACTCATAAATTCTGCCCAGCTGTATTGCGTCATAAATTCACCGAAGTACAAATTGATGGCGGACGCGTCGGTGCGCAGTCGGTACAAATCGCAATCCAGCTTGTCCGGCACAATCGCCAGGCCGCTCCGCACCCGATTGATCACATCGTCCGCACCGACGGCGCGCAGTGTGTGCGTCAGGTCGGAGACCAACTGCCGGAAGTAGTCCTTTTGAGATTGGTTGTCCAGTCCGTCTTCCCACAGTACCGCCGAAATCTCGTTGTTGCTGCAAAACGCACCCTGCCGCACGACCAGATAGGCGAGCAGCTCCTTGGTTTTTGAGCGCGCGAACAGCAGCGGCCGACCGTCCACAAAGACTTCAAAGTTGCCAAAGCACTGCACCTTCACCCGCTTGCCGCCCTGCGCTTCGATCGGGTGGCGTAGGTTTTCCAGCGCTTTCGTGATCATCTCCGGCTTCGCGGGCTTGAGCAAATAGTCACTGGCGGGAATCTGAAACGCATCCACGGCATACTGTGAATAACCGGTCACAAAGACGATGTTGACCTTGGGCTGTATGTCTTTCAGTCGCTTGGCCAGCATCAGACCGTTCATCTCGCGCATCTCGATGTCCAAAAAAGCCACATCGCAGGCACGCTCTGCAGCAAACTCGATGAGCTCCGCAGGGTCGCTGAAACCGTGTACTTCCGCGTCCGGCACGGCGGCTGCAATCGCTTTGTTCAGCATCCTGAGGGCAGGCGCCTCATCGTCGATCGTGAGGACGATCACGGTTTCACCCCCTTCGGGATGATGATCGTCGCGGTGGTGCCGACGCCCCGGGTGCTGGTGACGGTGAATGTCCCGCCACATTGACTGTCGAGCCGCTGCATGATGTTCTTGATGCCGACATGATTCCCGCCGCCTGTCTGTTGTTCATTCACATCAAACCCCACGCCGTCATCCGAGACCGCGATGACATAGCCCGCCTCAGTCTGAGCTGTGGCAATCGTGACCGTGCCGCCGCCCCTCTTCTTGCCCACGCCATGCTTGACAGCATTTTCAACCAAGGGCTGAACCGTCAAGGCGGGGAGCAGGAAGTCCTTTTCCCGGATGTCGTACACAACGCAGAGCTCATCCTCGAAGCGCAACTTTTCCAGCTTTAGATACGTTTCAATGTGCGCCAACTCCCGCTCAAAGGGAATCAGCTTCTGACTCTTGATCGACTCAAGGTTATTCCGCAGATAGGCCGAAAAGTCAAGAATCGCACCCTGCGCCTTGGGCGAATCCTCACAGGCGTCGGCGATGGCCGTGAGGGAATTGTAGAGAAAATGGGGCTGTATTTGGGACAGCATGACTGAGACGCGTGCGTCCATCAACTCCTGTTGCTGCCGCTCTACCGTCTGCGCGAGCAACACCTCCTGCGCCACGGTCTTCTGCATGGTCGCGAGCAAGGTGGAGGCCAGTAGGAACAGTGAAAACGCCAACATGGTCGGCTGTGTGAAGGCGAACAGAAAGTCTCCGTGCGCAAAATAATCGGCGTCCCACGCGAAGGCGAATATGGACATGCAGACCCCCGCGAGGATGATCACCTGCGGCATCGCGAATTTCGACTTTCGCATGGAAAACAGGGTGAACGGCAGCATGATGGCCAGCGCGAGATAGATGATCATGTTCGTGTAGCTGCTGTGGCCCAGAAACCGTTCCCAAGGCAGGATGAGGATCGCGAGCGCAAAGGCGCCCGCCGCACCGATGAGACTCCGCCGCAGCCATTTGGGGAGCGCGCCGGGAAAAGACGAATGGAGCATCAGCGCGAACAGAATGATCGTGATGGGGCTCGTCAAGATCTCCGTCTTGTAGACCACTGGCCATTCAAAATAGGGGAATAGCGTGAGCAATATTTTGTAACCCTTCAGCCCGGTTCTGATGCTCCATACGATGCAGAAAAGGGCAAGCCAGCCGTTAGCCCTGTGCGCTGGCAGGGCCAGGAATAGCAGGAACGCGACCAGCGCGGCGATCAAATACCACGCCATCACCATGATGTCGATGGCGATCTGGCTGACAAAATACTGGTGCAGCATCTCATATTCGCCAAAAAACCAGTTCATGCCCGACGATGAATCCACGTTTGAAAAGCTGCTCGTCGCAATCAGAATGTCAATGACGCCGTCCACCGGCTCTGCGCTGAACAGATAGTATTTCTCTGTGGAATGCTCGGCGTCCTGCGTCCGCGCCGGTTTGCCCTCGTCAAAGATCCATTTGCCATTGATGTACACGCGGCTTGCGTAGTTCACGGAGTATCCGCCGATGCCATAGTAATGGTCGTCCGGCACCAGCACCCGGATGCGCATCGTGTAGGGCCTGGCTCCATCAGGCGCTCGGCCAATCTGAATGTCATCGCGTCCAGTAAACTCATCAGGCGTCAGCAGTTCGCCGTCCACATACTCCACCGTACGCGAAATCCACACTTTTTGCTCACTGAAATCATGGTCGCGCATGTCAAACACGCCGCTGTCCGAGTCCACAAAACCCGACACAAGCGGAAGCGACTTGAGTGTCCACAGCCCGATGCACATCAACAGGATGATCGGCAGAATCATCAGCGGCAGGTAATTCATATTCTTTTGTTGCATTTTGCTCGATCACCTCGCGTATCACCTGACATACACCCTCGGCCAAGGCAGCGGCATCCATCGCCGTAGCCAGGAGCGGAATTTTTGATGAAAGCTGTTCCTCGATGCATAGATCGGATTCCGAAAAACGGATTCAGGCATGTATGCGAAGTATAGCATATGAAGCGATGTATGTAAACCATCGGTTCGCCATATTGCTGCACCGCGCCGGCGCTTACCACGACCCCATACACGATGGCCTTCATGCCCCAAAGGGTCGCTATAGTCGCCCGTCAAACTCAGTCTGCAGGCCGCTCGTACCCTCCAGCGCGCTCAGATACCCATTCAACTCAGTGCAGTACGTCCGGCGCTCGGCGACGCAATCATCAACAGCCTCGATCCTACCCTTGAGATCCGAGAATTGAGCAGCCGACGCTGATCGCGGCGCCGAGTTCGACGAAGAACCGCGAACGCCAGCGAGACCCGGTAGGGCACCAAGCGAAGAAGGGCAACGCGTGGCACTTCTTGGTGTGAATATATAAACACACGCCTGCTCGACATGGATTACAGGAACACGAAGCGAGATATGCGTGAAATAGAGCAGGGCAACCGCAACCGGAAAAAGCAAATACTGCGTTGTCCTTCCTGGAGATATCACAGCGCGCGAACGCTTGTGCGCTCCACCAGGCGGGGCGTATAGAAAATGCGGATGCGGTCGGCGGCAGGATCCTGAATTCGTCTGGTCAGCGCATTGACGGCTTCTATGCCGAGTGGGTATGGATCAAAGCTAACGGTTGTCAGGCGGTATGGGCCTTCGATGACGTGTGGCAATTCATCGTGGCAAACGACGCTGAGGTCATTTGGGATCTCCACACCCATTTCAGTAAACCGGTTCATCATTCCGAACGCCATCTGCGCGTTGGCGCAGAACACCGCCGAGAAGCGATTCGCAGGGTCCGCAATCTGCTTTGCCAGATGATATCCGCTCCTCGGGCTCAGGTCACCGCGAAAGACAAATGAGTCGGGCGCGTCCAGGCCCGCGTCCCGCATGGCGCTGCGGTAGCCGTCCAGCCGGTCCTTGGTCGCGCTGGACGTGGTGGGGCCGGCCAGGTGTGCGATGCGCCGGTGGCCCATGGACAGCATGTGCTGGGTCGCGATGTAGGCGCCCTGGTGGTTGTCCACGCAGACCTCGTCCATCGACAGCGCGCGGATGTATCGGTTGACGAACACCAAGGGCACCGTCAGCGACCGGATAAGCGCCACCAGTTCCGGCGATTCTTCGGCGGTGATCAGGATAATGCCCGCGAACCGGCCCGCTTCGGCCATGCGAATGTACTGGGTCTCCACCGCGCCATCGAACCTGGAGTTGCACAGCACAGCAAAGCAGCCATTCTCCTGCAGCCGGTCGCAGATGCCGCGCACGATGTGGGCGAAGAAGCTCTCCGCAGCGTCGCCCACGACGACGAGTATCATTCGGTCTGGCGAAACGCCATCGGCGTGGGATGCATAGCCCAGGCTGTTCATAGCCGCTTCAATGCGCGCGCGCACGCCCTCGCTGACACTGCCCGTCGTGAGCGCCCTGGATACGGTGGCGCAAGAAACCCCGGCAAGCTCCGCAATTTTCCGCTGATTGATTTTCATTTTGTTCATCCTCTTTCTCCTCCGTGCACTTGAAATCATTATACCTGATATGAAATATAATTTCAATCACAAAATTGGTGCAATGCAGGAATGACGCATATCACTTTACGCTAATTGCTTATTATAGCCTTATCTTCTAAAATGATCATTTAACGGTTGACAATAATCAGGATTTGTTGCTATAATACATCCATAGACACGGGCATCCCCTTTAACAAAGCTTGCAACATATTTCATATCGACTGTGTGGGAGGATGTCCATATGACGGAGATGTCCACGCGAGGACGGCGAAGCCGGATGTTGCGCCGGTTGAATGAGAGCAAGCACCTGTACCTGATCTTCCTATTACCCTTCCTCTATTTCATCGTGTTCAAGTACAGCGCCATCACGTGGCTGCTCATCGCCTTCAAGAAATTCAAGGCGACACGAGGGCTCTGGGGCAGCGAGTGGGTCGGGCTGAAGTACTTTCAACAGTTCATCACGGACCCCTACTTCTGGCAGCTCATCAAAAACACGCTGATGATCAACCTGTACAACCTGCTGTTCAGCTTCCCGGTGCCCATCCTGCTGGCCCTGATGATCAACGAGACGCGCAACCGCAAGTACCAGCGCATCGTGCAGACGGTGAGCTATCTGCCCTACTTCGTCTCCACGGTCGCCGTGTGTGGACTGGTCGTCAGTTTCCTGTCATCCGACGGCATTCTGACCGTGCTGCTGACCAAGATTACCGGCGTGTCGAGGCAGTACCGCATGCTGCCTGAGTATTTCCGCACCATCTACGTGCTCACCGAGATCTGGCAATATGCGGGCTGGGGCAGCATCATCTACCTGGCCGCGCTGACGGGCGTGGATACACAGCTCTACGAGGCCGCCACGATCGACGGTGCGACGCGGTTCAAGCAGATTCTGTACGTCAGCCTGCCGTGCATCGCGCCGGTCATCTCCATTCAACTGCTGCTGACGGTGGGCCGGATGCTGACGGTGGGCTATGAAAAGATCCTGCTGCTGTACACCGGGCCGACCTACGCCACCGCGGACGTGCTGTCCACCTACATCTACCGGCGCAGCCTGCTCAAGGCGGACTACAGCTACGGCGCGGCCATCAGCCTGTTTCAGGCGATCGTGTCGCTGGCGCTGGTGACGGGCTCCAACTACGCCGCCCGCAGGCTCGGCTCCACCAGCCTGTGGTGAGAAAGGAGGGTTGCGCATGACCAACAGATTTCGGCGGTCACTGCCCGACGACCGGATTTTCGGCGCGGTCAACGCGCTGCTGCTGTTCGTCGTGTGCCTGGCGGTCCTCTACCCAATCTACTACATGCTCATCGTCTCGGTCAGCGATGGCATGGCCGTCATGCGGGGCGAGGTGTACCTGCTGCCCGTGAAGTTGAACTTCAAGGCATACCAGACGCTGCTGAGCGACCCGAACGTCCCCAACGCCTACTTGAACACGCTGAAGTACACATTTTTCGGCACGCTGATCAACGTGACGATGACGGCGCTGTGCGCCTATCCGCTGTCCAGGCCGAACTTCTACGGGCGCAGGGTGTTCTCATTCCTGGTCATCTTTACGATGCTGTTTGATGTGGGCATGATCGCCAACTTTATGGTGGTTTTCTCGCTGGGTCTGAAGAACACGATGTGGGCGATGGTCCTGCCGCCGGCGATCAATGTGTGGTACATGGTCATCATGCGCACGTTCTTTCAGCAGATCCCGGACGAACTGCACCAGTCCGCCTATGTGGACGGCGCGAACGACCTGCGCATCTTCTATTCGCTGATCCTGCCGCTGTCGGCGCCAGTGCTGTCCACGATGCTGCTGTTCTATGCGGTGTGGCACTGGAACGCGTTCATGCCCGCGCTGCTGTACATGGACAACCGCGTCGATTATCCGATGCAGCTCATCCTGCGCAACATCGTCATCAGCGGCGACATGGCGTCCATGGAGGGCAACATGAACACGGCCCACGACGTGGCCGTGATGGAGAAGAACATTAAGTACGCGGCCATCTTCATCACGATTGCGCCCGTATTGTTGCTGTACCCGTTCGTGCAGAAGTACTTCACAAAAGGCATCATGGTCGGCTCATTAAAGGGGTGATCGATACCCAAGCGAATCGGGAGGTGATGCGGGACACAGACTCGGGAACACACAACGTTTGAACACTGTCGAGGTCCGTTTGACTGCCGCGATGCGGCAGAGAAAGGGGTATCCCTATGACGAAGAGGTTGCTGTCCCTGGTTCTGGTGCTCTCCATACTGCTGTTTGCGCTGCCTGTGTTTGCCCAGGCGGAGCAGGAAATGATTGAGGTGGACGTGCTGCTGGCGGAAAACTCCGGCCAGCCGTGCCTGCTCGACACGCCGGTTCTGCGCTACATCCGCGAACACTTCCAGATCGATTTCAAGTTGCAGCCCATCCCCGCGAGCGATTGGGAGACCAAGTTGTCCACTTTGTTTGCGACCAATGACCTGCCCGATGTCATCGCCAACGCGAGCTTCAACTTCCTCAATCAGTACGCGGGCGAGGGCATGCTGGTCAACACGCTGGACTATGCGGACAAGCTGCCCAACTACATGAGCCTGATGTATGCCGAGGACCGGGAGCTGGAGACGAAAAAGTTCCTGATCAACGACGCGCTGTACGGCTTCCGCCGCCTGGAGAGCTACCGCATCCCCCTGGCGCCGATGGGCGGCATACGCCGCGACCTGCTGCAGGAAGTGGGCCGCGAGTTGCCCAAGAGCTTCGACGAGTTGTATGACACGCTGCTCGCGATCAAGGAGAAGCATCCGGAGATGACCTTCTTCAGCTCGCGCAATGGCACCAACTACATGCTCGGCCAGATGGCGTTCGCGTTCGGCACGGGCGGATTCCCCACCTTCTCCACGAAGCGCGGCATGTACTACGAGCCGGACTATGACCGCTACGTGTACGGCCCCACGGACGAGCGCTTTGTGCAGCTGGTCGAGTACCTGGCCAAGGCGTACAAGGACGGCCTGGTGGACCCGGACTATGCCACCAACGACCGGACCGCGCTGTGGCAAAAGATCACCTCCGGCCAGGTGGGCTACTTCTGCGACAACAACTCATTCCTGGCGCGCGTGTTCAATCCCGCCTTCGCCGATGCCGGGACCGACTGGTTCATGGAGCTGATCCCGCCGATGACGAACAACATCACCGAGCAGCGCCTGCTGCGCTACGAGCGCGACTGGGACGGCTTCACCGTGATCAATAAGGACTGCCCGCACATCGACAGGCTGTTGGAGTACTTTGACTGGTGCTACACCGAAGAGGGCATCATGGTCACCAACTTTGGCATCGAGGGCGAGACCTACACTATCGATGAAAAGGGCAACCCCGTTATCGTCGATTCGATCATGGAGCAGACGAAGGGCGCGCCGGACCAGTACGCGGCCGTGCAGTCCATTCTGGGCGTCGGCACCTGGTCCTGGACCCAGTACATCGACGAGCGCACGCACCTGCAGACCTCGCCCGGCTATTATCTGGAGATGGGCGAAACGATCGTGCAGCCGAACACCGACAGCGGCGTGATCCGCTTCCTGCCCAACTGGCCCGCCTTCACAGAGGACGAACTCGAGCAGATCGTCGAGCTGGAGCTTGCGATCACGAATGTGTTCGATCAGGAGATCGACAAGTTCATCATGGGCACGCGTCCGATCAGCGAATGGCCCAGCTTCCAGGACAGCCTGGCGGCGGCCGGAACGGGCAAGCTTGAAGAGATCTTCAACGCTGCGTACGAAAGGCTGAAGTAAAAAAGGCGGAGCGGAGACCGGGCGCGCACGCGCCCGGATCAAAGGAGGGTTGCCTATGCTGCTCAGCGCGCGAAAGGAATACGTGGAGATCCCGACCCGCAACGGCCATGTCAACAACATGGCGCGATTTGGAGACGATCTGTATATGACTTGGTTTGGCGGCACCAAGGAGGGCGACGATGATGTGGACATCTACGTGGCCCACCGCACACAGGACGGCTGGCAGCCCGCGCAATGCGTGGCTTCCGATCCGACCATCCCCTACTGGAATCCGGTGCTGCTGCCCCGGGCGGACCATCTGGATTTGTTCTACAAGATTAGCCGCACGATCGCGGAGTGGAAGACCTATCGCCTGCGGTTGGACCGCGAGGGCAAGCCCACCGGCGCGCCCGAGGAGCTGGTGCCCGGCGACGTCGGAGGGCGCGGCCCGGTCAAAAACAAGTGCCTGGTGCTCAAGAGCGGACGCGTGCTCGCGCCCAGCTCCGTGGAACCCACGAGGGACCAGTGGGACGCCTATGTGGACATCAGCGACGATGGCGGCGAGACATTCCCGCTGCACATCCGCGTGCCCATGTTCCGCATCGGCGACGAAAAGCCAATCCCGTCCGACAAACCCTACTGGCTGATGGAGCGCGCGGGCGTCATCCAGCCCACGCTGTGGCAGGACGCGCGCGGCCATGTGCACATGCTGCTCCGGTCCACTGAGGGTCTGGTGATGCGCAGCGATTCCGATGACGACGGGCTGACCTGGTCCCCCGTATACGCCACGCCGCTGCCCAACAACAACAGCGGCCTCGACCTGGCGCGGATGGACGACGGCCGGATTTTCCTGGCGCTGAACCCCGTTGCCGGAAACTGGGCCGCGCGCTCCCCGCTGTGGCTGTACGTCTCGACGGACGATGGAGACAGCTTCTCGCCGTTCCTGCTGATGGAGTCCGCGCCGGGCGAATACTCCTACCCCTGCGTGCTGGCGGACGGCGACCGGCTGCTCGTCAGCTACACGTGGAACCGGGTCCGGTTCGCCTGCTGGGAACTGCGGTTCGAGCCTCGGGCATAAGCGGTGCCGACAGTACATGTGAAGGAGTTCGTTATGCGCAATCCTTATGTGATTCAAAGCGGCTGCTGGCCCACGATGATCACGCCGTTCACCGAAGCGGGCGGCATCGACTTTGACGCCGTCCGCCGCCTGGTTGACTTTTTTGCAGGCAGCGGCTGTGCGGGCGTGTTCGCCGTCTGCAAATCCAGCGAGATGTTTGAGCTGTCCTTGGAGGAGCGGTTCGCGCTGGGCCGCGCCGTGGTCGAGGCCGCCGCCGGCCGGATTGGCGTGATCGTCTCCGGCCACATCTCGGACGATCCGGAGGAACAGGTTCGCGAGCTGTCCAAAATGGCGGAGACGGGCGCGGAGGCGCTCGTGCTGGTGACCAACCGCATGGGGCCGGCGGACGGAACCGACGAAGCCTGGATCGAGCGCACCCGCGCGCTGATCGGCCAACTGCCGGACATGCCCCTAGGGCTGTACGAGTGCCCCTATCCCTATCCGCGGCTGATGAGCGACGCGATGCTGCGGTTCGTCTCGGACAGCGGACGGTTCTTTTTCCTCAAGGACACCTGCTGCGACGAGGCGCTGATCATCGAAAGGCTCGCGCTGCTGCGCGGCGGGCCGCTGCGGCTGTTCAACGCCAACACGGCAACGCTGCTCTCCTCCATCCGGCACGGCGCGGCAGGCTTTTCAGGTGTGATGGCCAACTTCCATGCCGAACTGTACAGCTGGCTGTGCGCACATCCCGAGGACGAACGTGCGGACCTGCTTTCCGCGCTGTTGAGTCACCTGTCCAATATGGAGATGTGCGGCTATCCGCTCAACGCAAAATACCACGGCCGGTTCATCGGCGTGCCCATGGTCGTATCCACACGCCAGTCGTATACAAAGCCCTTGACAGCCACGCACAAGCTGCAAACCCGGCAGATGCTGCCCATTGAGGCGCTCGCATGCACGCTGGTCGGCATCGAGAAAGCAGGGAATGTCCCATGAACGCATTAAAAGAGAAGCTGAATGCCGGGCGGCGCTGTTTCGGCACCCATGTGAATCTGTCGGACCATCGCATCTGTGAAATGCTGGGCCGAATCGGGTTTGACTACCTCTGGATCGATACGGAACACACCTCCACCGACTACAAGGAACTGGAGATTCACCTGATTGCGGCGCGCGCAGGCGGCACGCCGGCCATCGTTCGGATTCCGTGGAACGACCCCGTGCTGGCCAAGCGCGTGCTGGAGATGGGCCCTGACGGCATCGTATTCCCCATGGTCAATACAGCCGAAGAGGCGCAAGCGGCGATGGACGCATGTCTGTATCCGCCCATCGGCCAGCGCGGCTTCGGCCCATTCCGCGCCGTCAGCTATGGCATGGATGACACCGACACCTACATACGGCAGACGAGCCTGGAACTATGCCGATTCGTGCAGATCGAGACGGAGCAGGCGGTCATGAACCTGGAAGCCATTGCGGCTGTGCCGTACATCGATGGTTTCATACTGGGCCCTTGCGACCTCAGCGGCTCGGTCGGCACACTGAACCAGTTCATGGACGGCAGGACGGACGAGTTGATTGACTTAGCCATTGAAAAAGCGCATAATGCGGGTTTGCCGATCGGTGTATCCACCGGCTCCATGCAAACGGATGTGCTACAACACTGGCTCGACAAAGGCATTGATTTCTGCTCAGCAGGCACGGACGCTTGGAGCATTTTGAGCGGCGCGACCATCGTACTGGACAACATGCGCAGAGCGGCATCGAAAGGCTAGGGCGACACCGCACAAGCAGTGTGAAACGCATTCTCGAGCGCAACACAACACTGTCGCGCAGCTGTGTACAAATCAAGCGACAAAAGTGTGACCAATATGGGACATCATTCTGATCGACAGCGAAGGAGCTTCATCTATCCTCCTACCGAGGGAGGTTGAGGAAGGTCCTTCGCTGCGCTCGGGATGACGGCGTTTGCTTGGATGCGCTATGTGTGCTATGGGGTGGGTTGGATGGGTTTGATCGTGGTGGAGATCGACTGGAATGTGGTGGGTTTGGTTGGGAGGGCGCCTTTTGTGGACCCGATCAACGGGATCGCGTTTTCACCGCGGAGGACGGCTCGATAGCGCTTGCTGCCCAGGTCGAAAGCCTTTGTGCTCACGCCTTGGAACATGTCGTTGGTGATCGTCAGCTTGTAGACGCCGTACTTCTTGTGCTTCAGTGTGAACGTCAGCAGGCCCGCAGACCGCGCGTAGACCAGCGCGTCGCCGTCGTACAGCTCGAACACAAGCCCGTCCGCGCCTCGAATCGTCGCGCCGGTGTTATTGGCCACGAACACCTCGGCTTTCAGCGCGCCTTTTTCGTAGTACAGCCGCTTGGTGCTGGTGTACAGGCCGGGCTGGCCTTTGATGTACAGCGGCGTCGAGCGGCTGTAGCTGTTGGCGACCACGGTCAGTTTGCATTTCATATTGCCGCCGTCCTGGCCGCGCACGGTGATCGTGGTAGAGCCGGACTTCTTGGCGGTCAGTACGCCCAATTTGTCGATGGTGGCGATTTTTTTATTGCCAGTCTTGACCGTCAGTTCGGGCAGGTCGCCGCCGAACGGGATGGGCTTGACCAGCTGGTATTGCTGGCCGACCGACACGCGAAGCGCCTTGGGGATCGTCCACTCGGTGGGGACGGCGTTGGCGTCGGTGACGCGCAGGGTCGCCAGCGCCAGCGGGCCGAAGCCCTTAAACTTGCCACTGGGCAGGGCTTGGATTTCGAAGGTGTACAGCCCGGGCAACAGCCGCGCCATCTCCTGGGCGGAGAACTCGATGGCGGCAATCTTTTTCGACTTGGTGACCTTGCCCTCCACGCTCAGCCTCGGCAAATTGGGCACGGGCTGGGCGGATTTTCCGGAAAACGGGTTCAGCCGGGCCTGCTGCAGCGTGGCGACCATCTCGCCAGGCGCGGCGTCGTTGATCCGGATGCTGAGGGCCTGTTTGTTGTCCGTGGACAGGATGCCGCTGGCCTCGTCCGTCATCGCGCCCGCGGCCCGCAGCGCGATGGGCACGTCGCCGGTGGCCCAGCTGAACAGCCAGTCGGTGTTCAGCTTGCCCACCAGGTCGCCCCGCAGGTACTTCGCGGCGTCCAGCACCGTCACCTGGCCGACGGTCGTCTCGGGGATGGCGGAGGCGTTGGCCGTGGCGGGGGCGGACACCGTGACCGGGATCGTGCCGGAAGCCGCCTGGTCCAGCGCCAGCGGGAACAGCGCCGTGCCGTCGCCGTGTTGCTGGACGGTGGCGGTCCTGCCGCCCACCGAGAGGGTCAGCGGGACGGAACCGCTCGGGTCGCTGCCGGTCAGCCGCGCCGCGAAGGGCAACTGGAATGTGCTGCCGGGGAGGATACTCAGATCGTTGGTGCCGCTGACCGTGGGCGCGTGGATCAGGGTCAGCGCGCCGATCTTCGCGCCCGTCACGGCCCGGTTGTAGCCGGACGCCTCGCTTGTGACCAGGATGTCGTGCGCGCCCGCCGCCAGCGCGTCCAGTTGGGCGGCGGAGAAGGAGAAGCTCAGCGGGCCGTTCTCAGACGCGGTGCAGCTGGCGGTCTGGCCGCCCGCCGTGCAGGTGAACGGGATCGGCGCGCCGAAGTCCGCGCCGCTGAGCGTGGCCGCGAACGTGCGCGCGCCCACCGTGCCGGGGACGGCGGTCAGGGCGTTGTCGCCGGTGACGGTTGGGGTGGAGTAGGTGGTCGGGGTGTAGACCTGCAGGCGCATGGGCGCGGATATGACGGCGCCGTTCGCGCCGGTCACCTTGCATCGGTACTGCCCCGCGTCGGCGTGGGTCAGGTCGGTCAGGGTCAGGGGGTTCGTCGCTCGGTTGATGGGCTTCCAAGTACCGTCCAGCTTTTCCCATGCGTAGGTCGCGCCGGTGGTCAGGTCCACCGTCACGCTGAATGTGGCCGTGCCGCCCACGGGCAGGGTCTGATCGCCGCTGACCTTGGTGATCCGGACGATGGGCTGCCCAGCGACGCCGTTCCCGCCGCCGCTGCCAATGGCCGCGCCTGCGCCGCCATTGTTTTCACCGCCACCTGTGCCCGCCGCGCCGCCCTGGGTTTCGGGCATGATGGTGCTCATATCCTCAATGTAGATGTTTGCGGGGATGACGCCACCGCTGCTGCCGCCACTGCCGATGCCCGCGCCACCGCCAAGATTTATCTGCTGTGCATCGCCACCCAGGGCCGTGATCCGCGCCGTACTGCCGAGAATGCGGATCTCGGGACCGGCCATGACGGTGTTGCCGCCGATGCCCGCAGAGGCAGCGCCTCCAGTCGCATTCACGCTGCCGCCGCTGATCTCGATTGTTCCACCGCCTGTTATTGCGTTGGCTCCGTTGCCGATCCCGGCGGCCCAACCAGATCCTGTCGCCTCGATGCGGCCGCCGGTGATCACGATCGTGCCCGCACTGCCCAGGGCTCCGCCGCCGATGCCCGCGCCACCATCGCCGCCATTGGCGGTAATGCTGCCGCCATTGATGGTGATGGCGCCACCCGCTTTTTGACCGCCGCCGCCGATGCCCGCGCAGGCTTTGCCGCCCGTGGCGGTGATGTTGCCGCCGCTGATGGTGATGGTGCTGGACTGCTGGCCTGTCTTGCTGCCGATGCCCGCACCGCCTACAGAACTGGCAGATATTCCATCACCAGTCGCAACGATGCGACCCGCCACACCCGCCTCTGCGGATTGGGCGTAGATGGTGAGCTTGTGCCCGTCGCCGACGTTAATGCCGGAGTTTTCGCTACCATTACTAGCGTTAACAGTCAGCGCACAGCCATTTTCGAGGATCAGGTTCACGTCGCCGTCGATGGTCAGGGTCCCATTGAGCGTGATGTCGCCGCGCACCAGATACCAGGTCGTCGTGCCTGATGTGCCGAGCTGATAAGGGCTGTTCACGAACCAAGTTTGGTTCAGCAAGGTGTAGTCGGTCCGGGACTTGACGAGGTTATCAGGGTCCGTCGGATCAAGGTAATTGACTGGGCTCGCTGCCAACGCACCCGGCGCGCCAATCGCACCCAACATCGCCAGCGCCAGCAGCACAATCCATAACCTACGCAGCATACCAGAACCCTCCTTATCGCCGTCTCGCCTAAGAAGAGGCACACTAAAAGCCCCTCACGACAGAGGTCCACCTCTATCATAAGGGGTTTTGGGCCGTTTGGGGAGTGCCGTGGAGCGCCCAAAAGGTCATGTTTTTTGGCGCGCTACAGCACGTATTTCGACAGCGCCTGCCTGCGCGACTTGCCGCTGATCAGCAGCTTTTCACACAGCTTCTGCATCAGGTTTTTTAGATGGCCCTCCGAGATGTGGAACCGCCGCGCGATCTCGCGGTAGGGCACGCCGTCCGCCGCCAGCCGCGCGATCTGGTATTCCCGGAGCGACAGGATGCCGGTGATGTTGTCCTTGGTGAAGCGGTTGTGGAAGCTGAGCCAGTTGGGGATCGAGCGCTTCCAGAGCGCCGTGACAGGGGCATAGCAGGCGGGAAACTCGCGCTCCAGCAGCTGCTCCACCAGCCCGCCGTCGGCCGTCGCGGCCTCCGCGAAGGGCGTGATGAAGCCATGCGGCAGCGCGCGCCGCATCGATTCCCGCAGCCATTGCGTCGCCTCGCCCTGCCGACCCAGCGCGTAGCAAGCCGAGGCGCACATGTGCCGCAGATAGATGGCCGAGTAATGGATGTCCGGCTCGGCGTCGCACAGCGCCAGCGCGGTCTCCGAGACGGCGAGCATGGACTCATATTTTCCGAGCCCCTGAAAATACTTGGCGCGGTGGAAGCAGGCGTCGATGCGGATGGATAGGGGCAGCGCGCCGAAATCCCCGGCCTTGAGCCAGTCAGACGCCATCTGCGGCGCGATGGCGCTCACGTACGCGGTGTTCAGACCCATCTGCGCGATGGCCGTGACTTGAGGGCTGATTTGATCGTGAATGATGTCCTTGAGCCAGGACTCGATCCGCTGATACAGCGCATAATCCCCCGTGCACATTGCAGCCGCGATGGCCAGCAGGCACATCCGCAGCTGCAACGCGTCGTCGCCGTCCGCCATCTGAAAGCAGGTGACCGTCCGCGCAAAATCGCCGCGCAGATAGCACAGCGCGGATTCATACACGAGCCGTGGCCGCGCCTCGCCCGCGATGTCCAAAATGGCGTCGGGACAATCGTCCGGCATCGGCAGGGAAGTGGCCGCCGCGATCTGGAGCAGGTCGGCGGTCAGCGATGCCGCCCGCGACGCGCGCTTTCCTCGGCGCAGGTCGACGGGCCGCTCCGCGCGATCCGGGATCAGCCAGGCGTTCCCCGCCCGCACCGCGCCGGGCACACGCCCGCCAGACACCCACTGGTTCACCCGCCGCACGCTCGCACCCCACGCCTCGGCGGCCTGTCTGATGGTTTTGAAACCCGAAGGATGGGCTGACAAAATGACCACCACCTTGGCTGTATTATACTGCCAAAGTTGGAAGGATGCAAGCGGGAGTTGGCCGGCAATAAGGGCCCTCGCGTCGCGCAAGGGCCCTTATTTCTATCACGGCTTATGGCAACTGTCCTTCATGGCGCAGCCCGAGCATCCGCAACCGCAGCCCGATTTGCCTTTGCGCCGATCCGAGGCCATCTTCCAGAGGATGCCGCCCACAACCAGGGCCAGCACCGCGACGATCAGCAGGTTCACCATGATTTTCACCTCGCATCCGAGTCCTGTGCTCGAAGGGCGCTGCCCTCCGAGACCGCCCGCCAAAGGGCCTTAGGCCCTCTGGACTCCCTTTGCGCTTCGCTGTGTTCTTTCGCCGCTTGGGTGGCGGATCAGGAGCCAGATGAGGGCGGCGGCCACCAGAAACGCCACAGCCGTCCACGCCGTGAAGCCGCCGCCGGTCAGCAGCAGGCCGAACTGGTTCACCATCAGCGCCACGCAGTACGCCAGGCCGCACTGGTATCCGATCGCGTAGAGCGTCCAGCGCGCACTGTTCATCTCCCGGCGAATCGCACCCATCGCCGCGAAGCAGGGCGCGCACAGCAGGTTGAACGCCAGGAACGCGTACCCGCTCACCGCCGTAAACTGCGCCGCGATGCCGCCCAATTCTGAGAACGCGCCGCTCTCCACCAACTCCATGGCGTCCTCCGCGACCCCAAACAACACGCCGAACGTGGACACGACGCCCTCCTTCGCCACCAGGCCCATCAGCGTCGCCACCGTGCTCTGCCAGTTGCCAAACCCCAGCGGGACAAACAGCCACGACACCATGCCGCCCGCCGCCGCCAGCAGGCTCGTGTCCGCGTCCTCCACCATCGAGAACCCGCCATCCGCGAATCCGAAGTTGCTCGTGAACCAGATCACAATCGTGGAAAGCAGGATCAACGTGCCCGCCTTCGCCACAAAACTCGAGCCGCGCTCCCACACCGACCGGAGCACATTCGTCGCGTTCGGCACATGATACGACGGCAGCTCCATCACGAACGGCGACGCCTGCCCGGAGAACCGCTTCGTCTTTTTCAAGATCAGCCCGGACACCACAATCGCCGCCACGCCCAGGAAGTACGCGCTGGGCGCGACCCACCACGCGCCGCCGAACACGAGCCCAGCGAACATCGCCACGATCGGCATCTTTGCGCCGCAGGGGATGAACGTGGTCGTGATGATCGTCATCCGCCGGTCGCGCTCGTTTTCGATGGTCCTGGAAGCCATGATCCCAGGCACGCCGCAGCCGCTGCCGATCAGCATCGGGATGAAGCTCTTGCCGCTGAGCCCGAACCGCCGGAACAGCCGGTCCATGATGAACGCGATCCGCGCCATGTAGCCGCAGTCCTCCAGCAGCGCCAGGAAGAAAAACAGGATGAGCATCTGCGGCACGAACCCCAGCACCGCGCCCACGCCGCCGATGATGCCGTCCACCACCAATCCCTGCAGCCATGGGGCCGCGTTCACCGACTGCATCCAGCCCGACACGCCGCCCATGATCCAGTCCCCGAACAGCACGTCGTTCGTCCAGTCCGTCACGATACCGCCCACCGTGGTGATCGACACATAATAAACGCCGATCATGATGAGCGCGAAGATGGGCAGCGCCAGCACGCGGTTCGTGAGCACCCGGTCGATCTTGTCCGACACCGACAAACTGCCCAGCGGGCGGCCGCGCACGAGGCACTTTTCGATGACCTTGCCGATGAACTCGTACCGGTCGTTGGTCACGATCTCCTCGCAGTCGTCGCCCAGCATGGTCTCGCAGCCCACGATGATCTGTTCAATCTGCGCCATCGTCGCCGCGTCCAGCTGCAGTTGGTCCTTGATCTTCGGGTCGCGCTCAAACAGCTTGATGGTGTAAAACCTGCGGTGGTCCTGCTCGACCTTGCCTGAGATGATGTCCTCAATATGCGCCAGCGCGTGCTCCACCTCGCCGGAGAACACGTGCGGGTGCTCCTGCTTGACCCTGTCTTTCGCCAGCTGCGCGGCCTTCAGCGCCGCGTCGCGGCTGCCCTCGCCCGTCAATGCGCTCGTCTCGATCACCTCGCAGCCCAGCATTTCGCCCAGCCGCTTCATGTCCACGGTGTCGCCATTTTTTCTCAGCACGTCGATCATGTTCAGCGCGATGACCACCGGCAGCCCGATCTCGGTCAGCTGCGTGGTGAGGTACAGGTTGCGCTCGATGTTCGACGAATCGACGATGTTCAGGATCACGTCCGGGTGCTCGTCGATCAGGTAGTTGCGGGTCACGACCTCTTCCAGCGTGTACGGGGACAGCGAATAGATGCCCGGCAGGTCCTGGATCAGCACGTCGCCGCCGCCCTTGAGCTGGCCCTCTTTTTTTTCGACCGTGACGCCGGGCCAGTTGCCGACGTACTGGCGGTTGCCCGTCAGGTCGTTGAACATGGTGGTCTTGCCGCTGTTCGGGTTCCCGGCCAGCGCGATTCGGATTGGCATGAACTGCATCCCCCTTCGTAGCTACCTGATTCTATTCGACTTCGATCATGCCGCAGTCCGCTTTGCGCAAACTCAGCTCGTATCCGCGCACCTGCATCTCAACGGGGTCCCCCAGCGGCGCGACCTTGCGCACGAACACCGTCACGCCCTTGGTGATCCCCATATCCATGATCCGCCTGCGCACCGCGCCCTCGCCGTGCACCTTGACCACCACGCCGCTGTGCCCCACGCCCACGTCCCTGAGTGTCCGCATTGGTTTCATCCTCCGTTCGAGTTAGCAAGCTCTAACATTCGCATGCTTAGTTTAGCCTAACTGAAGAGGAATGTCAAGTGAAAAGTATGTAAGGGTTGACCTCTTGCACCGCTTCCCGCCTCATCATCCGCCCCAACCCCGTCATCCTGAGCGCAGCGAAGGACCTTCCTCAAATTATTCGTCAAATAATAAGTTTGAGAAAGG
>JAVBUD010000197.1:0-8444 GCA_031555755.1 Eubacteriales bacterium | reverse complement strand
TGCGACGGACCTTATTTAAACTCTTGTGGTGTACTGTTTGTGGATTGTCTTTCGCTGCGCTCAGGTTGACGGCGCGGGCGGGACGGCGATGGGGTGGCAACGGGGGATCGTGTGCAAACCTGACTTTTTGCTCCGACTTTATTGACCTATCCTCGTTCATGTCGTACAATGGTGACAGTACAAAATGGGAGGGCTTGCGCAGATGGAACTATTGCGGCAGAGGATTCTTCAGGACGGCATCGCGCTCAACTCGGACGTGCTGCTGGTGGACACTTTTTTAAACCATCAGGTGGACGTGGTGCTCATGCAGGAGATCGGGCGCGAGTTCGCCAGGATCTTCCGGGACAAGCACATCGACCGCGTGGTCACCATCGAGTCGTCGGGCATCGCGCCCGCCGTGTTCACGGCGCTGGAGCTGGGCGTGCCGATGGTCACCATGAAGAAGAGCACCTCCGCCATCCTGTCCGAGGAGATGTGCCAGACACCCGTGGAGTCGTTCACCAAGGGCGTCACCTACCAGCTCACCCTCAAGAACAAGTTCATGAAGAAAGGCGACCGCGTGCTGATCATCGACGACTTTTTGGCTAACGGCGAGGCCGCGCTGGGCGCGATTCGGATCACCCAGATGGCCGGCGGCCAGGTCGCGGGCCTGGGCATCGTGATCGAAAAGGCGTTCCAGCCGGGCAGGCAGCGGCTGATTGATCAGGGGTTCAAGCCATATTCGCTGGCCCGGGTGTCCAGGATGGCGCCAGGGGCGATTGAGTTCATACCGGAGGACGGGGAATAGAGCGGTTCGTTCGCCTTCATTCCCGCCGTCATCCTGAGCGCAGCGAAGGACCTTCCTGAAACTGGCAGAAGGTCCTTCGCTTCGCTCGGGATGACGACGAGGGAGGAGGATGCCCGAATGCTTGCCCCGACTACCCTGTGAAAAGGAGCGACCCACCATGCCCACCCTCTCATCCGTCAAAACCTTCCTGCTCGACATGGACGGTACGTTCTACCTGGGCGACCGGTTGATTCCGGGCTCGTTGGCGTTCATCGATGCCGTGCGGAAAACCGGGCGCGATTTTCTGTTCATGACCAACAACTCCTCCCGCAACGCGGACTACTACGTGCAGAAGCTGGCCCGGCTGGGGCTCCAGGTCGGCCCCGAAAAGGTGCTGACCTCCACCCAGGCCACGGCCATTTGCTGCCGCCAGCGGTTCGGCGATCAAAGGGCGTTCGTGCTGGGCAATGAGTACATGATTCGGGAGCTGGCCGAGGGCGGGATCGTCATCGACCAGAACAATCCCGAGTACGTCATCATCGGCTATGACACCACGCTGGACTACAAAAAGATGACCGCGCTGTGCGACCATGTGCGGGCTGGGCTGCCCTATGTGGCCAGCCATCCGGATTTCAATTGCCCCACCGAGACGGGCTTTGCGCCGGACATCGGCGCGATCATGGCGTTTGTGCACGCGTCCGCGGGCCGCATGCCCGACTGGATCATCGGCAAGCCCCATCGGGGCATTGTGGACGCCGCCCTCGCCCGCACGGGCCTGGATGTGGCCGAGCTGGCGATGGTGGGCGACCGGCTGTACACCGACATCGCCACGGGCGTGGACCACGGTATGCTCTCCGTGCTGGTCATGAGCGGCGAGACGACCGAGGCGATGCTCGGCGCGTCAGATGTGCAGCCGGACCTGGTTGTGGACCGCCTGCAGAGCTTGATTGAGCTGCTGTGATCGTGTTCGTGCGCTCCGCTCCCAACATTCCCCACAAATGACACACGGTTTTAACCCGATCCGTGAACTGATTATGGTATAATAACGTCGAATTGGCAAACAGATACAGTACCTGCGATAAGACAGCTTAAAGGAGTTGACACACTTGGCGCGCAAGATCCCGATCATCGCTTTTTTGTTGGTTTTGATCGTGTCCGTGTTCAATCCCGGGCTGGAGATGAGCCTGCATAACATGGACGTGGCCGTGCCCGCATCCGTCGGCGCGACGTCGCAACAGTCCGGCATGACTGCGGAGGAGCAGGCGCAGTTGGTGCAGTCCGGCGGTTCGCTGAACAACCCGGCGTACACCCCCGTGCCCACGCCGGAGCCGACGGCTGACCCTACGCCCGTCCCGACGCCCACACCCATCCCTACGCCTGTGCCCACGCCCATGGTCAAGGGCATGAGCGGCCCGGACGTGCAGACGCTGCAGGCGCAGTTGCTGACGCTGGGCTTCCTGGAGGAAGTGCCGGACGGCCAGTACGGCAAGGGCACCGAAAAGGCGGTTACAAAGCTGCAAACCTACATGAATGACGTGGAGCGCGAGCGCGCCAAGGCCGACGCCGAGGCGAACGCTGAGGCCCAGACGGAGATCGGCAACGGCGTCGCGCTGGCCGATGAGCCGCTTGCCACCCGCCAGCCGGTGGTGTACCAGGTCAACGGCAATGTGGACGGCCCGCTGATGGACGCCCTGAACAAGGGCGATTTCCCCATCTACCTGCAGACCAACCTCTCCGTCGGCAGCTCCGGCAGCGAGGTCATGCGCCTGCAGTCGCGCCTGAACAGCCTGAAGTATGTCTACAAGAACGTGGACGGCGCGTTCGGCAACGACACCGCCACCGCGCTCTCCTATTTCCAAAAGCTGCACAACCTGCCCGAGACCGGTATCGCGGACCAGAACACGCTGAACATGCTCTATTCGCCGCTGGCAAAGGAGTCCGACAAGCCGCTGCACGACTACTACATCGTCGTGGACGTGTCCGACCAGCGCGTGTATGTGTACGCCTACCACGACGGCGAGTACAGCAAGAAAATCAAGACCTTCCGCTGCTCCAGCGGCACCCGCGCCACGCCCACGCCGCTGGGCACCTTCCAGGACGGCACCGGCCCAGGCGCCAGGTGGCACTATTTCAAGAAGTTCAACTGCTGGGCGCAGTACGCCTTCTACATCAACGGCGACATCATGTTCCACTCGGTGCTGTACAGCCGCCGCGGCGGTTCGGCAGGCGCCTCGGTTTACGCGCTGGGCTCCCGGGCATCGCACGGCTGTGTGCGGCTGGCGGTGAAGGACGCCAAGTGGATCTGGGACAACTGCACGGCGGGGACCACGGTCAAGGTCAAGAATTAGCCCGGGATCAAAAAGTGCGAGGCGGCCCAAATTGGGTCGCCTCGTTTTTGCTGTGTTTGCGGAATCCTATGCTAACCGCACTTACTGAACCCGCAGCTCCGGCACACCACGCAGCCGCTCTCGTGGGCGAGTTTTTCGCCGCAGTCGGGACATTCGGTCGGCGGCTGCGTTGAGGCGGGCGCTTCCCGGCGCTCCTTCGCGGCCTTGATGGGCTTGGCAGGGACGGGTACGCTGCCGTTCTGGATGTACTCTTCCACCTTTTTAAGCACCTTTGCGATGGCGTCCGGGCAGCTGGTGCAGCCCATGCCCGACTGGCGGATCGTGCTGGGGCAGCGGATGCCCTTGAGCTGGTCATAGATCTCGCTGACGGACATGCCGCTCCTAAGCGCCACGCTGGCCAGTCGCGCCGTGGCCTCCGACTGACTGGGGCAGCCGCCCGCCTTGCCGGTGGAGGTGAACACCTCGCAGATGCCGTGCTCGTCATAGTTCACCGTGACGTACAGGTTGCCGCAGCCGATCTTGATCCGCTCGGTGAAGCCCTGGGTGATCAGCGGCCGGGGCCGCGGCTGCACCGCAGTGGTCGCCTCGGGGGACGCTTTCTGGGCCTCAGCGCCGATATTTAGCACCTGCCCGTCACGACTCCCGTCGCGATAGATCGTCACGCCCTTGCAGCCTTCCTTGTAGGCCAGCAGATAGACCTCCGCCACGTCCTCGCGGGCGGCGGTTTTCGGGAAATTGACGGTCTTGGAGACCGCGTTGTCCGTGTGCCGCTGGAACGCGGCCTGCATCCGCGCGTGATACAGCGGCGGCACGTCGTGGGCGCACACGAACACGCGCCGGAGTTCCTTGGGCAGGGCGCGCAGGTGCGCCACCGTGCCCTCGTGGGCGATGTCCTGCATCAGTGCGTCGCTGTACAGCCCGCGTCGCCTCAGCTCGCGCTGTAGCACCGGATTCAACTCCACCAGCCGCGTGCCGTCCATCACGTTGCGCACAAACGCGTATGCGAAGACCGGCTCGATGCCGCTGGACACGCCCGCGATCATGGAGATGGAGCCGGTGGGCGCGATGGTGGTGACGGTGGCGTTGCGCAGGGGTGCGCCGCCCGCGTAGATCGACTCGCCGAACAGCGGGAACGCGCCGCGCACTTTCGCCAGATCCTGGCTGGCCCTGTGGCCCTCGTCGTTGATGAACGCCATGATGCGCTCCGCCAGCGCCACGCCCTCGTCGCTGTTGTAGGGCACGCCCAGCATCAGCAGCAGGTCCGAAAAGCCCATCACGCCCAGCCCGATCTTGCGGGTGGCCAATGTGGTGTCTCGGATTTGGGCCAGGGGGTAGCTGTTCACTTCGATGACGTTGTCGAGGAAGTGCACGGCCTGATGGACGGTCTCGCGCAGCAGGGACCAGTCGATAGAGGCGGGGGAGGAACCCTCATTGACCATCTTCACGAGGTTGATTGACCCCAGATTGCAGCTCTCAAACGGCAGCAGCGGCTGCTCCCCACAGGGGTTTGTGCTCTCAATCTGACCCTGGCTGGGCACCACATTGTCCCGATTGATCCGGTCTAGAAAGATGATCCCCGGTTCCCCGTTGTGCCACGCGGCGTCCACGATCTCCTCGAACAGCTTTTTCGCGGGGATCTGCTTCACGGTGCGGCCCGACGACAGGTCCACCAGGTCGAACAGCTTGTCGTCCATCGCCGCCCTGATGAACGCCTCGGTGACGCCCACGGATATGTTGAAGTTGGTGATGTCAGCGTTGTCCGTCTTGCAGCGGATGAACGCCTCGATGTCGGGATGGTCCACCCGCAAGATGCCCATGTTCGCGCCGCGCCGGGTGCCGCCCTGCTTGACCGCCTCCGTGGCCATGTTGAACACGCGCATGAAGCTGACGGGGCCGGAGGCCACGCCGCCGGTGGAGCGCACCGTGGACCCGGCCGGGCGCAGCCGTGAGAACGAAAAGCCCGTGCCGCCGCCGGATTTGTGGATCAGCGCCGCGTTCTTCACGGCGTCGAAAATGGCCTCCATGCTGTCCTCCACGGGCAGTACGAAGCAGGCCGAAAGCTGGCCCAGTGGTCGCCCCGCGTTCATCAGCGTGGGCGAGTTGGGCAGGAACCGGAGGCTGGTCATCAGCTCATAGAACTGGTCCGCGATGGGCGCGGTGTCCTCTGTGCCATAGTTCGCGTCGGCTTCGGCCACCGCGTCCGCCACGCGGTGGAACAGCTGCTCCACGGTCTCCATAGGCTGACCCTGCTCATCTTTCGCCAGATATCGCCGCGAGAGCACCTCCCGCGCGTTTTCAGTCAACAAATCCGCTGTCATTCAATGTGTTCCCCCGATGCTCGTTTTTGTAGGTACCCTTTCATATTATCACCATATAGTGGAACCTTCAAGCGCATAAACACCATATATAGATATTTCATGATTTTGGCACACAAATAAAATATGGGCTGGAATAGATGAAGTTTTGGTTGTATAATGGGTGTGGATTCACGGTGACGCGCCGCAACCAATCCCGGTCACATCAGAATGACGGGCGCGCGGCGGTGCGATGAGGACGATAAAGGAGTTGATCCATCGATGTTGAGTCCCGAACGGTTTGTCCGGCAGGCGCTGGAGGAGGGCGGCGGGGTGCTGCATCTGGCCCCGAATTGGGTGCCGCGCGCGTTTTGTCGGCCCGGGCGCAGGTTGAGGCTGCATCCGGACGACTACTATGCCATGGGCCTGTCGCGCGGCGGCATCGACGAGCGCTGGTTCGCGTCCACTGTGAAGGCGGACAACGGCCCACAGACGGAGCAGGACGAGGGCCTGAGCTACATCGTGAACCGGGCCGGCGAAAAGCTGCTGCTGCTGGACGCGGTGACTGCGCTCGGGGGCGAGCTGATCGGCGAGGTGCTGTATCAAAAGTACGGCCGCTGGCCCATGTTCGCCAAGTTCTTCGACAACCAGGGCCCGCTGCCGCACCACATCCACCAGGGCGACGAGCACGCCGCCAAGGTGGGCTGCAGCGGCAAGCCGGAGATGTACTTTTTCCCGTCCCAGTACAACAACTACGGCGCGGAGTTCCCGTTCACCTTCTTCGGGCTGAATCCGGAGGTGACCAAGGTCCAGCTCAAAGAGGCGCTGGCGCAGTTCCCGGCAGGCGACAACCACCTGCTGGAGCTGTCGCGAGCGCACAAGCTGCGGGTGGACACGGGCTGGGATGTACCGGTGGGCGTGCTGCACGCGCCGGGCAGCCTGTGCACCTATGAGCCGCAGTTCGCGTCCGACGTGTTCGCCATGTACCAGTCGATGCTGCTGGGCGACCACGCGGTGTCCGAGGAAAACCTGTGGAAGAACAGCCCGGACACGGAGCGCGGCAATTATAACTACCTGATGGAGGTGTTGGACTGGGAGACCAATGTGGACCCAGACTTCGTCAAGCACCGGTTCATGGAGCCCATCGCGGTCAACGAGCACGAGGAGTGGATCTGCTACCGCTGCCCCGTGGCGGGCGCGAAGCGGATCACCGTCGCGCCGGGCGCGGCCATCACATTCACGGAAAAGGTCGCTTACGGCGCGCTGTGCGTGCAGGGTTACGGCAAGATCGGCCAGCTCGCCTGCGCCGCGCCGGGCATGATCCGGTTCGGCCAGCTCACCGACGACGAGTTCTTCGTGCCCGAACCCTGCGCCAAGCGGGGCGTGGCGCTTCAGAACCTGAGCCCCACCGAGCCGCTGGTGCTGCTGGTGCACTTCGCGGAACATCCTGACAGGGAGGCGATCTGCCAATGAAAAAGAGCGATCTGTACGCGCTGCGCATGCGCGTGGGCGACCTGGCCGCGCTGTGCGGCATCACGCCGATGACGTTGACCGACGGTCTGGCGAACGGCACGCGGGGATTTATCCTGAAGAACGGGCGCGGCATCGAGATGACGGTGCTCTCTGACCGCGGGCTGGACATCCCGCTGATGAGCTATCAGGGTAAGAATGTGGGCTTTTATTCCCGCACCGGCATCACCCACCCGGCCTTCTACCGCGAGGACGGCTCGCGGGGTTTCCTGCAGCGGTTCTTTGCGGGGCTGCTGACCACCTGCGGCATGAACTACGCGGGCGCTGCCTGCGAAGACGAGGGCCGCCAGTTGGGCCTGCACGGGCCGTTTTCGAACACCCCCGCCGAGCGCGTGTGCGCCGAGGAGGTCTGGGACCGAGACGAACTGGTGCTGCGCATCGCGGGCGACGTGCGTGAGGCCTGCGTTTTTGGCGAAAACCTGCGGCTGCACCGGGAGCTGAGGCTGTATACCGAGTCGGACAAGCTCGAGGTGGTGGACACGGTCACCAACCTCACGTTCCGCGACGAGGTGTGCATGCCGGTCTACCATGTCAACTTCGGCTATCCGATGCTGGATGCGGGCGCGAAGATTTATGCCTCCGCGCGCAGTGTCGTTCCCAGGGACGACATCGCCGCGGCCGGGTTCGACCGCTGCCACGACATCGAAGCGCCCACGGAAAACCGCCCCGAGGAGTGCTTCTTCCATACCGATGAGCCGGACCCGCGCCGCGCCTGGGCGATGCTGCACAACGAGGCGTTGGGCGCTGCCGCCATCCTGACCTGGGACGCAGAGGCGCTGCCGTTGATGTGCGAATGGAAGTGCATGATGGCCGGCGACTACGCCCTGGGCCTGGAGCCCACGGCGGCGGGCGTCATGGGCAGGGCGGCGGTCCGCGCACAGGGTAAGATGCCCATGCTCGCGCCGGGCGAGAGCAGGACGTTCCGGTTTGCGCTGGAGATGACCCAGGACGAGGCGCGGATCGGGCAGCACAAAAACTGACGAGACCAGACACAGATTCACCACACTTCCGCCAAATCCATACAATGGGATTGGGTGTCCATGACATCCAATTCATCACGGGAGAGATGTGGATTATGTGTGACAACCGAAACTGCTTCGGTGACGATTCTTTCTTTGGCCGCGGCTGCTGCGGCGGTTCCCATAACGGCTGCGGTTGCGGCCGCTGCCGCTGCTGCGTAGGCCCAACTGGCCCCACTGCCACAAGCATTTACCCGCAACGCCCGAAAAGCCCGGAAACACGGGATTCCTACGACTATTTTGAAGCCCTTCATAATCGCAAAGAACCCCTGAAAGCTTCAAATGCCTTCAGGGGTTTCTTGTTGTCTCGCTTGCTATAACATCAACACCACATCCTGCAGTTGGTTCATCACGTCGGCTCTCGGCCTGCCATGCCCCAGCGAGAGCCAATCAATGGGCTCTATGCGCGGCGAGCCATCCAACTCCGTGCCGTCGTAGAGATTGATCTTGTCGATCACACCTTGCACCGCCGCGCGCAGTTCCATGA
>JAVBUD010000151.1:0-23945 GCA_031555755.1 Eubacteriales bacterium | reverse complement strand
CATCCTGAGCGAAGCGCAGCGCAGTCGAAGGATCTCCCCCGCGTGAGCGGACGTCCTCCCGTTCGACGGGAATGTCGCCTCACGGCGGGGAGATCCTTCGACTGCGCTCACGCTCCGCTCAGGATGACAACGTTGGATGGCGGAGGTTTCAGCGGATGACGGGTGTGTGGGGGATGATCGTTCTGTGCTCGTCCCCCTCACAAATCGTCCGCGTCCTGCACCGGCGCCTCGCCGTCCTCCGACGTGCCCGTATAGCTGCCCAGCGGGTCCGCGTCCGGGGACACGAACGGCTTCTTTCTATCTTTCTTCTGCTCCGGGTCCATGCTGCATCACCTCTGGACCCTAGCATGCCCCTAATCCCCGAACGTAATCCCGATGTTCCGCGCGGTCTGGACCAACTGGTGGTCCGGCGGCACGGACTTCGTCTTGCCCGCCACATCCGGCAGCGGGTTCGCGGTGACGGTGTCGCCCTTCATGGCGACGCTGACGCCGAACTGGCCGTCGCGGATCAACTGCGCCGCGTACACGCCGAACCTCGTGCTCAGCACGCGGTCGTAGCTGCTGGGGCTGCCGCCGCGCTGAATGTGGCCCGGCACCACGGCGCGGGTCTCGAAGCCCGCCTTTTGCTGGATCTCCTCGGCGATGCGGTGCGCCACCGTGCGGTACGGGATCTGCGGCTGCGCGGCACGCTCCTTTTTCGACTGGGCGGCCTCCTGAACAGACAGCGCGCCTTCGGCTACTGCGATGATGGAAAAGCTCTTTTTCCGGGCGTTCCGCGCCTCCACCGACGCGATGACCTTGTCGACATCGTACGGAATCTCCGGGATCAGCACCACGTCCGCGCCGCCCGCCAGCCCCGCCTGCAGCGTCAGCCAGCCCACCTTATTGCCCATGATCTCGATCACCATCACGCGCCCGTGGCTGTCGGCGGTGGTGTGGATGCGGTCGATGACCTCGGTGGCGGTGTCCGCGGCGGTGTGGAAGCCAAATGTGACGTCCGTGCCCCAGATGTCGTTGTCGATGGTCTTCGGCAGGCCGATGATGTTCAGGCCCTCCTCGGCCAGCATGTTTGCGGTCTTGTGCGTGCCGTTGCCGCCCAGCGTCACCAGGCAGTCCAGCTTCATTTTCTTGTAGTTGCTCTTCATGGCCTGGACCTTGTCCATCTTGTCGTCGCCGATGACGCGCATCTTGCTGTAGGGCGTGCGCACCGTGTGCAGGATCGTGCCGCCAAGCGTCAGGATGCCGGAAAACTCGCTCATCGTCATCTCGCGGCTGTCGCCGTTGATCAGCCCGCTGTATCCGCCCGTGATCCCCACGATCTCCACATCGAACAGCTCATACGCGGCCCGCGCCACGCCGCGTATCGCCGCGTTCAGCCCCGGGCAGTCGCCGCCTGCGGTGAGCAGCCCGATCCTCCGCTTCAGCTTCATCAAGGAATCGCCTCCCGTCAATAGGATGTACAAAAATCATAACACAGGCGCGGGGCCTGTGTAAAGGATGGGTGAAGAAAAATGTGGGTTTTGGGTAATTAGGCGCTCCCCTACATGATCGTCCCACCGCCCAGGCACACCTCGCCCTGGTACAGCACCACTGCCTGACCGGGCGTCACCGCCCGCTGCGGCTGCAGATAATCCAGCTGCAGCACGCCGTCCTTGACCACCGCCAGCACGTCCTGCAGCGGCTGTCTGTGCCGGAACCGCGCCTTGCAGCGGATCTCCGCGCCCTCCTCCATGGGCGGCCTGCCCGCGATCCAGTGCAGGTCGTCGGCCAGGCCCGTCCTGGCATACAGCAGCGGCGAATCGTCGCCCTGGTCCACCACGAGCCGGTTGTTTTGCATGTCCTTTTGCACCACGAACCACCTGCGCCCGTCGCCGCTGCCGCCGATCCCCAGGCCGCGCCGCTGGCCGAGGGTGTAGTACATCAGGCCGTCGTGATGGCCGATGGTCTTGCCGTCCGTGCGCACGATGTCACCGGGCTGAGCGGGCAGATACTGTTTCAGGAACGCCTTGAAGTCGCGCTCGCCGATGAAGCACACACCGGTGGAATCTTTTTTCTCGCTGACGGGCAGGCCCGCCTCCGCCGCGATCTGGCGGATGTGGGCCTTCGTCAGGTTGCCCACGGGGAACATGGCCCGGGACAGCGCAGCCTGGCCGACCATGTACAAAAAGTAGGTCTGGTCCTTGTTCTCATCGGCGGACCGCAACAGTTGATAGTCGCCGTCCGACCAGGACACGTTGGCAAAATGGCCCGTGGCCACCTTGTCCGCGCCCAGCTTCATGCCGAACTCGTGGAAAGCGTTGAACTTGATCTCGCGGTTGCACAGCACGTCGGGGTTGGGGGTGCGGCCCTTTTGGTATTCCGCCAGGAAGTGCGCGAACACGCGGTCCCTGTATTCGCCCGCGAAGTTCACCGAATAATACGGGATGCCAATCGCGTCGCACACGTCCCGCACGTCCGCCCAGTCCCGCTCGGCGGTGCACACGCCGTTGTCGTCCACCTCTTCCCAGTTGTTCATGTACACGCCGATGACCTCGTAACCCTGCCGCTTCAGCAGCAGCGCCGCCACCGACGAGTCCACGCCGCCGGACATGCCGACCACGATTCGCAAGATGTAACGCCTCCAGTGCCAAGATTTGGTAGCCCGCCAGGGCAATAGGGAGCGGGGGCAAGCCCCCGCCGTGTTTTGTTTATGATGCCCCGTTGATCGGCGCGTCCGCGCTCATCAGACAGGCCATGGTGGCCTGATCCAGCTGGCCCTGCTCGTTCAAGCCCAGGCCCAGCGCACCGTTCGCAGCCATCTGAAAGGCCTTCAGCGCCTCGTTGTAGGCCGCGGCGCTGAGCCCGTCTTGGTCCTCCGGCACATCCAGCCAGCCGAGCTGCAGCAACATCTCAAGCGCTTGGCTGTCCACCGGGTCGGGGGCGTCCAAATTCCCCTTGTCCTCTGCCTCCTGGGCCGGTTCCTCCGGCTGCTCCGGCTCCGCGGGCGGCTCGGTAGCAGGCGGCTCCGTGGCGGGCGGCTCAGTGGCCGGTGGCTCCGTCACCGGCGGCTCAGTGGCGGGCGGCTCAGTGGGGTCCGGGGTGGGCGTGGGCGGCGTCGGGGTAGGTTCAGGCGTCGGGGTAGGTTCAGGCGTCGCGGTCGGTTTTGGCGTCGGGGCCTTGGTGGGCTTCGGCGAGGGCGTGGGCTTTTTGGTGGGCTTCAAGGTGGGCAGCGGCCTGGACGGCGCGTCCACATCGAACAGCCAATCCGAGGTCTGCGGCCCGCAGTCGCTGTCTGCGGTGAGGCCCGCGCGGTATTCCCTGTTGACATACTGTTGGAAGTCTAGAATCGCCTGCCGGGTGGGCGGGTCGTACTTGCCGGTGGGCTTTTCATAGTCCAGCCAGGCCAGCTCCATCAGCCGCTCCTGCAGGATCGCGATCTGCTCCTTGGACGCCTTTTTGTAGTTGCGCACCGGCGTGGGTTCGGGCGCGACATCGGGGTCGATATACTCGTCGCCGTCGAAGTCCGCGAAACCGCCGTCCTCATCATCTCCCTCTGGCGCGGGGGTCTCCCGGTCGTACCTACCCGGCGCCTCCGTCTCGTCGGCCGCCGTGTTCAGCGGCGTGGGCAGCGGGCGCTCCGCCGGGATGATCTCCTCAGGGCGGATGGTCTCGGCGGGGGCCGTGGAGGGCGCCTCCCAATAGTCGCCGCCCTGGGGCAGCGACGCGTTGCGTGTGGCGTCCAGCGCGTTCTTTCCCATGTTGAGCAGCGCGATCATGGTGGCGATCAGGATCACACACACCACCGCGCCCAATATGAACAGGTTGCGCGTGAACTTGCTGGCCGCCATCTCCTCGGCGTCGGGCAGCGGGTCCGGGACCTTGCGCTGGACCAGGTAGCCGGTGCCGTTGTCCTCGAAGAAAATGCGCCTGCGGGAGCCGTCCATGGTCACCGTGGACGCCTCCATGGCGTCCAGGCCCTGGTCAAACGCAGCGTCTGAGCCGGGCAGCACACGTACCTCGCCGTGCAGCGCGCGCTCGCACAGCCCGCGCGGAAAATATTCCCGCACGCGCAAGAACGAGTCCGTCTGGACGTCCAGCGCCGCATACACGATGCCCGTCGCGTCCTGGCCCAGCGCGCGTCCCACCAAAAACCGGCCGCGCAGCATCGTGCCCGGCAACAGGTGGTTGGGCGGCACTGGCGCATTCGAGTCCTTGCCGCACTCCGGGCAGATCCCCGGCGCGTCCATGGGCTCGAAGCAATAGTAGCAATACGTTGTGCGTTCCCGGTTGTCCATTTCCCCTGTGTCCTCCTCGCTTCCCAGATGGGGGCAGCGGTTTATCGTGTGGCCTGTGTTGGCGCAGCCGCGCGAGCGGCATCTCCGTCACGCCAGCTTTGTGATGAATGTCCTCAAATGCTCCGCCACCTCATCCGGCGCGCCGCTGGCGTCGAACCGGTGCGCCCTGGGTTCCGTGGCGGCCAGGTTGCGGTAGTACTCGGTCGTGCTGTGAATGAAGTCCAGCGCGGTCTGCTCGATCCGGTCCGGCGCATCGGCCCGGGTGCGCCGCTTGAGGCCCACCTCCGGGTCCAGGTCGAACACCACCGTCACATCCGGCATGCAGCCCTGTACACCCGGCGCGTTCAGCGCCTTCACCAGCTCGATCCCCAGCCCGCGCCCCACGCCCTGGTAGGCGATGGACGAATCCACATACCGGTCGCAAAGCACGGTCTTGCCCGCCTGGAGAGCCGGTCTGATGGTGTCGTGCACATGCTGCGCCCTGGCCGCCGCGAACAACAGCGCCTCCGTCAGGTCGGTCATACCCTTGCCCGCCGGGTCCAGCACCACACCTCGGATCCGCTCCGCCACGGGGCTGCCGCCGGGCTCCCGGGTCAGCACCACTTCGTGGCCCATCCGGACCAGCCAGTCCCGCAGGGCCGGGGCCTGCGTCGATTTTCCGCAGCCGTCCGGGCCCTCCAGGCTGATGAACAGCCCCTTTTCCGGCGCAAGCCCGCCCAGCAGGTGCGCCTGCAGGTCCTGGACCGTCGCGCAGATGTGGTGCGCGCCCGCGGCCAGCAGCTCCGGCTCGTCGCCGTATCCATACAGCACGCCCACGGCGTCGATCCCGTTGGCCAGCGCGCCCTCCACGTCGAACTTGCGGTCGCCCACCATGCACGCACGGCGATACGACTTCGGCAGCGCGGCCTTGACCAGCGCGGGCTTGTCGCTGTGCTCGCTGTCCGGGGAGGCCGCGACGACGCGGTCGACGTACTTGTCCAGTCCGAAATGGCGCACGATGCGGCCGGTGAACAGGTCGGGCTTGGACGTGGCCAGTGCGATATAAGCGCCGCGCCGCTTCAGGCTGCGCAGCAGGCGCGGGATGCCCGGATAGACGGCGTTCTCCTGCCAGCCAAGTTTTGAAAACCGCTCGCGGTACAGCGCCACGCCACGCCGCGCGGTCTCTTCGTCCATGCCCATGGTCTCCACATAGGACTGAAACAGCGGCGGGCCGATGAACGCCTGCAGTTTGCCGGGGTCAAAATCGGTCACGCCGAGCTGATCCAACGAGTATTGGACGGATTTGATGATGCCCGGTTCCGATTCCGTGAGCGTTCCGTCCAAGTCAAATATTACCGCATCATAGGGGAGCTGGGTCAAGGTGCACTCAGTCCTTTCCATGTCAAAGCGGGCCACTGCATACAGGCCCAAGATACATTGTATAGAAGCGTGCGCGAAAAATCAATCACAAAAACGCGAAATTGGGCCCTGCGCGGCGACGTTTGACACAAATGTGCGTGTACGGACGTCTACAGATGGTGTATGATGTCCCCATACCCTGCAGAGCGGAGAGGATTGCCCAATATGAGCATACAGTGGATCGTCGCGCCGCTGGTCGGTTGCGTCATCGGATACATCACCAACTGGGTCGCGATCAAGATGCTGTTCCGGCCCCACAGGGCCGTCTTCGTGTTCGGCAGGCAGCTGCCGTTCACGCCGGGTCTGATCCCCAAGGAGAAGGAGCGGCTCGCCACCGCCGTGGGCGACGTGGTCAGCCGCGAACTGCTGGACGCGGCCACGGTGAAGTCGGCGCTGCTGTCGGACGAGATGCTGGAAAAGATTTCATCCGGCATCGACGCCATGATTGAGGCCCACAGGGACGACGAGCGCACGCTCGCACAGCTGGTGCAGTCGTTCGTGGGCGAGGCTGCCTATGAGCAGGGCGCGGTGAGCATCAAGGCCACAATCACGGACGTACTGTCCGCGAAGCTGTTGGACGCGAGGCTGGGCGATGTGGCGGGCAAGGCCATCGTGGACCACGTCAAGAAAAAGTCGCCCTCGGCGCTGGCGGGCCTGGTCTCTGGGCTGCTGGACGAGCGGATCAAGCACAACATCACCAGCCAGCTGGGCGACGGCGTGAACAACTACGTGCGCGACAACGCGCCGCAGCTGGTGCGCGACACCATCGAATCGGAATCGGGCAAGCTGATGGACATGAAGCTGAGCGAGCTGTATCGCGACCACCAGGATAAGCTGCCGGCTCTGAAAGAAAAGCTGCTGGGCGGCTATCGCGGCCTGATCGGCGCGGGCACGGAGCGCGTGCTGCAGACGGTGGACCTCTCGCAGATCGTGCAGGGCCGCATCCGTGCGCTGGACGACAGGGAGCTGGAATCGCTGATCTTCAGCGTCGTAGACAGGGAGCTGAACGCCATCGTGTGGCTGGGCGCGATGCTGGGGTTTTTGATGGGATTTGTGAACCTGTTGTTTGTTTGAGCCGGTTGCGGTATAATGGGGTCACACTGTGGCGAGAACACAGTGCCCAACCAAATACAAAGGAGCGCCCAATGACCGAACACGCCATTAAGCTCACCGACCTCACCCACCGGTACGGGCGGGAAAGCCTCGCGCTGGACCATCTGACGCTGAGCCTGCCCTCCGGGAAAATCTATGGGCTGCTGGGCAGGAACGGCGCGGGCAAATCCACGCTGATCAACATCCTGATCGCGGGCCTGCGCCAGACCTCCGGCCAGGCGCTGGTGTTCGGCGAGCCCACGTATGAGCGCGCCCGCCCGCTGTCACGGCTGTGCGTGGTGCGGGAAAAGGGCATGTTCCCGCCCCACCTCAGCGTGCGCGAGGCGCTCAACACCTGCGCAGACCTGTATCCCCACTGGGACAGGGCCTACGCAGAGCAACTGCGCCAGATGTTCAACCTAAACCTGAAAAAGCGGTTCAAACAGCTCTCGCGGGGCATGGAGTCCTCGCTGGGCCTGATCATCGGCCTGGCGTCCCGCGCGGAACTGACGGTGTTTGACGAGCCTTCGCTGGGGCTGGACGCCGTGGCCCGGGAGGACTTTTATTCGGAGCTGGCGCGGGATGTGGACAGCCATCCGCGCACCGTGGTCATCAGCACCCACTTGATCGACGAGGTGGCCCGGGTCTTCGAGGAGGTCATCATCATCGACAAGGGCAGGCTGCTGGCACAGTCCACGGTGAAGGACCTCACCGACAGCGCGTGCATCGTGTCGGGCGGCGAGGATCAGGTCAAAGCGCTGATTAAAGGCCAGCGGCTGCTGCACGAGGAGCGGCTGAGCACCATGTACGCCGCCTGCGTACAGCTGAACCCGGGCGCGAAAATTGCGCCAGAGCAGGGCATCACCGTGGAGCCGATGCCGCTGCAGCGGCTGTTCGTGTACCTGACCGAGGGGAGGGACGCGAAATGAATGCCGTGTCCGTGATCAAATACCACTGGCGGCGGCGCTTTTTTCTGATGGCGGTTTTTGTGGCGGCGACGCTGGTCATCACGCTGGCGAGCGCCTGGTCGCTGCTGTCGTTCATGCGGGAAGTGAACATGACCGTCAACGCCCAGGGCCAGATCGTGAACCACGTGTCCTACACGGGCGTCTCGATCCTGGACGACCCGTCACGGTTGATGAACACCTCCGCGTTCGGGCTGCTGATCATCATCCTGGCCACCTGCACGATCCACAAGGACCGCCGGTTTCTGGTGTCCTGCTCGGTGCCCAGATACCGGATCTGGCTGGGAACCTGCCTTTTCCTGATCGCTGCAGCGATGGGCCTGACGCTCGTGGGCACATTCGTGGTGCCCGCCATCTGCCGCGCGGCGCTGCTTGGGATGGGCATACCGCTCAAGGGCGGCTGGGCGCTCAGCGCGCTGCTCACCGGCGGCAACGCGGACGTCTGGAAAGGCTGCGCTGCCGGCTGCATGGAGCTGATCGGCACGGCGGGCTGGTCCATGCTGCTGGGCTATGTGCTTCTGCGCTGGTGGAAGCCGGTGCTGATCCTGATCGGCGCGCTGATCGCCGCCATCATCCTGCTGGTGAAGATGGTGCAATGGGAGACCTTCATCGTGCAATGGCTGGCGCATCTGGAGGACTGGGTGGAGTGGGCCATGGACCAGCTCATCCCGTGGATCAGGGCGTTTTATGAACAGGATAACCAACTGCAGTGGTCCGCCTACGAGTGTGGCGCGGGGCTGGTGTACATGTCGGTCAGTTATTTTATCATGCGGGGCATGAAGGTGACCTAATCGAGCATCACAAAGGAGGCTTCCCCCATGAACTCACGCAAAATCCTGGCCCTCGTCCTGGCTCTGCTCCTGGCGCTGCCCTCTGTCGCCCTGGCGGGCGGCTCGTTCACGCTGAAAGTGTCCGACCCGGTGCTGACCCTCACCCAGAACGGCGAGACCACCACCCAGGACCTGACCGGCGTTGCGCTGCAGCTGGGTGGCGCAGCGGACCTGGAGGCCGCCATGCCCGAGGCGCTGCTGAGCCTGGTGCTGCTGGCCAACGACGACCCCGCGGCGTCGGCGATGCTCGGCATGAAGGACAGCCAGCTATACGCGCTGGCGACCGGCATCACCCATGTGATCACGCTGCCCGTGGACAAGATCGAGCAGGCGCTGGCAGAGCAGGGCGCGTCCCTGGGCCTGGGCAACCAGGCCGCCGCGCTGGCGGACTTGGACTCAGTATTGGAAAAGTTCCAGTTCACCGAGGGCCCCGCCGAGGACGTGCAGTTCTACGTCACCACCGGCAACTGCCCCCGCCACAGCGCGCACCTGACGGCTGCGGACCTCAAGGACCTGCTGAAGGACACCGACACAGACCTGCCCGAGGACGCGTCGCTGGACATCAGCTATTTTGAGGACGGCCAGGGCAACCTGCGCATTGAGGGCAGCGCCAACAACGTCATCGATTCTGAAAATGAGGGCGAGCGCAGCCTGGGCTACGTGTTCGTGGCCGAGATAAAGGACGAGATGAACTATCAGGGCGGCGCCTGGATCGGCAACACCGCGTCCGAGGTCAACGTCAACTTCGCGGGCAGCGAGAGTGCGGATTATCCCGGCAAGGCCCAGTTCGAGCTGGTGGCGAACTTGGCGGACGCCGACACCCCCGACGAGTCGATGATCCAGCTCCAGGCCAGCCTCATGCCCAACGCGGCCGAGGACGGCACCGTGGCGGACGTGCTGAACATCTCGGTGCTGCAGGGCAACACCGTCGTCGCGACTGTCGGCGGCGCGGCGTACACCGGCGAGACGGACGAGTACTATTCCTTCTCCCTGATCGACAACACCTCCAGCGACGGCCTGGGCCTCGAGTACCAGGGTACCATCGCGAAAACCGGCGCGGACGTCGAGCGCCAGGGCGCGCTGACCGTGGACTTCGGCCAGGGCGACATGGCGGGCAAGGCCACACTGAACCTGACCTTGAACCCCTCCGAGGCCACCGACGGCAAGTTCCCGGACATCAGCGGCATGCCGGCCCTGGACCTGGAGTCCATCACCGATGAGCAACTGAACCAGCTGACCCAGGAGGCCACCCAGCTGGCGTTCAGCGCCATGGGCAAGATGATGGCCGTGCCCGCCATCGCCGCGATCCTGGCCAGCACGATGCAGACCGCGAGCTAAAACAATATTCGGAAACAACATGATCGTAGGGGCGGGGTTCCACCCCCGCCCGCACGGACGCAACGATGACAAACGGCCCCTCAGAGGAGGATTGTCGTCCGTGCGACAGGTGCGGGCGGGCGTGGTGGCCCGCCCCTGCGGCGTATGCGTGCCTAATATCCATTTGGCAAGGAGGCGATCCCCATGAACGAGCAAACCTACACCTTCGACGCAGTCATCCATAAGGTCGAGGGTATCGACGGCGCGTACATCGAGTTCCCCTACGACGTCAAGGCCGAGTTCGGCAAGGGCCGGGTCAAGGTCCACGCCACATTTGACGGCCACCCCTACGACGGCAGTCTGGTGCGCATGGGCACGCCGTGCCACATCATCGGCATCCGCAAGGAGATCCGCGCCGCCATCCACAAGCAGCCGGGCGACACCGTTCATGTGACCATCAAGGAGCGCATATAGATGCAGGAGCTTCGAAACATCGGCATCTTCGCCCATGTGGACGCGGGGAAAACCACGCTCAGCGAGCGGATGCTGGCCCTCAGCGGCGCGATCCGCAGCGCGGGCGCGGTGGATTCGGGCACGGCGCACACAGACAAGATGGACATCGAGCGCCGGCGCGGCATCTCGGTGGTGTCCACGACGGCGCGGCTGTCGTGGAAGGGCGCAACGATCAACCTGATCGACACCCCCGGCCACGCCGACTTCCAGTGCGAGGTCGAGCGCAGTTTGTGGGCGCTGGACGGCGCGGTGCTGGTGCTGAGCGGCGTGGAGGGCGTGCAGCCCCAGGCGGAGGTGCTTTTCCGGGCGATGAAGGCGCGGAAACTGCCTGTGATCCTGTTCATCAACAAGCTGGACCGCGAAGGCGCGGACGCCGCCAAAGTGGCGCGGGACGCCGCCAGGGCGCTGGGCCAGCCGGTGGCGCTGCTGGACGACGACGAGGCGCTGATGGAGATGCTGGCGGAGCTGGACGAGCCTGCGATGGAGGCCTATCTATCCGGCGAGGTCTGGGCGAGGGACCATCTGATGACGGAGGTGGCGCGGCGGGTGCGCGAAGGGCTGGCGTCGCCCGCGCTCAGCGGCTCGGCGCTCCGGGGCGATGGGATCGCCGCGCTGCTGGACGCGGTGGTGGCGCTGTTGCCCGGACCTTCGGGAGACGCGCGGGGCCCGCTGTGCGGCGCGGTGTACGCCGTGGAGCCTGGCGGCGCGATGGGCAGGGCGGCGCACGTGCGGCTGTTCTCGGGCACGCTCAAAAACCGCGACCCGCTTGCGCTGTCCCGCATCGACGAGGACGGCATCGAGCGCCGCACGGAGGCAAAGGTGACACAGATCCGCGATGTGTCCGTGGAGGGCATCGGCGCGGACACGGGCGTGCTGCACGCGGGCGAGATCGGCACGGTCTACGGCCTGGGCGACGTCCACGCGGGTGAGATCATCGGCGACCGAGGGCTGCTGCCGCGCCAGATCGTGGCGGGCGAGCTGGGTGCGCCGCTGTTGATGGTGAAGGTGGAGGTGCGTGACCCCGCCGAAAAGCCAAAACTACGGCTGGCGCTGAGCCAGTTGTCGGCGGAGGACCCGCTGCTGAGCGTGACCGACTACGGCGCGGAGCCGCACATCAAGGTCATGGGCGCGATTCAGCTGGAGGTGCTGTCGGAGGTGCTGAGAAGCCGGTTCGGCCTAGGCGCGTCCTTCGGACCGCGGCACATCATCTACCGCGAGACCATCGCCCAGAAGGCGGTGGGCTTCTACGCCTACACCATGCCCAAGCCGTGCTGGGCGGTGCTCAAATTCCAGATCGAGCCGCTGCCCAGGGGGAGCGGCATCCGGTATGCCTCGGTGGTGCCATCTCGCGAGATCCTGCCCCGGTATCAGCACCAGGTGGAGCAGGCGCTGCCGCTGGCGCTGCGGCAGGGCATGCTGGGCTGGCAGGTGGACGACGTGGCGATCACATTGATCGCTGGCGAGCATCACCTGGTGCACACGCACCCGCTGGACTTCATCGTGTGCACGCCCATCGCGTTTTTGGACGGCATGCGGCGGGGCGGCTCGAAGTTGCTGGAGCCGGTGATGGAGATGCGGATTGCCGTGCCGGGCGACTGCGTGGGCCGGGCGATGAGCGAGGTCGTGGCCATGCGCGGTGAGGTGCTGGGGACCGAGGGCGCGGGCGATACAGTGACCCTGTTGGCGCGGGTGCCGATGGCGACCAGCGTGGACTTTTCCGTGCGGTTGCCGCAGCTGACGGCTGGGCGCGGCGCGCTGTCGGTGCGGCATGTGGGGTATCAGGACGCGCCCGCGGGCGTGGAGGCCAAATGCCCCAGGCGCGGCACGCATCCGCTGGACACGTCCGCGTATATTCTGGCGTCGCGGAGCGCACTGGACGGAAGCATCTTTGACGCCTGAGCGATGCCATCCCATTGACGGCCGACGATCTATAATGGAGGTTCGCGGATGTCCATCTTCCCCATGATCCTGATCCTGCTGGCCCTCGCGACCGCGATCCTGTTCGCGGCGGCGCACGTCGTCTTCCGGCGCGCGTTTCTTCGGTCAGACAGCGGCTCGGACTACATCGACGCCATGCCGCCCGACCACGCGGGCCGCATGCGCCACGGCCGCCTGTGGATCGCGGACCCGCGCCGCAACCTGGAGCCCGTCACGATCCAATCCCACGACGGGCTCACGCTGTCCGCACACATCCTGCACAATGGCGACGACACCCGGTTCATTGCCCTCGTGCACTGCTACCACTCCACGGCCCTGCGCGATTTCGGCAGCGCGGCGAAGTACTATCACCGCATGGGCTACAGCCTGCTGCTGATCGACCTGCGCGCCCACGGACAGTCCGGCGGCGAGGTGATCACGTTCGGGCTGAACGAGCGCTGGGACGTGGTGCGATGGACAGTCATGCTGCAGTCGCGGTTTGGGCCGGACATCACGGTCTTCCTGGACGGGCTGTCGCTGGGCGCGACGACGGTCACGATGGCGGCGGGCAGCGGGCTGCCGCCCTGCGTGAAAGGGATCATCGCGGACTGCGGGTTCACCGGCCCGGGACAGATCGTGAACCACATCATGCGGCGCGACTACCACCTGCGGTTCCCGCCGATGAGCTGGGCGCTGAACGCGCTGTTCCATCTGCGCACGGGGTTGGGGCTGTGGGACTATTCCACCCTCGCGGCGATGAAAGAAAACGCGATCCCGATGCTGTTCATCCACGGCGGCGCGGACGACTTTGTGCCCACGGCCATGTCCATCGAGACCTGCGAAGCCTGCGCCGCGCCCAAGGAGCTGTTCATCGTGCCGGGCGCGGGGCACGCGAGCTGCTACCTGCAGGATGCGCGGGGCTACATGGACCATGTGGGCCGGTTTCTGCTGCGCTACGCGGGTGAATCGGACATATTGTGAACCCACTCTGTGAAAGTTTATACAATTTCAACAATGGCTTTTTCATGAACGATGTGTTATACTCCATAGTAATCTGGGAAATTTTCCGCGAAACGGGAAATATCATTAGAAGACGGTGAGTGGTATGGCTGTGTTCATCACCAGACCGATGATGTGGGAGCGAGCGTGGACACCTGAAAGGGTGCCCGTACTTGCTCCCCTTTTTTCCCACAGGGCATACTTGCGAAAGCAAATCACATAAAGGGAGGTTCTCTCATGCTCGACATCTTGTGGCCAATCATCGCAATCCTGGTCAGCCTCGGGTCGTTCGTCATCGCTTGGTACTTCTACAAGTGGATCAAAGCACTGCCGACCGCCAACAAAGAACTGGAGCGCGTAGGCAAGCTGATTGCCGACGGCGCGTTCGCGTTCCTCAAGCGCGAATACAGGATCCTGGCCGCATTCGCCGGCACCCTGAGCGTCGTCATCCTGCTCTGCTTCCCGCACCCGATCTGGGTGGCTGACGCCAACATCGGCATCAACATCGCCATGGTCGTCTCCTACATCTGCGGCACGGTCATCTCGGCCATCGCCGGTTGGATCGGCATCTCCACCGCCACCGTGGCCAACATGAAGGCCGCGTCGGCCGCCCGCGAAGGCGTGCCGCCCAGCTTCATGGCGGGCTTCCGCGGCGGCGCGGTCATGGGCATGGCGGTCGTCGGCAGCTCGCTGCTGGGCACCGCGGTGCTGTACCTGGTCGCCCGCTCCATCGGCAGCGTGGAAGTGGCCGACAACCTGGTGCTGGCGTTCTCCTTCGGCGCGTCGTCGCTGGCGCTGTTTGCGAAGGCGGGTGGCGGCATCTTCACCAAGACCGCCGACATCGCCGCCGACCTGGTCGGCAAGGTTGAGCTGGGCCTGCCGGAAGACGACCCGAGAAACCCCGCAGTCATCGCCGACAACGTGGGCGACAACGTGGGCGACGTGGCCGGCATGGGCGCGGACCTGTTCGACTCCAACGTGGCCGCCATCGCCGCCGCGATGGTCATCGCGATGCCCCTCGGCCTGGTTAGCCTGATCTTCTGCTTTGGCGCGCTGGGCCTGCTGGCGTCCATGGGCGGCGTTTTCGTGGCGAAGGTCGGCAAGAATGGCAACATCTCCGCCGCCATCAACAACAACACCTACATCACCTGCGGCATCTTCGCAGTGCTGACGTTCATCTCCTGCGCCATCTGCCGCTTCGGCGGCACCTCGTTCCAGGACACCATGCGGCTGTGGGGCGCGGGCATGCTGGGCCTGCTGGTCGGCGTGGTCATCGGCCTGGTGTCTGACTACTTCACCGGCGACGACAAAAAGCCTGTGGACGAAGTGGCCAAGGCCTGCCAGTCCGGTCCGGCATTCACCATCCTCAGCGGCCTCTCCTACGGCTTCCTCTCAAGCTGCCCGTCTCTGATCGGCATCGGCGTGGCGGCCATGGGCTCCTACTTCCTGTGCGCGCCGGTGGTCATCAACGGCATCAACTGCTCCATGATGGGCATCGCGCTGGCTTCGCTGGGCATGCTGTCCATCGTCGGCATGATCGTGTCCAACGACGCCTACGGCCCCATCGTGGACAACGCCCGCGGCATGGCCGAAATGGGCGGCCTGGGCGAAGACGTGCTGGAGCGCTGCGACCAGCTGGACAGCGCGGGCAACACCGCCAAGGCCATCACAAAGGGCTTTGCGATCGGCGCCGCCGGCCTGACCGTCATCTCGCTGCTGGGCGCGTTCCAGGCGGTCGTGAAGGAAGTCACCGGCCAGATCATCGTGTTCGACATCATGAACCCCGCCGTGTTCTTCGGCATGCTGGTGGGCGTCTCGATCCCCGCCGTGTTCTCCGCCATGCTGATGATGGGCGTGGACAGAAACGCCCAGCGCATGGTCGCTGAGGTGCGCCGCCAGTTCAAGACCATCCCCGGCCTGAAGGAAGGCACCGGCACCCCGGACTACAACGGCTGCATCGACATCGCCGCCAAGGGCGCGATCCGCGAGCTGATCCCCGCCGGGCTGGTCACCATCCTCGCCACCCTCGTGGTGGGCTTCGTGGGCGGCGTGCACGCGGTGGCGGGCTACCTGACCGGCAACATCACATCCGGCCTGTTCATCGCGCTGATGATGTCCAACGCGGGCGGACTGTGGGACAACGCGAAAAAGTACATCGAGTCCGGCAACTACGGCGGCAAGGGCAGTGACGCCCATAAGGCAGCCGTCATCGGCGACACCGTGGGCGATCCCTTCAAGGACACCGCGGGCCCGTCCATCAACACCCAGGTGACGGTCGTGTCGCTGGTCTCCACGCTGGCCGCCGGGCTGTTCATCGCGTATTCCTTCTTCAAGTTCTAAGCGGCCTGCGCGTGGCTCCGGGCATGATCGCGCCCGGAGCCACGCCAACCGATATCACTATTCACGCGAGGGGGAACTGTCTTGGAGATACTGCAAGAACTGTTTATCGGCTTTACGAGCGTGACGCTGGGGAACATCATCATGATGCTCATCGGCGGACTGCTCATCTACCTGGCCATCGCCAAGGACTATGAGCCGATGCTGCTGCTGCCGATCGGTTTCGGCGCGATCCTGACCAATTTGCCGCTGGCCGCCGTCATCGAATACGAGGGCGCGCCGGGCTTCCTGAAGATCCTGTACGACGCGGGCATCATGACGGAGCTGTTCCCGCTGCTGATCTTCATCGCCGTAGGCGCGATGATCGATTTCTCCGTGCTGCTGAAGAACCCGAAGATGATCTTCTTCGGCGCGGCCGCCCAGTTCGGCATCTTCGCCACCGCCTGCGCGGCGCTGGCGCTGGGCAAGGCGTTCCCGAGCCTCGGCATCGACCTGAAGGTCGCGGCCTCCATCGGCGTCATCGGCGCGGCGGACGGCCCCACCTCGATCGTCGTGGCGACCAAGTTTGCCCCGGCGTACCTGGGCGCGATCTCTGTCGCTGCCTACAGCTACATGTCGCTGGTGCCGATCATCCAGCCGCCGATCATCAAGATGTGCACCACCCAGGAGGAGCGAAAAATCAAGATGGCCTACGGCGAAAAGCCGGTCAGCCGCTTGATCCTGATCCTGTTCCCGATCATCATCACCATCGTCAGCGGTTTTGTCGCGCCCGTGAGCGTGCCGCTGATCGGCGCGCTGATGTTCGGCAACCTGATCCGCGCCTGCGGCGTGCTGGAGGGCCTGTCGGGCTTTGCGCAGGACGGCCTCGCGAAGCTGGTCACGCTGCTGCTGGGCATCTCCATCGGCGCGTCCATGCACGCCAAGGACTTCCTACAGCTGCAGACCCTGCTGATCATGGCGCTGGGCCTGTTCGCGTTCGTGTTCGACACCGTGGGCGGCATCATGATCGCCAAGGTGTTCAACATTTTCTCAAAGGACAAGGTCAACCCCATGATCGGCGCGGCGGGCATCTCGGCGTTCCCGATGTCGTCCCGCATCGTGCACAAAATGGCGCTGGCCGAAGACCCGTACAACTTCATCCTCATGCAGGCCACCAGCGCGAACGCGTCAGGCCAGCTGGGCTCTGTGGTGGCGGGCGGCATGATCCTGGCCTTGGTGCCGCGGCTCATGCAGATGATTGGAGGTTAAACAATGTCTGATATTGCAGCGTCTTTCGTGCTGATGGGCCTGGGCTGGGGCGCGACCTTCGTCGTGCTGCTGCTGTTCTATGTGATTGTCATCGCACTGATGAAGTTCATCCCGGATGACCCGGAGACCGAAGCCGACGATTGATTCGATCAAATGCCAGGAGACGGCCGCACCCCCGTCATCCTGAGCGCCGCGAAGGACCTTACTCAAACTTACACCAAGAAGGTTTGAGGAAGGTCCTTCGCTGCGCTCAGGATGACGGGGGAGGTGGATGGCGGAATGTTGGATGGTTTTATTCCCCCTCCACCCGATAGCACATAAAGAATGGGTCCTCGGTCTTCGCCTGCTGCACGATCTCGCTGTACTCGAACGACAGCGCGCTGTTCAGCCAGCTGTTCGGGTCGTTCACCAAAATGCGCCCGTCCGTGGTCAGCCCGCGCAGCACGATATAGTGGCCGCGCTCCGTGAACGTGCCTGCGCCCATGTGCGCCACGATGGGGTATCCCTGCCTGAGCGCCTGCTTGATCAGCACCTCGTTGGGCTTCACCCACACGCCGCCCACGCCGTACAGCGCCCCGATCTCCGTCAGCGCCTCGTGGGTCAGCCCGCTGCCGTCGTACAGGTCGTGGTTCACCGCCCACCGGAACAGCGTGTACGGGTTCTGCTCCTTGTTGCCCGTCAGATAGCCGATGATCATCGACATGCACGTCGCGCCGCAGCCGGATGTGGCCACCGACTTGGGCCTGCCATAATAAAAGCACACGACCTTGCGGAAGTCGTACTGGAACAGCTGCGGAATCCGCATCTCGCCCCAGCCGTACCGCTCCTGCCCCTGCCAGTTCTCTGCGGGGAGCATCTCTTTTTGCGGGTCCAGGATGTACAGCCGCTTGTTATACGCCTCTTTCGGCACCGGCGCGTCGTACAGCGCCGGGTCAAACAGCTCCTGCTCCTCCTCCGCGAACGGGTCCGCGGCCTCGGGGTCGAATGTGGCCGCCGGGGTTTCGGTGGGCGTGCTCGCCGGCATCGAGGTCAGCGTGGGGCTGGGTGTCGGCGCGGGCGTGGGGCTCGGCGTCGCGCTCGGCGTCGGCGCGGGCGTGGGCTCTTCATTGACGCTCCAGTCGCGCTCGATGTCCTCGAACAGCGCCGCTGCGCTGGACGTGCACAGCATGATGCACAGCGCAATCAGCGCCAGATTCCGCCAGCTTCTGTGCATCCGTAACCCACCTCCCCTTGCCACAATATTCAGATTATAGCGGGAATTGACGAGTCGTGTCAAGTGCGGTGGGATTATATGGAGTTCTGCCCAAGCAAAACCGCCACCGCACACCTCCGTAACCCCGTTGGGCGGGGGCTTGCCCTCGCCGCCTCCCTCGATTCTTCAGGCGCGCGGGAGACGAAAAAGGGCCGGAAGCCCGCTGGCCTCCGGCCCCCGTTTGTCATCCTGAGCGAAGCCGAAGGATCTCCCCGCCCATAGGCGACGTCCCCTAGCCCGCTCCCGTGCTCGGAGGGCGCTGCCCTCCGAGACCTCCTGCCAGAGGGATTGAATCCCTCTGGACTCCCTGGTTTCGCTTCGCTTGCTTCTATCGCAACTTTATTCCAGTCCCGCGACGAACTCGGCGATCCTTGCAATACCCTTTTCAATGTTCGAGCGGCTCGTGGCGTAGCTCAGGCGCAGATGGCGGTCCGCGCCGAACGGCCTGCCGGGCACCACCGCCACCTTCTGCGCCTCCAGCAGCAGCCGCGCGAAATCCATGCTGTTCTCAATCGCCTCGCCCTGATACTTCCGCCCAATGATCCCCTCAATGCTCATCATGATATAAAACGCGCCCTGCGGCAAGTTCGCGCTCAATCCCGGCACCGCGTTGATCAGCCCGTGGATCAACTTCCGCCGCGCGTCGAACTCCTCGCGCATCGCCTCCACAATCTCATCGCCCTCGCTCAGCGCCACCTGCGCCGCGTACTGGGTGATCGAGTTCGCGTTGCTCGTCGCGTGGCTCTGGAACGCGGTCATCGCCTTCGCCACCGCCGTCGGCGCCGCCACGTATCCGATCCGCCAGCCCGTCATCGCGTACGCCTTGCTGTGGCCGTTCACCACGATCGTCTGCTCCTTGATCTGATCGCCCAGCGACGCGATCGACATGTGCGTAAGCCCGTCGTAGATCAGCTTTTCGTAGATCTCGTCCGAGATCACAAAGAAGCCTTTCTCCACCGCCAGGTCCGCGATGGCCTGCAGCTGCTCCCGGGTCCACACGCAGCCGTTGGGGTTCGACGGCGAGCAGATGACCAGCGCCTTCGTCTTTTCCGTCACATACGGGCGGATCTGCTCGGCGGTCACCACGAAGTTGTCCCGCTCGTCTCCCGGCACGAGCACCACCTTGCCGCCAGTCATCTGCACCAGCTCCGGATAGCTGATCCAGCACGGCGAGGGGATGATCACCTCGTCGCCGTCGTTCAGGAGCGCCGAAAACGCGTTGAACAGCGAGTGCTTCGCGCCGTTGCTGGCCACGATCTGGGTCGGCTCGTAGCTGAGGCCGTTGTCCTTGAGCAGTTTTTCGCAGATCTGCTTGCGCAGGGAGAGCGTGCCCGGCACCGGCGTATAGCGCGTCATGCCGTGGTCCAGCGCATACTTCGCCGCGTCGCGGATGTATTCGGGCGTGTCAAAGTCCGGCTCGCCCGCGCCGAAACCGATCACATCCTCGCCCCGCGCCTTCATCTCCTTGGCCTGGGCGTCGATGGCCAGCGTGACGGACGGAGCGATGCCCAGGCATCGCTGAGAAAGAGAAAGTGGCATGGGATGTCCTCCTAAATTTGCATTTCCATAAGTTATTCTATGTCATGAGGAGGATTCCTGCTAGCTTGTTGTGTTAAAAAATGAAGTTTGAAGAGGTGCAACTTGCAAAATCGGCGATGTGAGCGGTTGAGCGCTATCTCATATGCGCCTCCTCAAATGCCCGCACATCCCGCTCCCCCCTGATCACGCTGACCTTCTCCCCATACGCCCCCAGCCGCCGCTTCAGCCCGTCCGCGCCGGACTCGAAATTCCTTGTCCACTTGAACATCAGCCTCAGCATCCGCAGGTCAGGTTTATAGGCACAGGGCTCCAGGCCCAGATTTTGCTTGATCCAGCGGCTCACGATCCTGTACCGGCGCAGCGCGGCTGACGGCTCCAGCAGGATGATGCTGTCCGCCGCCTGCCAGCCGGACTCGAACAGGGCGCGACCCGTGTCCTCGAGGACCCAACGGGGCTGCGATAGCGCCACCTGGAACAGCGCGTCGCGCTCGGCCTCCGGGCGCTTGCGGTTGTCGCCGCAGCGGTCCGGATCGGGCTCGTGCACGACGGCATCCAGTTCACAGTGGGTGAGGCCGTAGTCGCGCGCCAGGCGCCGCGCCAGCGTGCTCTTGCCGCTGCCGACGGGACCGATGATGATAATTCTGTTGAGCATGGCAGCCTCCAGCGAATTATTCGATCATCCGTCCAAATACGGTCATCCTGAGCGCCAGCGAAGGACCTTCTTCAAACCAAACGCACCCCTGTGTCATCCTGAGCGAAGTCGAAGGATCTCCCCCGCGTGAGTGGTCGCCCCCCTTCTGGGGAACGTCGCCTGCGGGCGGTGAGATCCTTCGACTTCGCTCAGGATGACAGCGGTGGTTTGAGGAGGGTCCTTCGCTGGCGCTCAGGATGACCGCGTTGTGGCGGAAGACACGGGTATCAGCTCAGATCGCCTACTCGAACGCGTACCGCAGCCTCGGGTTACGCGCCGCGCCGGTCTCGTCCAGCCTGCGCACGGGGGTGGTCACCGGGGCCTGGTGCAGCGCTTCCGGGTCGGTGTGGGCCAGGTCGAACAGCTCGCAGAGCACCGCCGCCGCCTCGTTCAGCGTGTCGATCGACTCCGTCTCCGTGGGCTCCAGCATCAGCGCCTCGTGCACGATCAGTGGGAAGTACATCGTCGGTGGGTGCATACCGCGGTCCAGCAGCGCCTTGGCGACGTCCATCGCCGACACGCCGGTTTCCTTTTTCAGGCCCTCCAGGCTCATGACGAACTCGTGCATGCATCGCCCGTCTGTCGCCATCTCGTATTTGTCCTGCAGCAAATGCTTCAGATAATTCGCGTTCAGCACCGCAGTCTTCGCCGCGTCCGGAATGCCCTCCCTGCCTAGCGTCAGGATGTAGCTCAGCGCGCGCATCACCACCAGGAAGTTGCCATAGAACGCCTTGACGCGCCCGATGCTGTGCACGGCGGCCTCCAGGGCGTAGTGCTTTCCGTCCTTCGCCGGCTGATCCACCGGCAGGAACGGGGCCAGGATGTCCTTCACGCCGACCGGGCCCGCACCGGGTCCGCCGCCGCCGTGGGGGGTGGAGAACGTCTTGTGCAGGTTCAGGTGGACCACGTCGAAGCCCATGTCGCCGGGGCGCACCACGCCCATGATGGCGTTCAGGTTCGCGCCGTCATAGTAGTTCAGGCCGCCCGCGTCGTGAATGATCTTGGTGATCTCCAAAATGTTCGGGTCGAACGCACCCAGCGTGTTCGGGTTGGTCAGCATCAGGCCCGCCGTGTCCTCGCCCACCGCCTTTTTCAGCGCATCCAGGTCCACGCCGCCCTGGGCGTTGCTGGGCACGCTGATCACCTGATAGCCCACCATCGCAGCGGAGGCCGGGTTGGTGCCGTGGGCTGAGTCGGGCACGATGACCTTTGTCCTTTTGGCGTCGCCCCGGTGCAGGTGATAAGCCTTGATCAGCAGCAGGCCCAGCAGCTCGCCGTGGGCACCCGCAGCGGGCTGGAACGACATGCGGTCCATGCCGGTGATCTCGCACAGCAGCATTTCCGCGTCGGCCAGCGCATGCAGGCAGCCCTGGGCGGTCCTCGCCGGCTGCAGCGGATGCACGCCCGTGAACCCGGGCAGCGCGGCCATCTCCTCGTTGATGCGCGGGTTGTACTTCATGGTGCACGAACCCAGCGGATAAAATCCGTCGTTCACGCCGTGGCAGCGCTTCGCAAGCGCCGTGTACTGGCGGTCGATGTCGATCTCACTGAGCTCAGGAAGCCGCGCGGGCCGCGCCCGCTTCAGCCCGTCTGACAGCTCTACGCGCGGCACATCCAGCGCCGGCAGCAGGGACAGTTTCCGCCCCTCGCGGCTGATCTCATACAGCAGCTTCATCAGGCGTCCACCTCCTTCAGTGCGGCCACGAGCGCGTCGATCTGGGCAACGGTATTCATCTCGGTGCAGCACCACAGGATCTTGTTCCCGGGCAGCGGCAGGCCGCCCAGGATGCTGCGCTTTTCGAGGCGATGCATCAGCGTGTCGGCGTCCGTCGGGCAGTGGGTCACGAACTCATGGAAGAACTCGCCGCCGTGGTCACGGCCAAAGCCGGGGATTTTCGCCAGCTGCTTGGCCAGATAGACGGCCTTGCTGTGGCACTGGGTCGCGACCTCGACCAGGCCGTCCCGGCCCATCGCCGCCGCGTACACCGACGCGCACATGGCGCACAGCGCCTGGTTGGAGCAGATGTTCGACAGCGCCTTTTCGCGCCTGATGTGCTGCTCGCGGGCCTGCAGGGTCAGCACGAACGCGCGCTTTCCTTCCAGGTCGGTGGTCTCGCCCACGATGCGGCCCGGCAGCTTGCGCACCAGCGCCATCGTGGTGGCCATGAACCCGAGATAGGGGCCGCCGAAGCCCAACGGCAGGCCCAGGGGCTGGCCCTCGCCCACGGCGATGTCGGCCTTTAGTTCGCCCGGCGTCTTCATGATCGCCAGCGCGATGGGGTTCACGCCCAGAATCAGCTTCGCGCCCGCCGCGTGCACGATGGGCTCGATGGCCTCCACGTCCTCGAACAGGCCGAAGAAGTTGGGTTGCTGGATGTACACGCAGGCGGTGGTCTCGCCCAAAAGCCCCTGCAGCGCGTGCAGGTCGATCCGGCCATCGCGGGACGGAATGCCCTCCACCGGCGCGCCGAATCCGTCCGAATAGGTCTGGATCGTCTGGCGGGTCATGGGGCTGGCGGTGGCGGCGACCAGCGCCACTTGGCGCTTTCGCTCGCGGCACATGCTGACGGCCTCGGCGGCGGCGGTCGCGCCGTCATAGACCGACGCGTTGCTGGCCTCCATCCCCGTCAGCTCGCAGATCAGCGTCTGATACTCAAAGATGGACTGCAGGATGCCCTGGCTGATCTCGGCCTGATAGGGCGTGTAGGCGGTCAGGAACTCCTCTTTCGAGACGACCGTCTTGACGATGGACGGGATGTAGTGGCTGTACGCGCCCGCGCCGCGGAAGATGGCGGGGAACACGGTGTTCTCGGCCGCGTAGGCCTCCATGAGGCGGCGCACGGTAAACTCACTCTGGCCATCGGGGATGGCCAATCCATCGATGCGCATGGATTTTGGCACGGCTTCATAGAGCGCGTCAAGGCTCCCGAGGCCGAGCGCGTCCAGCATCTGCTGGCGCTCAGCCTGGGCGGAAGGGATGTATTCGCCCATTTTTTTATGCTCCTTCGCTGGCGCAGAACGCCTCGTAGGCGGCGGCGTCCAGCAGTTCTTCAGTGTCGGTGATGCCCTCAACCTCCACGATCCACGCGCCGTAGGGGTCGCTGTTCATCTTTTCCGGGGCGTCGTCCAGCTCCTGGTTGACGGCGATGATGCTGCCGGTCACGGGGCTGAACACGTCGCTGACGGCCTTGACGGACTCCAGGTCCGTGAATGCCTCGGCCATGACCACGTCGTCGCCCTCCAGCGGCAGGTTGATGAACACGATGTCGCCCATCTGGCCTTGGGCAAAGTCGGTGATGCCGATGCGGGCCTTGGTCTCGGACAGAAATTCGACCCATTCGTGGGACTTGGCGTACTTCAGGTTGGTGGGGGTGTTCATGGTGGGGCGACCTCCTTGCGGAAAATAATAATTAACAATTAACAATTCTAAAATGAGGGCGTGGGGGGGGGGGCCGGCGCGGGGGGGACCCCCCCCCCCCCCCCCGAGTGGTGTGTTGTTGGGGGGTGGGTGAGAGCGGCCCCCCCGGGCCACAGAAAATAGAGTAAGAGTATAGAGAAGCCCACCCGAGAACC
>JAVBUD010000056.1:0-62178 GCA_031555755.1 Eubacteriales bacterium | reverse complement strand
CATCCTGAGCGCAGCGAAGGACCTTCCTCAAACTGAGAACAGCGTAGTTTGAAGAAGGTCCTTCGCTGCGCTCAGGATGACCGCGAGGGTGGGTGGATGACCGTGAGGGGGGTGGATGACCGCGAGCAGGGATTGATGAACGGAAGGGTGTACCGTTTCGCCCTGTTTTGTGGTATACTGCTATTCAGAAAACCAAGAAGGTGATGCATCGCATGAAGATCGAGAAGACCGCCAGCGCGGGCACGCTGGCATCCAGCGACATCTATGTAGAGGTCGCGCCAGGGGACGGCGTGACCGTGAGGATCGATTCGGTGGTGAAGGCCCAGTTCGGGGACGCCATCGAGGCGTCGGTCCGCGAGGTCTGCGGCGAACTGGGCGTCTCAGGCGCAGACATCTACGTGAGCGACCGAGGCGCGCTGGACTGCACTGTCCGCGCCCGGGTCGAAGCGGCGCTGCGCCGCGCGGGAGAGGGGGCGCGGGGATGAACCTCAGGAGCCTGCTCTTCCTGCCGGGGAACAGCCCCAGTCTGCTGGGCAATGCCGACATTTTGGGCGCGGACGCCATCATATTCGACCTGGAGGACGCCGTGTCGCCGGAGGAAAAGGACGCCGCGCGGATACTGGTCAGGAACGCCATGCCGAAACTGCGCAGAAAGGGCCTGATCCACATCGTGCGCATCAACGCCGTGGACGAGATGGGGCTGTGGCGGGACGATTTGAGGGCCGTGCTGCCGGCGCAACCGGACCTCATCATGCCCCCAAAGGTCAGCTCTGCAGCCGCGCTGCGCCCGGTGCTGGACGAGATCACAGCTGAGGGGTCCGAGGCGCGGCTGATCCCGCTGATCGAGACCGCGATGGGCGTGGAGCGCGCGCTGGAGATCGCGATGAGCGAGCGCGCCGCCGCCATCCTGCTGGGCGCGGAGGACCTGACGTACGACCTCGGCTGCCCGCGCACAAAGGGCGGCGCGGAGATCGCCTACGCCCGAGGCCGCGTCGTGATGGCGGCGCGGGCGGCGGGCATACTGCCCATCGACACGCCGTTCACGGACGTGCTGGACGACGACGGGCTGGTAGACGACGCGAACCTAGCGCGGAGCCTGGGCTTCGCGGGCAAGGCCGCCATCTCGCCGCGCCACATCCAGAGCATCAACGCGGCGTTCAGCCCCACGTCGGGCGAGGTCGCCTACGCCCGCGAGGTGCTGGCGGCGATCGAGCAGGGGGAAAAAGAGGGCAAGGGCGCGGTGTCGCTGCGGGGCAAGATGATCGACGCGCCCATCGTGAACCGCGCGTGGCGCGTGGTGTTGCAGGCCGAGTTCTTGTCTGGAGGTGGCGGCGCATGAGCAAGCAAGTGAACAGCCTCCGCGAGGCCATACAGGCATCGGGGCTACGGAGCGGCATGAAGGTCTCGTTCCACCACCACATGCGCAACGGCGACCACGTGCTGAACCTCGTCATGGACGAGGTCGCGGCGCTGGGCATCCGGGATCTCACCGTGTGCGCCAGCTCGCTGTTCGACGTGCACGCGCCGCTGATCGGGCACATTCGGTCCGGCGTGGTGACGGGGATCGAGGCCAGCTACATCGGCTCGGTGCTGGGCCGCGCCATCACGGAGGGGCTGCTGCCCAGGCCCGCGATCCTGCGCAGCCACGGCGGGCGTCCCTGTGACATCGCCAGCGGCGAGACGAAGATCGACGTGGCGTTCATCGCCGCGCCCGCCTGCGACAAGGAGGGCAACCTCAGCGGAAAATGCGGCAAGTCCGCCTGCGGCTCGCTGGGCTACGCGTTCGCGGATGCGCAGTATGCGGAGTATGTGGTGGCGGTGACCGACAACCTGGTCGATGCGCTGCCGGACATCAGCATTCCAGGCGGGCAGGTGGACACCATCGCGTGCGTGGACGCCATCGGCGATCCGCGCGGCATCGTGTCCGGCACCACGCGCATCACCCGGGACCCGGTGGGCCTGATCATGGCCCAGCACGCGGCGAAGGTGATCGAGCACAGCGGCTTGCTCAAAGACGGGTTTTCTTTCCAGACCGGCGCGGGCGGCGCGTCGCTGGCAGCGGCGAAATACCTGATGGACATCATGCTGGAGGACAAGATAAAGGGCAGCTTCGGCATGGGCGGCATCACCACCTACCTGGTGGACATGATGAACGCGGGCTGCTTTGAGCGCCTATATGACGTGCAGTGCTTCGACCTGGACGCGGTCAGGTCCATCCGTGAAAACAAAAACCACATCGAGATCAGCGCCGACCGCTACGCCAGCCCCGCGAACCCAGAGGCGCTGGTGAACCGGCTCGACGTGGTGATCCTCGGCGCCACGGAGGTGGACACGGACTTCAACGTCAACGTGCACACCGACAGCAACGGCTACATCATGGGCGGCAGCGGCGGCCACAGCGACACCGCCCGAGGCGCGAAGCTGAGCATGGTCATCGCGCCGATCCAGCGGGCGCGGCTGCCACTGGTTCGGGACCGGGTGTTGACCAAGACCACGCCCGGCCAGGACATCGACGTGATCGTGACCCAGCGCGGCATCGCCGTGAACCCCAGGCGGGCGGATCTGGCGGACGCGCTCAGGGGCGCGGGACTGCCCATCGTGGACATTCATAAGCTGAAGGCCATCGCTGAGGGCATCACTGGCGCGCCGAAGGCCGTGGTGCCCAGTGGGCGCGTCGTGGCGGATGTGAAGCACCCGTCCGGCGCCGTCATCGACCACATCAGGCAGGTAGATCATTGATGGAGACAAGGCTGTTATCCGAGCGGGACCTGCCCGAAGTCCGGCGGCTGATGTCGGACTTCGGCCTTGCCGTGCCCGAGGGGGTCGCGTTCGGGGTGGGGCTGTTCGACGGGGCACGGCTCATGGCCTGCTGCCAGTTCAAGGACGGCCTGATCCAGGGCCTGGCCGTGGACCGCGCGGCCCAGGGCGAGGGGCTGATGGGCCATGTGGTGGGCGAGGTCATCCGGCGGGCGGCGGCGCTGGGATATCGGAACCTGGGCGTGATCACAAAACCGGATGCGGCGGCGCAGTTCCTGCAGATGGGCTTTCGGCGCGTGGCGGGCGCGGAGCCCAGCGCGGTCTACCTGGAGTTCGGGCGCGGCGGCGCGGCGGATGAGCGGGCGCGGCTTGCGCTGGCGGCGGAGGGCAAGCACAGCCCTCGGGCGGCACTGGTATTAAACGCGAACCCGTTCACGCTGGGCCACCGCCATCTGGTCCGGCGGGCGGCGATGGAGACCGCGCAGGTGTTCGTGCTGGTGGTGCAGGAGGACGCGTCAGCATTCCCGTTCGCGGACCGGCTGGCGCTGGTTGAGGCGGGCTGCCGCGACATGGAGCACGTGACGGTGCTGCCCGGCGGGCCGTACGCGGTGTCGCGGCGCACGTTTCCGGCGTATTTCACCCGGCAAGCGGACCTCGCCACCGCCCAGGGAGCCATGGACGCGGCGCTTTTCAGCGAGCTGATCGCCCCGGCGCTGGGCGCGTCGCGCCGGTATGTGGGCACCGAGCCGCTGAGCCCCACCACGGCTGCATACAACGGGGCGCTGAAGGCGCGGCTGCCCGCGTCGGGGATCGAGCTGATCGAACTGCCCCGGTTTGAGCTAGACGGGATTGTGGTCAGCGCCACGACGGTGCGCGGGCTGCTGGCGCAGGGCGACATTGAGGCCGCAAAGCAGCTCGTCCCAGAGACCACGGCGGCCTATTTTGACACCGAGGCGGGGCGCGCCGTCATCGAGGGACTGGGGGGTGACGGCGCGTGATGGAAGGCCGCGAGGTGACCCTGGACGAGATGCTGCAGGCGCGGGATTTTCGGGCCGGGCGGCAGGCCGCGCACCCGGGCCAGACGCTGGTCTGTCTGACCCTGAACATCGCCGGGCCGGTGAAGCGATTCCCGCTGGCGGACCGCGCGTTTGAGGCGGGCAAGCACCTCGTCGACGGGGCGCTGATCGAAGAAAAGGTCGACGACTGCGGCCACTGGGCGCTGTTCACCACCGACATGGACCCCGGCGCGTGCAAGGCGCTCATGATGGACATCGAGCGCGACCACCCGATCGGTCGGCTGCTGGACCTGGACGTGATCGGCCCCGACGGGCGCAATCTGGCGCGGCCCGTACCGCGCAAATGCCTGATCTGCGACCGGCCCGCCCATGTCTGCGCCAGGAGCAGGGCGCACCCGCTGAAGGCGGTGCAGATCGGGACGTACTCAATCCTGAAGGGCCATTTCGTGCCGCCCTTCGCCAGGGCCGTGGAGCAGGCCGCCACGCGTGCGCTGAGGAACGAGCTGGCCGCCACGCCCAAGCCGGGCCTGGTGGACCGCGCCAACAGCGGCGCACACCGGGACATGGATTACACCCGGTTCCTCGACGCCATCGCCGCCTTTGCCCCATTTTTCTACCTGTTCACGCTCAATGGCACGCAGGGGCTGGACGACCAGATGCTGTTCTCGCGACTCAAGGACCTGGGCATCCAGGTCGAAGAGGTCATGCTGAAGGCCACCGGCGGCGTGAACACCCACCGCGGCGCGATCTTCGCGCTGGGGCTGCTGGCGGCAGGGTGCGGGCGGCTCTACGCGCGGAATGAGCGGGTGACTGCGGAGGCGATGTGCGCGGAGGCGGCGAAGCTGGGCGCGGTCTCCTGCGCGGAGCGCCCGGATGTGCCGCGCAGCCACGGCGAGCATGCCTATGCCGAGCACGGCGCGGGCGGGGCGCGGGGCGAGGCGGCGGCGGGCTATCCGTCCGTGCGGCACGTGGCGCTGCCGGAGCTGCGCAAGTGGCTCGGGCGCGGCGCTTCGGAAAACGACGCGTCGGTGTGCGCGCTGCTGCGGCTGATCGGTGAGGTGGAGGACACGAACCTGATCGCGCGGGCCGGGGCCGAGGCGGCCAAGGCGGCGCGGGCGGATATCCGGAAAAGGCTGAATGCGTCGGGTGACGAGCTGAGCGCGCGGATCGACCTGGCGCAGGCGCTGGACAAAGAGTTCATCGCCAAGAACCTGAGCCCCGGCGGCTGCGCGGACCTGCTGGCGGCGGCTTGGATGATGCATTACATTGAAGGGACGGGGTGAGGCCGCTCGCGCGGCGGCGGGGGCAAGCCCTCGCCCAACAACGGACCGCATCGCACTCGTAGGGCGGGGCTCGCCCCCGCCGCCGCGTGAGCGGATACTCCCCAACATACAAAAAAGGAGACCACCACCATGTCCATCGACACCGTGAAAACTTACCTCTCGGGCTTCAACCTCACCCACGCCGTCATGGAAAAGCCCCAGTCCAGCGCCACGGTGGAGCTGGCTGCAGAGGCCGTGGGCGTGATCCCTGCGCGGATCGTGAAGACGCTCTCGTTCTGGGTGGACGGGCAGTGTGTCCTCATCAGCGCCGCTGGCGACGCGAAAATCGACAACGCCAAGTACAAGCATTTTTTCGGCGCGAAGGCCAAGATGCTCACACCAGCCGAGGTGCTAGCCCAGACCGGCCATGCGGTGGGCGGCGTGTGCCCGTTCGCGCTGCCCGAGGGCGTGCGCACCTACATCGACATCTCCATTCGCCGGTTTGACAGCGTTTTTCCTGCCGCGGGCAGCGGGAACAGCATGATCGAACTGCGCCCCGACGAGCTGTTCGACACCGCGAAGGCCCTGGCATGGATCGACATCTGCAAAGATTGGCAGCGCGAATCGTGACCCGATTTACAGACATTTATTGATCTCATGTAAATGTTTTTATGGCGAAATGGAAAAACTTGTGGTATACTGGTCTTGGACTGCAAAAATTAAGTAAATGAGGGATTTTGTGGCAGAGACTGGCGTGATGCGATTGACAAACCGGGCAAAGAACGCACTGTTCGCGGGCTTTGTCTGTTTTTGTGTGCTCGTAGTGGCCCTGGTGAGTTACCTCAACTACAAGGGCGCCAGCGAGTCCACCCGGATGCTGGGCGAGAGCGTGAAGGCCCAAGTGCTGTCCGTGTGCGCCGCCGCGCGGGAAATCATCGACGCGGACGCGTTCGCGGCATATGAGACCGACACCAGCATCAACAACGACTATTATCGCGAGCAGTTGGCCGAACTGCGCGCGCTGGCGGCGCAGACGGGCACGAAATACCTGTACGCGCTGAAGATGATCGACGGCAAGGCCGTGTTCATCTTCGACAACGACGAAACCAGCGAAAACGCCACACTAATGGTCTACGATCTGTCCCAGGTCCACAGGGACGCGTTTTCCGGACGCGAGGTGGCCGGCGTGTCGAACATGGTGGACGAGTACGGCTCGTTTTCCACCGGCGCGATGCCGCTGATGAAGGACGGCAAGGTCGTGGGCATCGTCGCCGCCGACGTGGAGGACGTGCTGCTCCGGCGGAACACGGAGTCCACGCGGCGCAACTTCATCCTGCTGACCGCGTCCCTCGGTTCGATCCTGCTGATCATGGCCATCGTGCTGTGGCGCATGCTGGGCAGGCTCAAGTCCATGCAGGACCACCTGAGCCGCATGGCGTCCTATGACAAGCTCACGAACCTCCCCAACCGGCTGTATCTGATGAGCTATCTGCAGGAGTTGACCGCGAAGAAGGGCCACGGCCCGTTTGCGCTGTTCTTCATCGACCTGGACAACTTCAAAAAGGTCAACGACAATGCGGGCCACGACGCGGGCGACGCGCTGCTCCGGAACATCGCCAACTATCTGGGCTCCGCACCGAACCCGTCCAAGGCGTTCCGGCCCGCCGCGGGCAGGTTGAACGTGGCCGCGCGCATCGGCGGCGACGAGTTCTTGCTGGTGGTGCCCGGCATCGAGAAGAAGGACGACGCCATCGCGTTTGCGGACGCGCTGCTGGCAGGCTTTGCCAGCAAGGAGATCGACCGCTACATCGAGAAATACCAGGTGGGCCTCAGCATCGGCGTGGCCCTGTACCCATTCAACGCCGCCGACTTCAACGTGCTGATCAAGTATGCGGACATCGCCATGTACCACGCGAAGGGCGCCGGAAAGAACTGCTGCCGCGTGTACGACGACGACATGCAGGGCAAGTCCGAGAAATAAACGCCGCAGGGGTGGAGGAAATTACCAATGCAGAGAGGCCTGACAAAAATGAGCAACAAAATCAAGTACCTGCTGTTTTCCGTGTTCGTCGCGTTCTGCGTATTCATCGTGGCGCTGACCAGCTTCATCAACTACAAAGGGCTCAGCGAGTCCAGCGCGATCCTGGAGGACAGCGTGCGCGCCCAGCTGATCTCCACCGCGTCCGCGGCCCGAGAGGTCATCGACGAGAACGCGTTTTTCAGCTACAAGGACCTGGGGTCCATCGACAACAGCTTCTATCAGGAGCAGCTCAAATCGCTGCGCCTGCTGGCGTCAACCACCGGCGCGAAGTTCATCTATGCGCTGAAGATGGTCGATGATGTGCCCATGTTCGTGTTCGACAGCGACGTGGAGGCCGAGCCTTTCACCGAGTATTCGCCGCTGGCGGAAGTGCTCCAGGCCGCGTTTGACGGCAAGGACGCCGCAGGCATCTCGAACCTGGTGGATGAATGGGGCAGCTATTCCACAGGCGCCGTGCCCATCATGCGCAACGGCCGCGTGATCGGCATCGCCTGCGTGGACGTGGAGGACGATTTGCTGATCGCACAGCGCGAGAGCGCGAAGCGCAACTTCTGGATCATGGTCGGCTCGCTGGCGTTCGTGCTGGCGATCATGTCGGTGCTGGTGTTCTACATGCTCAGCCGCGTCAAGACCATGCAGGACCGGCTCAAGCGCATGGCGAACTACGACAAGCTCACCAACCTGCCGAACCGCCAGTACCTGATGGACACGCTGCAGGAGATGACCCACAAAAAGGCCAAGCAGCCCTTCGCGCTGTTCTTCATTGACCTGGACAACTTCAAGCAGGTCAACGACAACGCGGGCCACGACGCGGGCGACGCGCTGCTGCAGAACATCGGCCACTATCTGGAGCACGCCCAGAACAACTCCAAAGTGTTCCGCCCCGGCCCCGGCATCCTGAATGTGGCGGCCCGCATCGGCGGCGACGAGTTCATCCTGATCGTGCCCGCCATCAAGAACCAGCAGGACGCCGAGGCGTTCGCGCAGGAGCTGCTCTCAGGCTTCGCCACCCAGGAGATCGACCGTTACATCGCAAAATACCAGGTCGGCCTCAGCATCGGCATTGCGCTGTTCCCCTACAACTCAGGCGACTACAACGTACTGATCAAATACGCCGACATCGCCATGTACCACGCCAAGCGCGGCGGCAAGAACTGCTACAGGGTGTACGAGGACGAGATGTCGGACAAAGACGAGAAATAGTTTGATCGCGGCCGCAGGGGACAGGGAGATAAAGGTTATCCACCCTCCAGCGCCGTCATCCTGAGCGCAGCGAAGGACCTTCTTCAAACCTCCGTCCCCAATGTCATCCTGAGCGGAGCGCCAGTGCAGTCGAAGGTTCTCCCCCGCGTGAGCGGACGCACCCGTTAGACGAGAGGCGTCGCCAAACGGCGTGGAGATCCTTCGACTGCGCTGGCGCTCTACTCAGGAGGACACGGGGAGCGATGTAAGTTTAAAGAAGGTCCTTCGCTTGCGCTCAGGATGACGGCGTGGGTGAGGGGCCGGCGGGGGAAAGGAAGGGCGGCTGCCTCATCGACAGCCGCCCTTTTCACATCCTCATTATACCACATCCCCGAGGAAATCTCAAGACTGTTATTTCCCGCGCGTTTGTGTTACCCTATGTCCACTACGTTTGTGCGGGAGGTGCCTTTCTTTTGCCCAATGCACATGACCTCGCCCTTGAATCCCGGCACCTGGACCGCGTGCTTTCCATCGCGCGGGCGGAGCTTTGCGCGGCGGAACGCAGCGCCGGTCGGCGGCATCAGGACCTGGTCCGCTCGCGGGAGGAACTGCGGGACCAGTCGGAGCAGTCGTTTGCGAACCTCTGGGGCTCGGACGATTTTGAAGCGCTGCTGAACCTGAACCAGCTGGCCGCGCCGCTCTCTGTGGCGCAGCAGACACATGAAATGGAGCTCTCGCGCATCCAATCACTGGTGCGGATGCTGGACACACCCTATTTCGCGCGGCTTGACATTCGGTATGACGACGGCGGTGACGAGGAGCGGGCCTACATCGGCCGCGCCACGCTGAAGGACAGCCAAACCCACGAGATCCATGTGCTAGACTGGCGCTCGCCCATCGCCAGCGTGTTCTACCGGTTTGGCATCGGCCCCGCCCACTACGACGCGCCGGGCGGGCGGGTCGATGTGCAGGTGCAAAAAAAGCGCCAGTACGAGATCCACGGCGGGACGCTGGAGTACTTTTTCGATGCGGACGTGCAGGTTCAGGACGAATTTTTGCGCAAGCTGCTGGCCAAGTCCGCGTCGCCGCGCATGAAGGCCATCGTGGAGACCATCCAGCGCGACCAGGACGCCGCGATTCGCGACACCGAGCACGAGCTGCTGATGGTCCAGGGCGCGGCGGGCAGCGGCAAGACCTCCATCGCGCTGCACCGGGCGGCGTACCTGATGTACGACGGCTTGGCGTCGCGGCTCAGCGCCAACAACATCCTGATCCTGTCGCCCAACGCGCTCTTTGAGCGCTACATCGAGCGCGTGCTGCCGGAGCTGGGCGAGCGCAGCGTGCGCACCGCCACATTTGAGGCGCTGACCCAGCCGCTGACCGGCTGGCCGGTGCTGTCCCGGGCCGCGCGGTTTGAAGCGCTGTGCCTCAGCGACGCGACAGACCGGGTGCTGTTGCGCGAGGCGATCCAGTTCAAGGAATCCAGCGTGTTCATCACCATATTGGACCGGTTTTGCGCTGCGCTGCCGCGCCGCTACATCCCGTTCCAGGACGTGGTCTACGCCGGCCAGACCCTCACCACCCGCCAGCAGCTCAAGCAGCGCATTCTTCACGCCGAGCGCGTGGTGCCGCTGTCCGCCCAGCTGCGGCGCATGGAATCCTCGCTGTGGGACGGCATCCGCCAGCGCAGGCCTGCGCGGATGGCGCATCTGCTGGAGCTGGCGCGGAAAAACCCGGCCCACGCGCTGGAGCTGATCCCGTTTGCCCGGGCGTGTTCGATCCTGGAGAGCGCCCAGCTGAGCCGACACATCCGCAGCTTCACCCGGCTGGACTGCCGCGCGCTGTATAAGGCGCTGGTCTCGGACGAGGCGCGGTTCCGGCAACTGGCCGAGGGCCTGGATTTGCCGAAATCGCTGCCTGACATCCTGGCCAAGACGCGCGCATCGCTGGACGCGGGCGGCTCGCTTTCACCGGAGGACGCCTGCTGCGTGGCCTATCTGCGGGCGCTGACCCACGGACCAGGCAGGGCCGAGGACATCCGGCAGGTGGTGGTGGACGAGGCCCAGGACTATGGCCCGCTGCAGTTCGCGGTGCTGAACCGGCTCTATCCCCGCGCCCGGTTCACCGTGCTGGGCGACGTGAGTCAGTCGCTGGACCGCCCTGCGGCGCCGGATCTCTATGCGCAGATCGCAGCCACGCTGGGCCGAAAGAGCAGCGCGCTGGTGACGCTGAACAAGAGCTTTCGCTGCACCCGCGAGATACTGGCGTTCTCGCTGCGCTGCCTGGGACCGGGCGCGGACATCGAGAGCTTCAGCCGCAGCGGGGACGAGCCGCTGGTGGTGCAAGATGCCTCCGTGGACCGGATCGCCGAGGAGATCGCGCGCTGCCGGGAAAAGGGCGACCGCTCTATCGCGCTGATCGTCAAGACCGCCCGCGATGCGGCCCGCTGGGGCGCGCGGCTGGGCCTGCCCGTGATCGACGGCAGCAGGGACCCGTCCGGCGCGTTCGTGATCCCGCTGGCGCTGTCGAAGGGATTGGAGTTCGACGCCGCGCTGGTGCTGGACGCGGACGCCGACCACTATGGCGAGATGCAGGACCGGCACCTGCTGTACGTGGCCTGCACCAGGGCGCTGCATCATCTGGCGCTGTTTTATCAGGGCGACGTGAGCCCGCTGCTGGGAAGATCCTGATGGGAGGAAGCGTATGAACAGTTATCAGCAGCTCAAGGCGCTGTTGGCGGATGTGCTGGGGGTGTCGGAGGAGGAATTGGGGCCCGACACCCGGCTTTCGCGAAAGGGCGGCGTGGACGCAGTGAGCTTGGCCAGACTGGTGATCAAGGCCGAGCGGGCGTTCAAGGTGTCGGTGCGGGACGAGGACCTAGCAGATCTGCCGCGGCTCACGGACCTGGCGGGGTACCTGGACGCACAGCGGGAGGACGGGGCGGGGGATTATGCGCCGCCCAGCGACAAGGCGCGGGAGGCGTGGTATTACGAGTGACGCCCGTCATTGCGCACCGTCGCACCAAAACCCTGTCATCCTGAGCGCAGCGAAGGACCTTCCTCCACCTTAATGATCAGAAAGATTGAAGAAGGTCCTTCGCTGCGCTTAGGATGACGGGTTTTGGGGGGAGTGTATGGGGATTGGCGGACATGGCTATGCCAGCCCGATGTCCTTGATCAACCCACGAAGCGTCTCCGCCGAGTGCCTCAGCTGGCCCACTTCCTCGCTGCTGAACGGCACCTGCAGCACCTTTTCGATGCCCTTGCCGCCCACCAGCGCGGGCACGCTCAGGCACACGCCGTCGATGCCGTATTCGCCTTCAAGCAGGCTGGACACCGTTAGGATCGAGTGCTCGTTCCCGATCAGCGCCTCGACGATCCGGCGCACGGCCAGCGCCACGGCGTAGTAGGTCGCGCCCTTTTTCCCGATGATCTCGTAGGCGGCGTTCTTGGTCTTGTGATAAAACTCGTCCTTACAGGCCTGGACCCCGCCCTCGCACCTGCCGCACACGCCGCAGTACTCGTCCAGCTCCATCCCGGCGATGCTGGTGAGGCTCCAGGCTGCAGCCTCGGTGTCGCCGTGCTCGCCGATGATGTAGGTGTGGATGTTGCGCGCGTCCACGCCGGTGTGCTCGCCGATGTAGTACTTCAGCCGCGCCGTGTCCAGCACCGTGCCGGAGCCGATGATCCGGTTTTTCGGCAAGCCTGACAGCTTGTGGGTGATGTAGGTCAAAATATCCACGGGGTTTGAGACCACCAGCAGGATGGCCGTCGGCTTCAGGTGCGGCAGCAGCGCATCCAGAATGCTCTTGAAGATGGCCGTGTTGCGCTTCAGCAGGTCCACCCGGGTCTCGCCGGGCTTTTGGTTCGCGCCCGCCGTGATGATGACCAGGTCCGCGCCCTCGCACTCGGCATAGTCCCCAGCCGAGACCTTCACAGGCGCCACGAACGCGATGCCGTGGTTCATGTCCAGCGCGTCGCCGTCCGCCTTGTCGCGGTTGATGTCCACCAGCACGATCTCGCTGGCGAGCCCGGACAGCATCAGCGTGTACGCAGTCGTCGATCCCACAAACCCCGCGCCGATGATCGCGATCTTCCCTTTATTCATGACCGATCCCTCCGTTCATGTTAGCATTGGCTTTTCACCTAGACTTGATCCATTCGTCCGCGCGTGCTATACTCAATCCATATATCACCAGATTGGGCGTGAAACTACATGCAGACCTTCAATTTAACGAAGTCCATCCGCATCTCCCGCACCGGCTTCGGCGCGCTGCCGATCCAGCGGATTCCGGAGGCCGAATCCAGCGCCATCCTGCGCCGCGCGTTCGAGGCGGGCGTGACGTTCTACGACACCGCGCGGGTGTACTCGGACAGCGAGCACAAACTGGGCGCGGCATTGAGCGATGTTCGAGACCGGATCGTGATCGCATCCAAGGCCATGGCGAAGGACGGCGCGGGCTACAAAAACAACCTGGCCGACAGCCTTACCCAGCTGGGCACGGACTACATCGACATCTACCAGTTCCACAACCCGCCGTCCGTGCCGGTCCCGGGCGGCGCGGACGGGCTGTATGACGCGGCGCTCATGGCGAAGGCTCAGGGGAAAATCCGCGCCATCGGTATCAGCCAGCACTCGCTGGAGCGGGCGTTCGAGGCCGTCCTGAGCGGACTGTATGACACGCTGCAGTATCCGTTCAACCACCTGGCCACGGAGCGCGAGGTTGAACTGGTGCGACTGTGCGCGGAGAAGGGTGTGGGGTTCATCGCCATGAAGGCGCTTTCGGGCGGGCTGGTGACGGACGCGCGGCTGCCGTTTGCGTATCTGCGCCAGTTCGAAAACGTGGCGCCCATCTGGGGCGTGCAGCGCATGGCGGAGCTTTTGCAGATTCTTGAGCTGGACCGGCATCCGCCCGCGCTGGACGCCGAGCTGTCAGCCCTGATCGAGGCCGACCGCCGCGAGCTGGCCGGCGCGTTCTGCAGGAGCTGCGGCTACTGCCTGCCCTGCCCAGCGGGCATCCCGATCCACAACGCCAACCGCATGAAGCAGCTGCTGGCCCGCTCGCCGTCGGCCAACTGGCTCACGCCCGAGTGGCGCGAGGGCATGGAGAAGATCGAGCAGTGCACGAAGTGCGGCCTTTGCGAAAAAAGGTGCCCGTACGGGCTGAAACCCTACGAGACCCTGCCGGACCAGCTGGCGCACTACAGAAGCGTCGTCGCCCCGTAGCGATGGATCCATTCCACGACGCATTGTCAGAAAGGACACCCATCATGAAGATCCCCACCATCGCCCAGGCAGAGGCCATGCTGGCCCAAGCGCAGCGCATGAATCCCACGCCCTGGGTGGAGCACAGCCGTTCCACCGCCGTCAACGCCCGCCTGATCGCCGAGCGCTGCCAGGGACTCGATCCGGACGCCGCGTACGTGCTGGGCCTGCTGCACGACATCGGCCGCCGCGAGGGGTTCACCTACATCAAGCACATCTGGGACGGCTATCATTATCTGCTGGCCCAGGGCTTTGAGGACGCGGCGGACATCTGTCTGACGCACTCGTTCCCCCTACCGGACATGAAAACCTTCATGGGCCGCGTCGACATCCCGGACGTCGACTATATGTTCATCCAGCGGTTCATCGAGGCCCGCGCATACACGGTGTACGACAGGCTCATCCAGCTGTGCGACGCGGTGTCTTCGCCCGAGGGCGGCGTGCTGATCGACAAGCGGCTGCTGGATGTGGCGATGCGGTACGGGGCGAACGCGAATATGGCGGACAAGTGGAAGGCGACGTTTGCGCTGAAGAGGCAGTTCGACGAGATGGCAGGGATCAACATCTATAAACTGCTGCCGAACATTGTGGAAAACACGTTTAAGTGGTAATGATGACTGAGGATGCGTTCCTCCCAGTCGTCATCCTGAGCGCAGCGAAGGACCTCCTTCAAGTTTGAGGAAGGTCCTTCGCTGCGCTCAGGATGACGCGCTGGGGCTACGGAAAGAACACCTCCACAAACGGCACATCCTGCACCTCGAAGCTGGCCCCGCTGAGCCCGCTCAGCACCCCCGCGTCCTTTTCGAACCGGAAACCCAGCCGGTACGCGTACAGCGCCTGCTGCCCCAGCCCGAGCCGCCCGGCCTCCCTGGGGTCGCCGTACTGGCCGTCCCCCAGCAGCGGATGCCCCAGGTCCGCGAACTGCGCCCGGATCTGGTGGGTCCTGCCCGTGAGCAGATCACAGTCCACCAGCGACAGCCCACCGCGGCTCTCCAGCACCCGATACCGCGTCTGCGCCCGCTGCGCGCCGGGCGCTTCCCGCCTCAGCACCCGCACCTTGCGCTTCCCCGGCGTCTTCAGGATCCAGTTGTCAATCAGTCCCTCGGCGGGCCTCGGCGCGCCGTGCACGATGGCCAGATAACCCTTCTCGATTTCCCGGTCCCGGATCGCGAGGTTGATCACATTCATGGCCTCGCGGGTCTTGGCGATGATCACCAACCCGCCGGTGAACCGGTCGATGCGGTTGCAGGGCACGGGGGCAAACGCGCCCTCATTTTGCGAGTCATATTCGCCCTTTTGGTACAGATAGGCCCGGGCGTGGGTCACCAGCGTGTTGATCTTTTCGTCGTCGTCCGGGTGCACGATCATGCCCACGGGCTTGTCCACGATCAAGATCTGCTCGTCCTCATGCACCACGTTCAGCCGCCAGCTGAACCCATCCAGCAGCGCGTCGCGCCTTTTCACCGGCTCGAAAAACTCATCGCCGATGTACAGCTCGACCGCGTCGCCCGCCTCGATGTGCGCGTCGGGCTTGGCCTTCTTGCCGTTGATCTTCACGCGGCCCAGCCGCACATATTTCTGCATCATGCCCATGGACAGCGCGGGCAAGGTTTTCAGCAGCCACTTGTCCAGCCGCTTGCCGGCGTCTATTGGTGCGACATCAATTCTCCTCATTCGGCCTCTGCGCCTCCTTGCGGCGGTACAATTTGCGCTGGTCGAGCGACCAGATGTTCTGGGAGAACCCGCCCGGGGCCACGGTCTTCAGCACGCTGTTCATCTCGTACATCCGCGCGTCCAGCAGGTCCAACACGTGCAGCACCTCGGCTTCGGGGAACATGGGGCGCTTGGGGCTGCCATACTCCGGCTCGTCGTGGTGGCTGAGGATCATGTGCTGCAGCATCAGCAGCAGCTCCCGCCGGGTCCCGAGCTCGCGGCCCGCCCGGGCCAGCTCCGCCACGCCCTGGCTGATGTGGCCCAGCAGCTGGCCCTCCACCGAGTACTCGCTGGCGAGGCCCAGCGCGTCTGCGTTGAGCTCGGTGAGCTTTGAGAGGTCGTGCAGGATCACGCCCGCCGCCAGCAGGTCGCGGTCCAGCTGGGCATAGATCCCGCACACCGCCTCCGCCGCCTTCAGCATGGTGGAGGTGTGATGCAGCAGGCCGCTGCGCTCCGCATGGTGCAGCTTCAGCGCGGCGGGGTAGATCATCAGCGGCTTTTCGCTCTCGTCCAGGCGGAAGAGCACGATAGCCCGGAGCTGCTCGTCTTCAATGCGCTCAGCGCGCTGGCGGATGTAGGCGTACATCTCGTCCGCCGGATGCGGCGCGCAGGGGATCAGATGGGCCATGTCCACCTCGTCGGCGGGGGTGGACTCGCGCAGTTTGTCCACGCGCAGCTGGGGCCTGTCCTTGTATTCCTGGATCATGCCGCGCACGCGCACGGCGGTGCCCACGGGCGGCGCGGCCACGGTGCCGTCCCACATCTTGCCGTTCAACTCACCGCTCAGGTCGCCCAAGGTCAGGTCCAGGTACTTGCCGCCGTTCTGGGCGGTGCGCTGCTCGCTCGCCTTCACCAGCAGGAACCCGTCGAAAATCTGGCCCTTGATCATCTCCATCAGCGGTTGGTGGTATATCATGGATGAGCCTCCTACGTCAGTTAACTTTCATCTGCTACAATCATATCCAATCGGTCGCTTTTTTTCAAGCGCGGGAGGTTACGCAAATGAAATATGTTCTGGTGGTCGGCGACGGCATGGCCGACTTTCCCCAAGGCGAGCTGGGCGGCATGACGCCGCTGGAGGCGCTGTCCCCGGCGGCGTTCGCGGCGGTGGGCGCGGGCGAACTGGGGCGGCTGCGCTCCTGCCCGGAGGGACTTCCGCCCGGCAGCGACGTGGCGTTTCTGACGCTGCTGGGCAACGACACGAAAAAAGTCTACAACGGCCGCTCGCCGCTGGAGGCCGCCGGAATGGGCGTAGACGTGTTTGAGGGCGAGGTCGCGTTCCGGCTGAACCTGGCCGCGATCACGGACGAGGGCTACCCCACCGCCACGATGCTCAGCCACAATGGCGGCGGCGTGGACGGCCAGGACGCATGGACATTGATCAACGCCCTGATGGCGGACGCGGCATTCGCGGCGCTGTCCGATGAGCTGGGCCTGCGCATCTCGCCCACGGACACGTTCCGGCACGTGGCGGTGATGCCCGGGCGGATGGCGGACTACCAGCTGACCCCGCCCCACGACATCGTGGGCCAGTCGGTGGCGGGGTATCTGCCCCAGAGACCGGGCGTCATGGCGTTGATGCGGCGCTCGTTCGACGTGCTGAACGGGCATCCTGTGAACCAGCGCCGCCGCCGGGAAGGCAAGCTGCCCGCCAACACAGCGTGGCTGTGGGGCGCGGGCTCGGCGTACGCGCTGCCGGATTTTTTTCGGCAGTACGGGGTGCGCGGCGTGGCCGTCAGCGCGGTGCCGCTGGTCAAGGGCATCGCCCGATTGAACGGATTGGCCGTTCCGGACGTCAAAGGAGCAACGGGGCTGCTTGACACAAATTACCGGGGCAAGGTGGACGCCGCGCTGGCCGCGCTGAAAGGCGGCTGTGACTTCGCCCTGGTCCACATCGAGGCCCCAGACGAGATGAGCCACGATGGCTCGCTGGCGCATAAGATGGAGGCGATCCGCCGCGTGAGCGAGCGCGTGGTCGCGCCGCTGCTCGGCGAACTGCCCGCGCTGGGCGATTTTCGGCTGCTGTTGATGCCGGACCATTACACGCTGCTGTCCACGCGCACCCACGACGGCACGCCGGTGCCCTTCGCGCTATACGACAGCCGGGTCCACAGCGGCGCCCGTCCGTTCACCGAGCGCGCCTGCGCGGCCGCGGGGTTACTTGAGGACGGCGACACGTTAATGAAGCGACTATTTTCCGATAAGTAGCTCATAGTATATGTGGCAAAATTGGAATAAATATCCGATTTCACCGTATATTGTTTGTTACTTGTTGTGCTGTTTACAGTCGTGGCGTATAATGAAGGTCACCGATATAGATTGGCGCGGCACGTGCCCGTGTCACTGACAGGTCGATGGAGGGAATACGATGATCGCAAAGAAGGGCCCGATGCGCGCGGCTGGACTGCTGCTGGGCCTGATGATGGCGCTGCCCGGTTTCGGTTGCGCGTTTGCGGACGCGGAGGTCGTTCCGGTGTTCGTCGAAGTCAAGGAATTGCCAGCGGAGACCGAGCACGAGCGGGCCATCGAAGAGGTAGAGCCTGCGGAACCCACCGAGGCGCCCGCCGACCCCACGGAAGCGCCAACGGAGGAGCCGACCGAGGAGCCCCAGCCGGAGACGACGCCTGAGCCGACGGCGACACCAGCGCCCAAGCCCGCGACGGAGCTAGCCGTGGCGCCGGTCACGCCCGTGACGCCGCCCAAGCCTGAGCCGGAAGAGGCCAAGGAGTACAGCGTTACCTGGGCGCCTGGCGCGTTCGCGAACCAGACCGTGAACTTTCAAGACGAACTGGTCATGGGCCAGGGCGCCGCATACACCGTGGAGCTGAACAAGGACATACAGGTCCTGGTCAACGGCCAGAAGCCGAAATCCCGGCTCAAAGGCGTCTCGCTCAGCTTCGCGTCCAGCAACGCGAAATACCTGACCGTTTCGGGCAGCGGAAAGATCAAGTGCGCCCGGTTTGGCGCTGCGCAGCTCTTCGTCACCGTGCAGTTGCCGGACGGCGGCCAGAAACAGCTGCGAAAAAATGTCAAGATCGTGGACGAGCCAAAGATCCGGTTCGCGCCGGACAGCGCGGTGCTGGAGGACGGCGCGAAGCTGGACCTGTCCCAGTTCGCGAAGAGCCCGATCCTGATCGCGTCGCCGAATGTGAACGCGGGGATCAGCTATACCGTCACGTCGCTGGGCAGCGCCAACGGCTCGAAGGTCTCGCTGGACAAAAAGTCCGGCAGCCTGCGGGTGCGCTATGACCGCCCGGGCGACGCGTACCTGATCACGGCGCGGACCTACGGCGGCGACAAGGCCATGTTCACCGTGTACCTGGGCCAGCGCACGCAGCGGATTGAGATCACGGTCGCGCAGTCGGCGGTGGGCGCGGACGGGCGCGTGGCGCTGCAGGCCGGCCGCTCGCTGGCGCTGAAGGCGGTGGCGTACGACATGACGGGCGACATGGCCGCGCGGCAGGACATCACCTGGGCGGTGATCGGCGGCGGCCAGTATGCCAGCATCGACAACTCGGGCCTGCTGACGGCGGTGGGCGATCCAGGCCAGGAGCGCGGGATCATCGTGGCCGCCATGGCCTCCGACGGCAGCGGCGCCAGCTCGCAAGTTTCGCTGACGGTGGTTCCGTAAACTTTCCGTTGCATTTGAGATAGCGGTGTGTTAGAATGATCCCATGCTACGCGCAGACAATAAAAGTACAGGGGGATTACTACACATGGCGAACAACGATCAACTGAAGCAGCTTCTGAACATGGGCCTGAGCGCACTGACCGGCGGCAACAATCAGCACGAGGGCGGCATCACCGAACTGGTGGAGCACCTGATCGGCGGCGGCGGCAGCGGCGACATCCCCGAAAAGCTGATGGGCACGGTGGAAGGGCTGCTCGGCAACCTGCTCGGCGGCGGCCAAGCCGCGGCACAGCAGGCGGGCGCTTCGGTCCAGCAGGCGGCGCAGAACGTGCAGGCGGCGGCGACCCAGGCGACCGCGTCGGTGCAGCACGCGGCGCAGCAGACCGGCGGCAGCGTGTTCGACAACCTGCAGAAGCTGTCCCAGCTCAGCGGCCACAGCCAACAGGCGGCGCAGCAGCACGCCACAGCGGCCCACGATAACATCCTCGGCGCGCTGACGAGCCTGGCCAGCAACGTGCAGGGCAAGACCCAGGAAGAGGTGCAGCAGCACACCCAGGCCGCGCACAGCTCCATCATGGACGCGCTGGGCGCGCTGACCGGCGGCGCACAGCAGACCGCGAACGACGCCCACAGCGGCGTGATGAACCTGCTGGGCTCGCTGAACCAGGACCAGCTGGGCAGCGTGCTGGGCAAGATCACGAGCCTGCTCGGTAAATAAACACTGACGCGGACACGAAAGCCAAACCGACTTATCCGAGCCGATAGGTCGGTTTTTTCACCCGAGCGCGACACGCCAATACCATGGCGATCCAATCATCACGACCACAAGGAGGCCCAACCATGTTCTATTTTGATCCCACATTCTTCCTGCTGATCCCCGGCATGATCCTGGCGGCATGGGCGCAATACAAGGTGTCGAGCGCGTTCCGCAAGTACTCGCAGGTGCAGGCGAGGTGCGGCATGACGGGCGCGCAGCTGGCGCAGAAGCTGCTCTCAGACGCGGGAATAGACGGCGTGCGGGTGGCGGCGGTGGCGGGTGAGTTGACGGACAACTTCAATCCGGAGACGAACACGCTGTCGCTGTCGCAGGACGTATACGGGTCGCGGTCGATCGCGGCGCTGGGCGTGGCGGCGCACGAGTGCGGGCATGTGATGCAGAAGGCGGAGCACTACGGGCCGCTTGGGCTGAGGAGCTGGATCGTGCCGTCGGTGCAGATTGGGAGCGGGCTGAGCTGGCCGATTTTCCTGGCGGGGCTGGTGTTCAGCTGGCGGCCGCTGCTGCTGGCGGGGATCATCTTGTTTTCGCTGACGGTGGTGTTCACGTTGGTGACGCTGCCGGTGGAGTTCAACGCGAGCGGGCGCGCGCTGCGGGTGCTGGAGGGGGACGGGGTGCTGGACGCGGGGGAGATGAAGGGTGCTAGGGCGGTGCTGGGCGCGGCCGCGATGACGTATGTGGCGTCGGCGCTGAGCGCAGTGTTGCAGCTCGCGCGGCTGCTCCTGCTCGCGAACAACAACCGCCGCCGTGATTAAACCCCGCTCAGCGGCAGCGAAGCGAAAACAGGGGTCCAGGGGGATTATCCCCCTGGCGGGAGTCCAGAGGGCAGCGCCCTCTGGTCCCCGAAGGGCGTCCCCCGGTGACCCCGCCCCTCCTCTCGCGTCCGAAGGACGCATCTGCCCCCGGCCCCCCTCTCGTGGGGGGGCCGGGGGCAGATCTTTCCCTCGACGGGAAAGAGGGCTGGGTTACGGGGGGACGGCCTCCGGCGGCCAAGGGGCGCTGCCCCTTGGATTCCCGCCAAAGGGACTAAGGCCCTCTGGACTCCCTGGTTTCGCTTCGCTGTGGTTGGGCGGGGGGGTTAGCGCATGGTGCCGATGTTCTTCACGATCTGGTCCACCTCGGGCTTGATCTCCGCGTCCGTCGCGCCCGCCGCCTTCTTCTGCTTCAGCTCCACAATCTTCGCAAAGTCCGCCTCGTCCGCCGTCACCGCGACCACCGTGATCCCCGTGTCCGCAGCCATCACCTCGCCCGAAATCATATCCTTGATTCGCTGCGTCATCTCGCCCTTGTACGTCGAGGTGAACTTCACGCCCACCAGCGCCGTCTGCTCGCTCGTCACCACCGCGCTCTCCGCAACCTCAGAGAACATGTTGATCCGACCTTCGACCGCCGCGCCCTGCGCGTTCCAGTCGAACGGCATCGCCGCGTTCGGCATCATCGTCGCGCCCGGCATCACCGTCTGATCCGGCGCCATCGTCGCGCTCGGCACAATCGTCTCGTCCGGCACCTCCGTCGGCTGCGTCGCCGAGTTGAAACAGCCCGCCAACACAATGCTCATCGTCAAGACCATCACAACAACCAAACCAATTTTCTTATTGAACATAAATTCAACCCTCCCTTGCGTCATCTATTGTGCGCAGGGAGGGGCTGGGTTAAACATGGTTTTCAGAAAGATTTGGAGTGCGATCAATCCTCGTCCCGATAGAACGTGCAGCCGCCGATGAACTCCCGCAGAATCGAGTTCAGCGGAATCTCGTCCTCCACGTCCGCCGTCTGGATATAGTTGAGGAACTTCACCAGCCGCCGCGCCCGGGTGTAGTACGGGCTGTCCTCCTTCACCGCCATCAGCATCGGATACGCGTACTTCTTCATGATCGCCGATTCGTACACCAGCGTCGAGTTGAACATCACGTCCGCGTTTTCCTGGAACGGGAAGATCCACGTCTGCTCGCCGCGGCGCACGCTGTTCCACATCGACAGCGTCTCCTCCGGCGGCGTGCCCCGGAACTGGTGGTCGCGCACCATCCGCCGCAGCAGGCGCATGTCCGTGGTGCGCACGCGGTTGTGGTCGTCCAGGTTCAGCGTGGTCAACGCGCTGATGTAGATCAGGTATTTTCTGTCGCTGGGCACCAGCATCGACAGCGCTGGGTTCAGGCCGTGAATGCCCTCCACCAGCACCGGCTGGCCGGGCTCAATCTGCATGCTGTGGGTGCGCTCGATCCGCTCGCCGCGCTTGAAATCGAAGATCGGCGCCTCGATGGGCTCGCCCTGCAGCAGCCGCACCAGGTGCTCATTGAACAGCTGCACGTCCAGCGTGTCCAGCCGCTCCAGGTCGCGCTCGCCGTTTTCGTCCAGCGGAATCTTTTCACGGTCCAGGTAATAGTCGTCCAGCGACAGCTTGATCGGCCGCAGGCCCAGCACCTTCAGCGCGATGGACAGCCTGTGGGTGAACGTGGTCTTGCCGCTGGACGACGGGCCGGCCACCAAGATGAGCTGTGCGCCGCTGTCCTTGAACTTTCGGGCGATGTCGAAGATCGCCGACTCCTGCAGCGCCTCGTTCACGCGGATGAACTCCCGCAGCCGCTTGGTCTGCACCAGCTCGTTCAGGTCCGCCGCGTTTTCGCAGCGCAGGATGTTCGCCCACTGGGACGACTGCGCGAACGTCTGATGCAGCTTCGGCTGGTCCTTGAACGGCATCGGCCGCGACAGGTCCGAAGGGTCCGGCAGCAGCAGCTGCAGCCCCGGCAGGTAAAACTTCAGCGCGAATACCGGCACATAGCCCGTGGACGGCGCCATCTCGCCATAAAAGTACTCCAGCATGCCCTGGCAGCTGTACAGCTGAAAGTGCTCAAACGGGCGGTAGGTCAGCAGGCGCACCTTGTCCCGCATGCCCTCCGCCTCAAAATGCTTGATGGCCTCCGCGCGGGAGATCACGCGCTTGGTGAACGGCAGGTCCGCCGCCACCAGCTCGCACATCCGCGCCTGCACGGCCTGCACGATCTGGTCGTTCAGCTTGATCCCGCTCGCGATGGCGTACAACCCACCCGCCGTGGAGTTTTCGATCCGCACCCGCGCCTGCGGATACAGTTGTCTGAACGCCAGCAGCATCACAAACCGGAGCGAGCGCTCATAGATGCGCATGCCCTCCTCAAAATGGAAGTCCATCGTCTGAACCGCCACGCCGTCCATCGCCCGCGCCGTCAGCGGCAGCGAGCGCCCGCCCGCGCGGATGCCCAGCACATTGCGGTAGCAGCCCGGACGTTGGCGCTTCAGGATCTCCTCATAGCTCTCGCCCGCCTCAAACGCGCACACTGCGCCGTCAATCGTCATCATCAAGGCAATGAAACCTCCTCGCCCACGCTATTTTATGAGGTCATTCATTATACCATTCCCGCACGAACCTGACAAGTATCCCCTTTTTTCAGAGGATTGCATCTTCACAAACAGATAATAAAGTGTTATGATAATGACAAATGACAGGGGGAATACTATGAATATACGCTAATAGAAGGGATGATAGGGATGCAACCGCATCAGGCAAGGGTTGACCGCATCCGCGTGATGATCGCGGAGGACAATGAAGACGTGGCGCAAACCATCGTGAACTGCCTCGCCATGAAGCATGATATCGAGATTGTCGCCGTGGAGGGGAACGGCATCGCCGCCGCCCACGCCGCGCTGATCACCCGGCCGGACGTGCTGGTGCTGGACATCGCGATGCCAGACTGGGATGGGTTCGCGGTGATGCAGCAACTGCGCGAGCACGGACTGACCGGCACGCGGATCATCGTGCTCAGCGGCATGCGCAGCGATTTCATGATCCACCGCGCGCTGCAGCACGGCGCGTACTACTACATGGTCAAGCCCTTTGACCCGGAGTTGCTGTACGGACACATCGCGCAGGTCGCGCCCATCTTGGCAGAAAAAGCGGCGCCCGCGCCGGACCCCTTTGACGAGGAGACGGCGCTGTCCATGGCGCTGTCGGAGGTGTTGGGCCTTTCGCCGCGACACAGGGGCACGGAGTATGTGAAGTCCGCCGCGCTGATCGCCATGAACATGAAGCAGACGGGCGGGCGCATCACCAAGGAGATCTATCCCGCCGTCGCAAGGCTCTACGGCGCGAACCCAGCCCAGGTGGAGCGCGCCATCCGCCACGCCATCGACTGCGCCTGGACCCGAGGCATCATGAAGGACAGCGGCCTGTTCCCCGGCAACCAGCGCCCCTCGAACGGCGAAGTGATCCTGGCGCTTGCGGACAAGAAGCTGCTGCGGAAGTAGCAGCTGGTGCGCTCCGCAACACCCCCAACCCCCGTCATCTTGAGCGCAGCGAAGGACCTTCTCAAACTCGAATGCATTGAGGAAGGTCCATAGCGCAGCGATGGATGACGGGGGTGGGGCGGTGGGCTTGCCTGATCAGATCACTTCGCAATAATCCTTGTCCGGCAGCGTCGGGAACGCCTCGGCGGGGAGAGTCTGATACCAGAACGCGACCGACGCGATGTCGTCCTGAAGCGGCAGATAGCGGCCGCCCTCGCGCCAGCCCAGGGCCTGGATGGTGACCTTCAGGTCAGACTGGAACCGGATGGGGTCCATGATGTGGAACCGGTACATCCCGAACCGCTTCTGGCAGCGGTACAGCTTGTCCACATTCCGCAACTCGTGGAAGCCCGCGTATGGCGTGGTGAACGCCAGGTAGCGGTCGCGGGTCAGCGGGTCCTCAAAGTCGTAGGAGCCGCAGAAATAGTCCTCGGTGCCGGTGCCGCAAATGGTGGGGTATTCCTGATCGCCGTCCATGAAAAACTTGATCTCGCCCTCGCCCCACCAGCCGTTGTTGTTCACGCCCCAGGCCATGTAGGTGCCCACATACTGGCCCTTGCCCTTGATACAGTCCACGATGGTGTACACGCCCTTGTACGGCAGCGGGTTGACGCGGCGGAACTGGGCATGGAAATAGCCGCTGTCTTCCGCGACGTCCCGCAGCTCGTAGTCAATCTGATAGTACATGGTCACGGTGTCCTCGGCGCGGTTGTGGAGCGTGATGCGGCAGTGCTTTTTGAATGGCATCGGCCAGTAGCAGTTGAAGGCGCTGCCCGGATTTACGCACACAGGCAGCGCGCTGATCTGGGCGTACTCGCCCCAGCCTGCGCAGAAAAAGTCGCCGATGGGGCACTCCACGGACGGATTTTCGCTGCCGTCCCAGTAGAACCGGATGATCGTGTTGCGCCAGTTGCCCGTGGGCGTCAGCCAGATGTGCTGGATCACGCCGGGGCCTTCGATGGCCGCGATTTCGAACGTCTCCCCCGCGGGGATGCGGATGAACGGGTTCACTTTCCAGCCCAGCCCCAGCTCCCGGGCGGCGTATTGGGCAAAGCCCTGGTCCAGCGGGCACATGCCGCCCTTGCCCTTTTCGCCGGTGTAGTTTTCAGGGCTGATGGAGCGCGTGCGGGCGTCGGTCATCTGATACAGGTTGCCAAGTCCATTTCCGAAAAACATGCGGTCGTCCCCCTCAATTGTGCTCCGGTCAGCTTCTGACCGGGCCGTCCAGGATCGTCTGTCCGGGCAAAATCTCATAAGGCATGATGGTCTGCAGCGGGAGCGGCTGGCCGTTCAGCGCGCCGATCAGCAGTTCGGCGCCGCGCCGACCCAGCGAGCCGATGTCCAGGGACACGGTGGTGATCTGCGGATCAAAGGCGTGCAGCAGCGGGATGTTGTCGAACCCGCTGAGTCCGTAGTCGAACGGAGCGCGCAGGCCGCGCCGGCTCATCTGCTTTTGGATGGAGATCGCGTAGATGTCGCTGGTGCACAGGATCGCGGTCCGGGGCGCGCCGCTGAAGGAGATCTCGCTCAGCGCCTTCAGGTACTCGCCGTCGCCCAGCACGGTGATCTTCGGCCGCTCGCGAAAATCGCGGGTCGCCTGGTCGAATCCCTGCTTGCGCCGGACCAGGGTCTCCATGTTGCTGGTGTGCGCGCGGCACAGCGGCGGGCAGACATAGATCAGCCGCCGATAGCCCTTGCTGAGCACATACAGCGTCATGTCGTACATGGCGCGATGGTCGTCGAAGGTGAGCAGCGGGATGCCGCCCGACAGTTCGTTCATCAGCGACAGCACCGGCACGGGCAACTGCTGGATATACGGCGCATAGTCCGCCGCGCTGATCACGCTGTCCAGCGCGATGGCGTCCACGCGGCGGTCCAGCAGATGCTCGATGCAGTCGCGCTCCAGTTGCTCGTCCTTGTTGGACAGCATGACATAGGTGACAAACCCCGCCTCGAACGCCGCGCGCTGAAATTCGTCCACCATCTGCGCGAAGAACGAGTTGTACAGGTCGAACACCACGATGCCCAGACTCTTGCTGCGGCCGTTGACCAGCGCCTGCGCCAGGCGGTGAGGGCGATAGCCCATCTCCTTTGCGATTTTGATGATCTCCGCGCGCCGCTTTTCGCTGATGCCGGGCCTGCCGTTTAGCGCCCGGTCCACGGTGATCCGCGTGACGCCGCAGCGCTCAGCGATCTCCTTTGTCGTGATGTGCAATGTGAGAACCTCCCAAGGTGGCCGTGCAAGGACACGCGTTTGTTATATTATTCTAGCACCTTCCGAGGCCGATGTAAACAGCGACGACCAGCCAACAGATCATTTACGCTCCCTACGCGGTCATCCTGAACGAAGTGAAGGACCTTTTCCAACTGGATTGATACAGAGCTTGAGGAAGGTCCTTCGCTGGCGCTCAGGATGACCGCGTGGGGAATGGTGTGAAATTGGTGTGCAACCCAGCGCTTTACGCACCCGCCAGCCATATCACCAGGTTGTTCCAAAGCGCGGGATAATGTTCCCAGCCGTGCATCGCCGCGGGCGCCCAGTGAGGCGTGCAGTCGGTGGCGTAGGCCAATGTGCGGCCCTTGCCGTACTGGCCGACGGCGACGATGGGGTCCGCGCCGAACTGCGCCAGCACGTGGCCGTCGGGCTTCAGCGTGGCGCGGTTGTAGCCCAGAACGTACGGCCATTCCTTTGGCAAGCCCGCCATGGCCGGATGCGACGCGTCCACGCAGATGATGTCCGCGCCCTCTGGCACCTCCACCCGGTCGTCGTAGGGCAGAAAGTGGATGGGCAGGATGTCCTCGATGTGGCTGTCCTTCCACTTGCCCTTGGCCTCCATGCCCTGGAACGTCATGTAGCCGCCGATCATGCCGAAGCCGCCGCCCTCTTCCACGTACTGCTTGGTCAGCGCCAGCAGGTTCGGCATGCGCTTTCCCTGGCGCACGACCTCCGGCAGCAGCAGGAACGTGTTGCTGCCCACGTCCGAGAACAGGACCACGTCAAATTGCTTCAGCGACTCCAGGTCCCTAGGGTATTTAGTGGAGACCAGGTGACAGGGGATGTGGGTGAACGTGTGGCCCAGGCCCTCGAACAGATTGCGCATGATGCCCGCAGGCTCGTGATAGTTGGTCTCGGAAAAACAGTCAATGCCCTTGTACTCCGTCACCGTCGCGAAGCAGGATTCCCCCACAAACAGAATCTTCTTGCCCATTATCTCGTCCTCCACCGTCTTCAAATCAACCATATTTCCGCCTGAGGCGCGCCGAACATCGCGCCGCCCAAGTCCCCCACGCACACGACCTCCTCCTGACACACGCGCCCATAGGGCGTCAGGATGGCGGGCTCCAGCGTGAATGTCATGTTCTCCTCCAATGTGCAGTCCAGTGCAGCCTTGGCCGCGTTCAGCCCGGCGGTCAGCCCGCCGTGGTGGGCGAACAGCCCGATCTCGTGGCCGTAGCCGCCCTTCCAGCCGGACGGATAGCCGCACTCGATCATGATGCGGTCGCCGATGGCGGTCAAACTCGCCGAGTCCACGCCGGTCTTCATGGCGGCACACACCTCGCGGTTCATACGCTGCAGCGCGGTGAACGCGCGAACCACCTCCTCAGGCGGGCCCGATTCGCCGGGCCTCAGCGCGTAGAACGTGCGCTGGTTGTCGGACGAAAACCCGTCGATGCGGATGCCCAGGTCCACATTCACCACGTCGCCGGGTTCGATGCGCACATCGCGCGGCGGGTGCCTGCACAGATAGCTGGAGCGCGGCCCGATGGAGACATAGGGGTTGTTCCGCGCCTCCCAGGAATAGCCGTAGCCCCTGCGGTCGATGATCCCCTGGAACAGACGCTGGACGTCCTCGCCGGACAGGCCCAGCCGCATCTGGGGCCGCGCCTCCTCGTAGACGCCCATCGCGGCCCGCACCGCGTGCTCGATCTTATCCGCCTCTTCGCGGCTCTTTTTCCCGCGCACGCACTTCATGATCGGCACCGAGGGCACGATTTCGCCCGCGAAGCCCGCCGCCGCCAGAACGCGCGCCAGCAGCAGATAATCCGAATGGCTCAGCCCGTCGGAGGACGGCTCCAGCTCCGATATGTTCAGCGCCAGCCGCGCCGCGGTGCGGTGCAGGGCCAGCACGGCGGCGAGGGCCGGTTCGAACTCGCGTGCGCCCGAATAGCCGATGACGGAGGTGAACAGCCCGCTGTCCGTCATCTCCTCCTCGTCCAGGTATCCGCACACGCAGATGCGCTCGCCCTGGGCGGTCAGGATCAGCGCCGCCCGCTGGATCACCTCCGCGGGCATCAGAAACAAGAACGCGGGCTCTGACAGCACGGTCTGTTCGCGGCCCAGCGAGACCCACAGGTCAATCCCGGCCCGCGCCATGGCCGACCCGGCGCGGGCGTATCGCTGCGCCAGAATATATCGATCCATCTGATCACACCACCTCCATGGCATCGCGGTCAGGGAGCGCCGGGAACGGCGCAGTGGGCAGTTCCTGATACCAGAGCGCGACGCTGGCGAAGTCATCCTGGCGGGCCAGGTAGCGCTTGCCGTTCCTGCGCCAGCCCAGGTCCTGGAGTGTGACCTTCAGTTCGCGCTCAAACCGGACCGGATCGGGCACATGCCAGCGGTACATGGCGAACCGCTGCTGCATGTCCTCGCCGCCCTGGGGCTCGTGGATCAGGTGCACACCGGTGTACAGCGACGTATAGGGCTGATAGCGGCCGTCCACCTCCCAGCCCCATGCGCCGCCGAAATAGTCCTCGGTGCCCGTGAAGCAGATCGTCGGGTGCGGCTCGCCGTCCAAGAAAAACTTGAGCTCGCCCTCGCCCCACCACAGGTTCGGGCCGTTCATCCCGGCGTGCAAGATCGTGCCCGCATAGTGGCCGCGCCCGCGCACGCCGTCCAGGATCACATATTCCTCGGCGCGGCGCACCGGGCTTTCCCGACGCCACTGGGCGTGAAAATAGCCCGCGCTGTCCGGCACGGCGCACAGGTCGTAGCTGATCTGATAGTAAAACTGGGCGGCTGCCTCGCCGCGATTTTCCAGGGTGATGCGGCAGCGCGCCTGAAACGGCATCGGCCAGTAGCTGTTGAAGCCCATGGACGGGTTCACGGCCATCATGGCGGAGTCAATCCGCGCGTAGGGCATGGGGATCTTGTTTTCGGGGTCCGAGAAGCCGTGGCCGAAAAAGTCGGTGAGCGGTGCCTCCACGGACGGCTGATCCTGGCCGTCCCAGAAAATGCGCAAGATCGTGTCCCGGGACGCGCGGCCCGTGATCCAGATGCAGCGCACCACGCCCGGGCCCTCGATGTCGGCCAGCACGGCGGTGTCACCCTGTGCGACGCGAATGGAGGGCGCGATCTTCCAGCCCGGACCCAGGTCCCGCGCCGCCAAAGCGCCGGGGCCGTCCGTGGCCCGCGCGCCCAGTCCCGCGCCGCCGGTGGGGTTCTCCGGGGAGATGGACCGGCTCTTGGCGCTCGTGATCAGGGAGATGTCGTGGTGCATGAGTGCCCTCCTTTTCATGGGTCCGATTGAGGCCGAAAGATGCGAATGCGCCATAAGGAACGGCCCCTGTGCCGTTCCGCCCCGTCGGACCACGTCGCCTGCGGGCGGAACGCCACAGGGGGCGTTCCCTACAGCGCATCGGACATGACGTCCCAATCAGCGATCCGACAGAATCTCCACCCGCTGCACACCATTTTCTTGATGCAGCATCCCCCAATGCTTCCCGTTGCTGAAGAAGCAGTGGAAGTCCTCCTGATTGATCACCGGCGCAAAGGTCTCCGTGTCCGTCTTCGCGTCATACCTCGCGCCCGACAGCGCCACCAGCACGCCCCAGCTCGCCAGGGCCCGCGCATAATGGAATCCGCACTCCACCTCGTCCCAGGGATTCCTGCGGTATCCGTCCTGGCGCGCGCGCACGGCGGCCACAATCTGCAGCGCCTCGTCGATATAGCCTTCATAGATCAGCAGCGTGGCCACATGGTATTCGATGCCCGTCCACACCTCGTCGGCGTAGACAAAGGGCAGCTTTAGTTCTCCGCCATTCGGCCAGGAGCCCAGCACCAAGCCCGGCTCGTCGTCGGCCACATAGAGCCGCTGCAGGCAGCTGCCGCGCTCGGGGCCTGTCTTGAAGTTGTGCCTAAAGATCGCCAGCGCCGCACTCTTCCTGTGCTCGTCCGGCAGCAGTGCGCCCAGGCCCGCCACATAGGCGAGGGTCTGACCCAGCAGCTGATCCGACAGGCAGCCGGTGCCGTGCTGATACGGATAGTCGTCGCAGTGGTCGCCTGGCTGGATATAGTATTCGCCGTTGTACGTCGCCGCGTCCAGCCGCTCCGCCGACAACCCACACCGCTGGTCATAGCAACCCGCCAGCTCGTCTTCCCCCATCGCCCGCGCCATTTTCGCCATCGCCGCAAGCGCCGCCAGGTACATCACGCCGGTCAGCGGGTTCACGCCGTAGAACTCGATGTCGTAGGTGTTGTGCTGGCGGGCCTCCAGCAGCTCGTCGCCGTCCTTGTCCCATTCCAGCTGGGTGTAGGCCAGCGCCAGTTTGAGCTTGGGCCAGATGTCGCGCAAAAAACCGTCGTCCCCCGACAGCGACCACTCGCGGTACGCGCGCACGATGGTGCCCAATTGCCCGTCGGCGGCGGCCAGCATGTCGTAGCCGGGCCGGCCAAAGACGCGGTTGGTGCGGAACGACATCTTGCCCTGATCGTCCGTCTCGCGCAGGAACTCATTGCGGCGGGCGCTCTTTTCCAAATCGGGAAACAGGAACGCCACCGTCTGCGCATAGTTCCAGACGTGGGTACAGGTGCCGTGGCAGCTGCCCTCGTGCTCATGGCTGCCCTCCCAGGCCGCGAACTGGCCGCCCTCCAGCACCATGCAGGTGGTGGACCGCAGCTGCGTGATGTTGGAGGCCACCGCGTCGATGACAGGCTCGGGCAGCGTGGAGCCGTACAGCGCGTCCGCGAACCGCTGCGACTGGGACTCCAGCCTGTCCAGGTGCTCGAACAGATACCGACCCGCCGACCACGCGCTGTCAAACAGCGTGGCGTAGTGGTTTTTGCAGGTGGGTTCGGCCTCATCATTTTCATAGGGCGGCCAGCCCTTGACCCGGCTGGGCACGTACCAGCTGAGCGCGAACTCAAAGGATGCCTCGCCGCCCGCGGGCACGGTTTTGTGCACGGCGACGCTGCCCACCACCGCGCCCACCGGCGCGATGTGGCGCTCCTTGGCATTGCTGTCGGCTTTGCTCAGGCGGCCATTGAGCCGGAAGTCGCGCCAGAACTCTGTGATGCCGTCCCACCAGCCGGTGCGGCTCCATTCGGGCTTGGTGGTGACGTCCGTTTCGCGGGTGAGGATGGCATTGTTCGCGTAGCGGATGTGGGTTTCGGGCAGCCCGTCCCCGGACAGGAACAGGCCCTTCAGCCCGCCCTCGTCCTTCTGTTCGTAGCGCGTACCCGGCTCGCCCAGATAGTTGTCGAAGCAGTCAAAACCCTTGAAGCCGAACAGGTTGGGCATGCTGCCCACGATGGACACATCCACATCGCGGTCGGTGGGATTGCTCACCGTGTAGCGGAAGATGGCCGCCGGGATGCCCGAATCGTCCACATTGAGCGGAATGAACGGCGTGAACGCCCGCAGCGACACCGACAGCGGGAATCCCTCGTCCAAAAACCGCACGTCCGCGAACGGATACTGCACCGACAGCTCGCTCCCGGCAAAGCTGGGCAGCCCCGCCACCCAGTTCGGATGGTGGCCCCGGCCCAGGTTGAAGTCCGGCCCGATGTGCGCCTGCAGCACCCGCGCGTCCGCGCCACAGCTCAGGTCCGCCCGAATCGCGAAGAAGCAGAACGGCATCTTGCAGCCCTTGTCCGGGTGATTGAACAGCTCAAAATCCCTCAGCTCGCCCCGGGCGCCCAGCGAGATGTTGCCCGTGCCGATGCCGCCCAGCGGGAATGCCGCGGCCGCCGCGTCCTGCTTATATGTGCGTGGAGCAACCATATGAATCCCTCACTTACCTCTTATACTATCCCTTGAGTCCGCCCAGCGTCGCGCCTTCGATCAAGTACTTTTGCCCGAAGGCATAGAACACCACCGGCGCGATCGTGGCGAGCAGCACGCCCGCGATGACGGATGACTTGTTGCCGCTGCCAAACTGGCCTTCCAGCGACACGAGGCCCAGCGGCAGCGTGAACAGCCGCGAGGAGTTGATGAAGATCAGCGGGTTGGCAAAATCGTTCCAGGAGCCGATGAACGTCAGGATGCCCGCCACGATGACGGACGGCTTGGCCATCGGCAGGATGATCGAGCGATAGCACCGGAAGTGGCTCGCGCCGTCGATGGAGGCCGCGTCATTGAAACTCATGGGGATGCTGAGCATGTTCTGGCGGATCAGGAAAATGCTCATCGCGCTGAACACGGCGGGCAGGATCAGCGCCGCGTGGGTGTTCACCAGCCCGAGCCTGCTCATGAACACGAACCGCGGGATCGTGACCACCGCACCCGGGATCATCATCGAGGACAGGAACAGGTAGAACACCAGCGACCGGCCCGGGAAACGGAGCTTGGAAAACGCGTACGCGGCCAGCGAGCTGACGAACATCTGGCTGGCGGTGACGATGACGGTCACCTGGATGCTGTTGGTGATGAACGCGCCGAAATTCACCTTTTTGAACACCAGCTGATAGCTGCTGATGTCAAACGTGACCGGGATCAGGCCCGGCGGCAACTGGAACGCCTTCAGCGGGCTCTTGAGCGACGTCGTGAGCATCCACATGAACGGCACAAGGATGAACAGGCAGAACAGTGCGAGGAAAATCTCCACGCAGACGGAATACAGGGTCACTCTCTTTTTTGTGCGCATCTCTCATACCTCCCGCTATTCATTGTCGTAGTTGACCCACACGTTCTGCATCCTAAACTGCACGAACGTGATGATCAACACAATAGCGAGCAGCAGAATCGCAATGGCCGACGCGTATCCATACTGCTGTGCCTGATAGGCAACCTCGTAGATGTACAGGGATATCGTGCGCGACGCGTCACCCGGCCCGCCCTGGGACAACAGATAAGGCTCGTCAAAGATCTGAATCTGGCCGATGAGCATGGTCGTCAGCACGAAGAAAATCGTGGGCGTGATCATCGGAAGCGTCACCTTGAAATACTTCTGCCACTCACTGGCGCCGTCAATGTCGGCGGCCTCCAGCAGCACCGGGTCCACATTCTGCAGCGCGATCAGGAAATACAGGAAATAGGTGCCCACATTCTTCCAGAGGCTGAAGATCATCGTGCCCGGATAAACCCAGAACGACGACTTCATCCAGTAGATGGGCTCCACGCCCAGTTGGCCCAGGTAGTAGTTCAGGATGCCAAAGTCCCTGTCAAAGATGAACTTCCAGGCGATGGCCACCGACGCGGTCGAGACCATGATGGGAAAATACAAGGTCATCCGGTATGCGCTCATGCGGAAGTGGCTGTTCACGCGGTATGCGCACTGCGCCAGCAGCAGCCCGAAGAACATGTGCATCGGAGCCAGCAGCAGCACGAACTTGCCCGAATTCTTGAGCACCGTGATCAGCCGAGGATCGACGGTAAAGGCGCGGATCCAGTTCTTCCAGCCGATGAACTGCATGGGCGAAATCACATTGTATTTCGTGAACGACAGCACGATAATGGAAACCGCCGGCACCAGCACAAACAACGAAAATGCGATGATCGCCGGCGACAGAAAGAGGTATGCGGTTGCGGTGTCCTGTCTACTTCGCTTGCTCATGAACTCACATCCATATCTAGAATTGGCGGAGAGGCGCGCGGTGGGAGAGAACCCTCCTTCCACTGCTCATGCGGTCCCACTCCCTCCATGAGGGAGGCTGGGCTTGGTTCACGCGTAACCGAACCTTGCCTCCCTCACGGAGGGAGGGGGGACCGCGTGAGCGGTGGAAGGAGGGTTCCCCCTCTACTCCTTAGTACAGCCTAGTACGCGAACAGTGCAGAGGTCATCTCTGCAGCCGCCGCATCCAGCGCATCGGACACGGGCATCTCATTGGCGAAGACCAGCGAGATGTAGCGGTCGTAGATCTGGCAGATTTCGGCGTAGGCCGATGGGGACTCCACGGGATAGGCGATGTCCGCGCTGTCGCGGAACAGGTTCACATGCTTCGGCACGCCGCCCTCGACCATTTTGTCCATGGCCTCCTTGCTGGACGGGATGCCGGAGATGTCCAGGGCCTTCATCTGGGTGGCGGCCTTGGCCAGGTACACGGACAGGTCAAACGCTTCCTGCTTGTATTCGCTGGTCTTCATGATCGGGTGCAGGCCGCCGCCCAGCACCACCTGGCTGCGCTGGAACGCGGGCACCAGCGCCACGTCATACGCATCGAATCCGGACTCCACATAGGCCTTGATGGGCCAGCGGCCCGCCCAGTACATGCCGACCAGGTCGTTCATGAACATGTTCGCGATGTCGGAGCCGGGCGCGGGCGCGACCTTCTCCACGTACACCAGGTCATACAGGAACTGGATGACTTCCTTCGCCTCGGGGGAGTTGAAGGCGGATGCGGTCCAGTCCTCGTTCAGGAACGACGCGTTGTTGTTGAACAGCCACGGCGAGGTGATGAAGTAGCCCAGATCCAGCGCGCAGCCGTACACCTGCTGGCCTTCGTCGTTGACATAGGTCATCTTACGGGCGTACTCCAAGAACTCGTCCTTGGTCCACTCGCCCTCGGGCATGGTGAGGCCGGCCTTTTCCAGCACATTGGTGTTGACATGGGTCAGCACGTTGTTCCACTCGAAGGTCATCGCGTAGTGCTTATCGTCAACGATGTAGGGCGCGATGGTATTGGGGTGGATGTCTTCCAGCACGGCCTGGGCTTCGGGGCTGGTGGCGATGTATTCATCGATCGGGATGATCAGGTCGTTTTCCTGGAAGATGCGGAAGCCTTCAATGGCGATGTAGATCAGGTCGGGGTTGTCGTTGGCGGCGATGATGGTCTGGATCTTTTGGAAATAGCCTGCCCAACCGCCCGACGCGTTGGTGATGATGACCTCGGTGCTGATGCCGGTCTCATTGAAGTACTCGTTGAGGATCTCGTACAGGGTCGCCTTCGGGATGGTCTCCCAGGGGAGCAGCATCTTCAGCGTGATGCCCTTGCCGTCGCCGACGAGGTCCTTGGTGATGTCGACCGTCTCCTCCGCGGAGACCATCGGCGCGGAACAGGCGAGGATGAGCAACACGGCGAGAACCAGGGAGATCAGTTTTCTGAGCTTCATGGGTAATCCTCCTCTATCCTATTTATCTTATAGGGGCCGCGCCCCAAATAAGCTGTCTCATTGCCAGACGGTGTTGGCGATCTCGACGCTGCCGGCCGCGGCGGTGAACGTCGCCGCGTCGCCTTCGACAGTCACGGTGCCAAAGCCCGTGGCAGTCGCGAGGAAGGTGCGGTACGCGTCCGCGTTGTGTTTTTTCACAAAGAGCGTCTTGGTGACCGCGTCATAGCGCACGCCGGTGTAGCCCTGCAGCAGCGCGTAGGACGCCATCGCCCGGGCGTACCAGTGGCCGCACTCATACTCGTCGTACGGGTTGCGCTGGATGCCGTCGTAGCGGTCCCGGAGCGTGCGCACGATGGTGAGCGCCTCGTCCACCATGCCTTTCATCAGCATGTGCGCCGCCACCTGGTACTCGATGCCCGTCCACACCTCGTCGCTGTAGACGAAGGGCAGCGAGGGCCGGCCGTCGTAGGGCCAGGTGCACAGCAGCAGTCCGCCGTCGTCGCCCAGCGCGAAACCGGGGCGCTGGGGATTGGCATGCTTGGACAGGTCCGCCTTGAAGTTGTTACCGAAAATGCTCCGGAGGCTCGTGCGAAGCTTCTCATCGTCCACCACGTCCTCGATGCCGGCGACCTCCGCCATCCAAATGCCCAACACCTGGTCGGAGATGCAGCCCGTGCCGTACTGGTACTTCGGGCCCTCGACCTCCAGCAGCGCCTGCACCTCGGGCGTGTAGTTCTCCAGATGCATGTCCGCCTGGAGGCCCTTCCACTCGGTGACCTGATAGAAGTACTCGCCATTGTACAGCTTTTCTTCCATGTAGGCGCGGCCGCGTTGATACATCTCCAGGTAGGGCGCGGGATCGTCGCCCAGCGCCTCCGCGATGGCCGCGGCGGCCTTCAGTGCGCCCAGATAAAACCCGGTGCACATGCCGTCCGCGCCCCAGAACTCAATGTCGTAGGTGTTGTGGTGCGGCTCCATCAGCACGCCGAGGCGGTTCGGGTCCCAGGTCTCAATGCAGTATTGCAGGCTCTTTTTCGCCAGCGGCCACAGCGAGCGCAGCCACTGCTCGTCCCCGGCGATGCGCCACTCTCGATACAGCTTGATGATCCCGCCCAACTGGCCGTCCGACGCCGCGTGAAAATCAGGCTCTTTGATCTTCGCGATGGGCAGTCTGGACCGGAATGTCTGGTGGCCGCTCTCCACCTGGGACATGGTGAACTCCGTGTCGCGCAGACTGCGCTCCAGCGCTGGGAACAGGTTGCAAACCGCCTGCTGATAATTCCACACGTGGGTGCACGAGCCGTGGCATGAGCCGCGGTCGTCGTGACTGCCCTCCCAGCACCACAGTTTGCCGTCCTGTTGGCGCAACACGGTGGGGGACTTGAGGATGCTCAGGTTTGCGGACACCGCGTCCAGGATCTCGCCCGGCAGCGTGCTGTCAAAGAAGCAGTCGGTGAACGCCTGCGTCTTGTTGCGCAGTTCGCCGTAGCGCTCGCGCCAGTCGGCGGCGGCGTCATCGATCCCCTTGAACTGGCCCGCGTACCAGGGGCTGTAGGTCTCGGGGTTGGGATCCCACTGCTCCCGCTCAGGCACGCCTGCCCGCAGGCCGGAATGGGGGACGTACCAGCTCATCCGCAGCCTGATCGTGGTGGACGCGCCCGGCTCCAGCGAAAACGGCGCCGCGAGGGTCGCGCCGGGGCTGGCGGGGCCGCCCTCGTGCTGCTTGTCCTCACACTTTCCGTCGCGGATGCCGTTCCAGACCATCGTCAGCACGTCGAATGACCAGCCGCCCTTGGGCCGCATCCAGGCGGCGTCCACGCGGCAGTCGCGGTCCAACTGTGCGCAGAACGCGCCCTGGGCGGCGGGATTGCCCGCCGTCTTGGGCTGGTCGAACACAAATCCGTTCTGCACGGTCCGCACGCGCGCGCTTTCGTCCTGCTTCATGAAGTTTTCGGCGGCAAAATAGTAGACTGCGTCCAACTTTTTGTCGGTGCGGTTGATGAATGTGTATTCGAGCGCCGCGTAGGGTAGACTCGACAGGTCCTCCTCACCCGGCACGAACGGGCTCCAGCCCGTGAGCGAGACCTGCAGCGGCGCCGCCTCATCCTGAAGGTCCAGCGTGGCGAACGGGAACTTGGCGCTGAACGTGCCCCCGTCATAGCGCGGCAGGCCGTAGTTGCGGCCCGTCAGTCCCGATCCACTCTCGCGATGATAGGCGAACACGTCCACCTTGGGCACGGGCGCCTCCAGCACCAGCGCGACACCATCCTCGCCGCCGGTCCAGACGGCACTGAACATCATGGGGTCGTTGCGATAGTTCGGGTGGTTGCGCAGCGCGACATTCCCCAGTGCGCCGACGCCCTTCAAACAGAGCGTGCCCGCACCGATGCCGCCCATGGGAAAGGCGATCAGATCCAATTGCCGGCCCGTATACATTTTCATCGCTTGCAGCTCCTCCTGACGGTTCAAGTTCTCGTGTAACCTAGTCTATCATATCACGCCAATTCATGTCAACACAAAAACGTACACGTCGATCAAATACTCAATATTAGGCTTATTTCCTCCAGAATTATTCATGCACTACGACCATTTATGATCGAAATTCCGTTATATTCATTGGAAGATGCACGAGAACTTTATTAAGATGCATTGCGCAAGTGTTTACGTTGCATTTTGGTCGATTTCACGCCTGCCTGGCCAATGGTCCCGACGGATGCGCAACAATAGAGGGCAGGCATGAAAGCCCGCCCCATGCGGTACAATTGATTGCTCCGATCAGACAGCAACCCGCAGCCGAAGGGTTAGCTGATCTTCGAAATCATCAGCGAGGCGCTGATGGTGCCGCTCAACTGCCCGTTGTCGGTCACCGCGTTCTGCTGCGGGTCCACATTCACCAGCGTGATCACAGCGGGCACGAGGACCACATTCACCAGCACCTGTCCGTACACATGGCCGGCGGAGTTGGTGGATGTGTAGCGCGAAAGCGGCGCTTCCACGCCATCGATGAACACCGCAAAGGTGGTGTTCGCGTTCTGAGGCATCAAATAATAAGTGATCTCGTATACGCCCACGGAGTTGATGATGATCTGAGTAGGCGCAACAAACCCAATGTCCACCGGCAGCACCGCCGGCAAGGGCACTTGATTGAAAGCCACCGCCTCGCCCGGCTCGATGGTCTGCACCCCAGTGGCGCTGAAGTACGCAAAACTGCTCACGCCCGCAGGCCCCTGAAGCCCCGTCGCACCCGTAGAGCCCGTCGCGCCCGTGGCACCCACCCCGCCATCCGCGCCGGTCGGCCCAGTGGGGCCGGTGGGGCCGGTGGGGCCAGTGGGACCTGTGTCACCCGTTGCACCTGTCGCGCCGGTTGCACCGTCCGCGCCGGTCGCGCCGGTGGGGCCGGTGGGGCCGGTGGGGCCGGTGGTGCCTTCCCCAACGCCGGTGGCCCCCGTCGCGCCGGTCGCGCCCGTCGCACCGGTCGGGCCGGTGCTGCCGACGCCATCCGCACCCGACGGTCCCGTGGGACCGGTTGCACCGACAGCGCCGTCCGCGCCAGTCGGGCCGGTCGGGCCGATTGCGCCATCCGCACCTGTGGGGCCGGTCGGGCCCGTGGGGCCGATTGCGCCGTCTGCGCCGGTTGCGCCGGTTGCACCGGTTGCGCCATCCGCGCCGGAGGGGCCGGTCGAGCCCGTGGGGCCGACTGCACCGTCTGCGCCCGTCGCGCCGGTTGCACCGGTTACACCATCTGCGCCGGTGGGGCCGGTGGGGCCTGTCTCACCGGCTGCGCCGGTTGCGCCAGTCGCGCCGGTGGGGCCGGTTGCGCCGACCGCACCTTCCACGCCTGTCGCACCTGTCGCACCCGTCGCGCCTGTTGCGCCCGTGTCGCCCACAGGGCCTTGTACGCCTTGGATGCCCTGCACGCCCTGCGGGCCGGTGGCACCCGTTGCGCCGGTTGCGCCTGTTGCGCCTGTTGCGCCTGTATCGCCTGCTTCGCCCGTCGCGCCTGTGGCACCCGTCGCACCCGTCGCGCCTGTGGCACCCGTCGCGCCTGTGGCGCCCGTGTGGCCCTTCGGGCCTCTGGGGCCGGGGCAGCAGCATTGCTCTTGTGGTTCGCAGCCACAGCCGCATCCACAATCGTGTTGCGGTTCTTCATGTGGCCCATGATCTATCGAATCGCCCTCATCCGGCGAAAGAAATTTCCAAAAAAAGCTCGACATGTCGACCTCCTGTGCATACCAATCTGAAGGGAGGACTTGCGCGTCCTCACCCTCAGACTATGCGCCTGCCGCCCTCTGCGGGACCCTGTTTTGACACAAAAAAGCCCATGATACGGCGTTCAGCCCTGCGCTGGATGTCCGTGGACGATGGTGAGCGAGTGCAGGCACTGCTCTTTACATCCTGTTGGCTTGACGCACAGCGCGCTTTCCCCTATGATGAGGAAAGGGTTAATGGCGGACGAATGGAGGCGGTGGCCGGACGCGGCCTCGCGCCTTTTTTGACACAGTACAAATGAGGTCACAACAGAAATGCGGAGGACGAACGGAATGAGCATCTGGGAAATTTTCTTGATCGGCGTGGGGCTTTCGATGGACGCGTTCGCGGTGGCGATCTGCAAAGGGCTGGCGATGCCGAAGGTGAACTGGAAGCATGCGCTGACCATCGCGCTGTTCTTCGGCGGGTTCCAAGCGCTGATGCCTTTTTTGGGCTGGCTGCTGGGGAGCCGGTTCGGGAGCAGCATCGACGCGATCAGCCCGTGGGTCGCCTTCGCTCTGCTGGCCGTGATCGGCGGCAAGATGATCCTGGATGCGGTGAAGAGCGACGAGGGCGAGGCGGAGGAGGCCGCGGGCAGCGATGTGCTGGACCTGAAGGAACTGACGCTGATGGCGGTGGCAACCAGCATCGACGCGCTGGCCGTGGGCATCACATTCGGCATGTTGCACGTAAACATCGGATTTGCCGCGACGCTGATCGGCTGCACCACCTTCTGCATCGCGCTGAGCGGCGTGCTGGTGGGGAACTATTTCGGATCGAAGTTCCAGCAGAAGGCACAGATTGCGGGCGGCGTGATCTTGATCCTGATCGGGCTGAAGATTCTGCTTCAGTACTTGGGCGTGATCCATTTCTAGGTAAGCGATGATCAATTCGGTCACTGTCTGGATTCTGCTTTTCCGCCCATGCACGCCTGCAAAAACACTCGACGTAGCGCTGCTACACCTTCGGTTTCTGCAAGCGCACCTGGACGTAAAATCAAAACCCAGCCAGCAACCGCATTAATCATCGCTTACCTAGCTCGGGAGGAATGACTGGTGTTAGTGCGGTGGGCGGAGGTTTCGGACGCGGAGGCGCTGCGGGCGCTGAACGAGGCGTTCAATGGGGACGGGGTCAGCACGGCGTCGGAGGTGGCTGCGTCGCTGCGGGAAAACCCCTGCGAACGGGTGGCGGTGTGCGAAGTGGACGGCGCGCTGGCGGGGTTTCTGTGCGCTCAGGTGGCGCGGTCGATGTGCTATCGGGACAGGACCGCGCAGATGACGGAGCTGTATGTGGACCCTCGCCACCGGCGGCGCGGTGCGGCGTCGGCGCTGATCGGTTTTGTGGAGGACGCGCTGCGGGTGGAGGGGATCGACGGATTCTGGCTGCTGACGGGTGCGAGCAACATGAGGGCACAGGGGCTGTACGAGCAGTTGGGGTATGCGCGGGTGGGGGAAGTGATGTACGGGAAGGGGTATGAAGGGTAACTGACGCGCCTGGACACAGCGAAGGACCTTCCTCTCATCTTGAGGAAGGTCCTTCGCTGTGCTCAGGATGACGGCGTTTAGGGGATGGCCGACCTGACATAAGCGCTTATTCCGCGTCCGTATAGTACCACAGCTGGGCTTGGTTGAGCTTGCCCTCGTTGAGGTAGAAGTCGAAGCCGTAGTGCATCTGCCATTCGCTATCGTCCTCGCCGATGGAGAGCATGCAGCTGGCGGTCTCGTCGTAGCCCTCTTCGTATTCGCCGGGCTCCAGGCTGGCAAATTCCAGTTCGCCGATGGCGGACTGCAGCTGGTCCTTGGTGTCGCCCAGCTTCAGGCCCCGGGGTAGGGACAGCTTTTCGAAGGTCGCATCTTCCCAGTACGCGCCGGTGAGCGCGGCGGGCTTTCCCAGCACGTCGCCCTCCAGCTTGGCGCTGCCCACCAGGCCCGCTTCATCGTCCTGATACTGCTTGGCGTCGGCCACGCTGAGCGAGATGCTGCCGCCCTGCACGGCCATGGTGAACGTGGTGATGCCGGTGGCCTCGCCCTCGAACGCCCAGCTGAACTCCGTGGGCTGGAACGCGTCGATGTAGTCCTGCATGGTCTCATAGCCGCTGTGGGTGATTTGGTCGATGTCCTCCTTAGCGAGGGGCGCGGCATCGGCCAGCGCCAAGACAGGCAAGGCCAGCACCATCAGGCAGAGTGCAAGGGAAAGAATGCGTTTCAAATTGGATCCCTCCTTTGTCATCGGTTTGGGTATATCATACATCAAAATGGCGGCAGTGGCAAGGGCTGATCCATCAGGGCCAGGCTCTTGGGCAGGTCAGCGAGCAGCTTGGGCAGCTCATGTAGCGCGTCCACTTCCATGGACGCCAGCATGGCCGGAATCGCACGCCGGCTCAGGCCGCCGTCCAGCACTTCGACGTCGGGCGCGGTCATCAGGTTCCGCAGGACTGCGCAGTAGGTCCACAGCTCGGAGAGCGTGCGCCGGTCCATGGCGCAATGAAGGCCCTTCAGCGACTGGCGGAGCTTTGACAGCCGGTCGGTCAGCGCCTCGGGCAGCTCACCCGACAAGGCCGCCACATCGCGCAGTGCGGCCAGGGACACGGCGCGGCCGGGCGCTAAGGCGTCCGGAGCGATGGGCCGGAACGGCGCGGCATCGGACGCGCCGGGCAGGCGAACCAGGAAACCGCGGCTCAGAAGGCGCGGTGAGAGGGGCTTTCCCTCCGGCGCGTCCTGCGCGGTCAGCAGCAGGCACAGCGGCGCAGCGACAGCTGCGGCCTCCTCCTGCAGCGCGATGATGTCCAGCATCCGCTGCGCGCAGTTGCCGGTGTTGAAGTCGTCGATCAGCAGCAGCAGCGGCGTGATGCCGTCCGCCTGGGCGAGCAGCGCGCGGGCGGCGGGGTCGGTGGCCTCGCGCACCTGGGCGAACCGGCCAGTGCCCGCGAGGCCCAGTGCGGACGCCAGGGCGCGTGCGGCGACGGTTTTCCCGCTGCCACTGGGGCCGGACAGGATGATGGCGCTGCCGGAGACCAGCGCAGCGAGCAGGCCGCCCGCCTCAGCGTCGGTCATGGCGATGCCCACCGCGGCCATCTGATCTTGGATGGACTGCAGCAGCGCATCGGGCGCGGGGTCGACGGTATCCGGATGGGTCTGAACGGGCTCGCCCGCGAGCGCCTCCAGCCGCTGAGCGAGCATCAAGGTCTTGAGCCGCTCGTCCAGCGATTCCTTGGACTCCCGCAGCATCTGTGCCGTCAACTCGGCGGCCTCGCGGGCTGCCTTCGCGCAGCGCTCGTTGGCGTCGATTTCGGATTGCAATGAGGCGAGGCGCTGCTGATGGGCCTTGAACTGGGCCGCATTTTGCGCCTGAAGCTCGCTCAGCAGGCCCGCCTTGGCCTCGTCGCGCCGCTGGACCAGGGCGTCGATCTCGCGCCGAACGGCGTCCCGCTGGACCGCGAGGCCCGTCAGTGCCATCTGGCCGGGCTCGATGTCCAACCGCTCGCACAGCGCGTCCCGCAGCTCGTCATTTTTCAGCAGTTCCGAGACCAGCGCTTCCCGGTTTTCAGGGATGGACCAGGCCTCGGAGGCGGCCAGACCGGCGCGCTCCACGGGGCTGGCGATGGGTCGGGCGCCGGCCTGGCCGGGCACGGGATGGCCCAGCTGGTCATAGCGGGATTTCCGCCACTGCTCGTCCACCACCTCGTGCAGGCTGCGGCCACGGCGGGGGTTCAGCCCTGACTGGGCCTGGAGCGCCTGGCTCGACAGCGGCAGGCGCGCGGTCAGTGCGCGGGGGCGCAGCAGCTCACTGCGGGACAGCCAGGGCGCGCCTTCGGCCTTGAGGCCGATCTCCGGCGCGATGGTCTGCTCCATGCCTCGGAAGCTGTCCACGCCGGGGATGATGGGCCGGTCGTCGCGGCCGAACAGTCCGTTCAGCGCGGGCGTGCCAAAAAGGCCGCTGTCCACGATGCGCTCAAACTCCTGGGCGGTCAGCTCGCCCAGCTCGAACGCGGTCAGGTCGTACATCAACTGCGCGGCGCCGCCCGTGAGCAGCGGCACGTCCATCACACAGCCGTCCATCACGGCCTCGGGCAGCTCAGAGAAAGGCTGGTTCAGCGCGTGCTGCAGCTGCAGCGTGCCCGAGCCGTCCTGGGACCAGCTCCAGGGACCGGACAGCTGACTTTTGCGCTTTACCATCACATAGATAGTGCCCGGCATGGGCATTGAAACGGCGATCTTTTCGTCCACCGGCGCGTCCTCGATCTCCAGCACCTCGGCGATGAGGTGGGGCGGCACACGGCCGATGACGTCGGAGTACACGATGAACTGGTTGTGTTCCGGCCCACCGAAGATGTAGTTCTTGTTGGGCCGAATCTTGTCGTTCTCGCTCAGGTGCTTGCGCAGATCCAGGGCGCAGTAGCGGCCCAGTTGGCGCATTCGCACCTTGAACATCGTCATTTCGTTCTTATCCGGCACAATGCGGATGAACCCCTCCTCGGGGAACCGCGCGTCCGTATCCGGCGGCGCAAAGCTGCCGGCTTCCTCTGTGAGGATGGGCCTCATGCGAAAAAACGATTTGAGCGGGTTGTCCTCGTCCAGAAAACCCACTGTCAGCCTTCCTGGCAGCGTCATTTGGAAACCCCCCTTTAATTTTGCGCAACCGCGCATCTACCTACCCACTGAAACATTATAGCATAACCGACGACACAGTGCGTAAAATTCCGAAAAATAATGGTAGGCTTTCCTGCGCTATTGACGCGGAATATGCTATACTGGTTTCATTCATGCAATCTGATCACGTCGGAGGTGCAAAAATGCCAATCTTCGCCCTGTCGGGGCGGGCCAAGCCCGTCAAGGACGCGCTGTTTCACCGGGTGCGCGAGGCGCAGCGAGATGGTGAGCACGAGGTGCTGCTGGTCGTACCCGCGCAGTACACGCTGCAGGCGGAGATGGAGGCGCTGGACCGGGGCTCGTTCCGGCTGCAGGTGCTGTCGCCGTCCCGGCTGTACGCGCGGATTTTCGATGAGGCGGGCTGGCCCAAGGGCGCGCGGATCGACGAGCAGGGCCGGGTGATGCTGGTGCACGCGGCGGCGCAGCGGATGAAGAGAGCGCTGATATGGTACCAGGGCGCGGTGGGCCGCAAGGGGTTCGCGGAAAAGGTGCTGGCCCAGATCGAGGGATTCAAGCAGGCGCGGATCGGGCCTGCGGACGTCCGGTCGCTGGCGGATGCACAGACAGACCCGGCGCTGGGGCGGAAGCTGATGGACCTCGCACTTCTATATGAAGGGTATGAGGCGGCGCTCTTGGGCCGGTTTCTGGACGGCGAGGACGAGGCGCGTCAGGCTGCTGCACGGCTCGGGGACGCACGATGCACGCTGGGCGCGGAGGTGTTCGTGTACGGCTTCGACATCCTGCCCCAGCCGCTGGCGGAGACGCTAGTGGCGCTGGCCCAGCGGGCGCGGCATGTGACCGTGGCCGTGGCGCAGGGCGCGGACAGGCGGGACGAGGACATCTACGCCCCGGCGCAGCGGTCGTGGGAGCGGCTGGCGCACCTGGCGCGGGAGGCCGGGCTCGAGGCGCGGTCTGAGCAAATGGAATTTCTGGGCAGCTACGGCGCGGAGGACATCCGGCGGCTGGAAAAAGAGCTGTTCTGCATCCCGCAGCGGCGGCAGGGCGCATCGCCCAAGCACATTCAATTGGCGGCGGTCAAGAACCCGCAGGACGAGGCGGAGTTCGCAGCGGCGCTGGTGCGGCAGCTGGTGATGGACCGGGGTTGGCGCTGGCGCGAGGTGGCGGTGATGGTCCAAAACCTGGACGACGCGTCGATGAGCGCGCTGCGCCGCGCGTTCGCGCTGGCGGACGTGCCGCTCTTTCTGCCCACCGCCCGGCCCGCCGACCGGCATCCGGCGGCGCGGTGCCTGCTGGCGGCGCTGCATCTGGCCACGCGCGGCTGGCGCACGGAGGACATGGTCGCCTATCTGCGCAGCGGGTTCACGGGGCTGCAGGACGACCAACTGGACCTGCTGATCAACCACATCCTGGCGCGTGGACTGCGCGGGAACGGGCTGAAAAACCCGTTGAGATACTTGAAGGAAGATCAGGAGCCTTTCGAGGCATGGCGCGAGGCGGCGGTCGCGCCGGTGCTGGCGCTGGAGCGGCAGTGCAGCGGGCTGGCGGACGCCCGGGCGGTGCTGACAAATGTATTCGAGTTCATGGACCGGCTGGACCTGTGCGGTCAGATCGAGCGCGACCAGATCCATCTCAGCGACATGGGCCAGCTGGAATGGGCCGCCGAAGGGCCGCAGGTGTACGCCAAGATCCTCGCCGCCATGGACCAGATGGCAGAGTTGCTGCAGGGCGGCAAGTTCACGCTTCGGGACTGCGCGCAGATGATGGAGCGCGCGCTGGCGGTGGCGGAGGTGAAGCCGCTGCCCCAGTCCGGCGACGCGGTGGTGTGCGGCGGCGTGGACCACATGAAGAGCCAGGACGTGAAGGCGCTGCTGATGCTGGGCCTGACGGACCAGGGCGCACCTGCGGACGCGGCGCTGCTGTCCGAGGACGAGCTGAAAATGCTGGGCGAAAAGCCGCTCACCTCGGCGCTGAGCGCCAAGGACCGGCTGAAAATGGCGCAGATGTCCACGAAGGCCGCGCTGTCGTTCACGGAAGAATACCTGATGCTGAGCTACCCAATGAGCAACGCACGGGGTGAGGCGACCAAGCGCGGCCCGCTGGCGGCGCAGGTAAAGCGCATTTTCCCCGGTCTGAAGGAGCGCGGCGGCCAAGTCTCCAGCGACGCGGACCGGCGCATGCGCCACATGCGGCTGAACGCGCCGCTGGCCGCGCTGAACCGGCTGCCCGCGATGCTGCGGGAAACGCCGAACGACCCCTATCTGGTGGCGATGCGGGACGCGCTGGGCGAGGACGGGGTGGACGCTTTTGTCAAGGACCCGGACGCGCTGCCCAAGGACCTGGCGAAGCGCCTTTTCGGTGAGCTGGGCGAGGTGAGCGTGACGCGGCTGGAGGCGTACGCAGCGTGCCCATACAAGCACTTTGCCCGGTATGCGCTGAGGCCGGAGCCGTTCCGCGAGTTTGAGCTGACGCCCCGGGACACGGGCGACTTTTATCATGCGGCGATGGAGCGGTTCATCAAAGAAAACGGCGCGCGCCTGGGCGATTTGGAAGAGTCGGAGTGTACGGCGCAGATGGATCTGATCACAGAGCCGCTGATGGCGGACCTGGTGCGGGACGCGCTGGGCGAGGGTGCGGTGGCGCGCGCCCAGGGCGAGGAGCTGCGCAAAGTGGCGCGGCGCGCGGCGGCGACGGTGGTGCACCAGCTGCGCGGCAGCGAGTTCGAGCCGGTGGGCCTGGAGATCGATTTTGGCAAACAGGAGCCGAAAATCGAGCTGGACAGCGCGGCACGGCTGGGCGGCCGGATCGACCGCGTAGACAGCTGGTCTGGAGAGGGTGGGAAATACCTGCGGGTGATCGACTACAAGACGAACGGAAAGACGCTGAACCTATCGGAAGTGTACTATGGGCTGCAGATGCAGCTGATGGTGTATCTGGCGGCGGCGACGAAGCTGCAAGGGGGAAAGCCCGCGGGCGCGTTTTATTTCAACCTGTCGGACAGCATGGTGGACACGGAGGCGCGGACGCGCGAGGACGTGGAGGTCGAGCGGGCGAAGAAACTCAAGCTCAAGGGCGTGATGGTGAAGGACGATGCGGTGAAGGCGGCGATGAGCGACCACTCGGATGAAGTGCTGCCTGTGCGGGGCGACGGGGTGATGGAGGAGGGGGATGTGCGGCGACTGATGGCGCACACGATGGAGAAGGTGGACGAGATTTATGACGCACTGAAGGCGGGCGGCATCGGGCGAAGGCCGGCGGAGATCGGCGGACACGAGGCGTGCGAGGTGTGCGATTACAGCGCCATGTGCCAGCGCACCCCCGCCGATCCCCCCCGCAAACTACAAAAACTCAAAGCCACAGAAATCCTCTCCCGCCTCCGCACCCACCCCGATTCATGAACGCGAAGCGCCCAGGGAGGTCCAGGAGGGATTTAATCCCTCCTGGCAGGAGTCCAGAGGGCAGCGCCCTCTGGCCCCCGGAGGGCACTCCCCCGTAACCCCGCGCGCCCAAAAAACCGAGGGCACGCCACCCCCCTCGTCAATCACATCGCCCCGAAGGCACCCCATCGCAGGCGCGCGGTCACAGACAAACTCAATGCGCAGCCGCGAGCCGCAAGGCGAGCGCGCAAGCGAGCCGCCCCCTTCCACTTCTTACCCACGCTTGCATTTCATACCCTTTCGTTCTATAATATTCGCATCACCCATCCCCAATCAACGGGCACCAAGGGAGGTTCATTCCATGCGTAACATCCGCGCGCTCGCCATCGCGCTCGTGCTCTGCCTGCTGCTGCCATGCCTCGTGCTGGCGGAGGCCCAGGACACATCCATCTACGACGACATCACAAAAAAGCTCGGCGACGACAAGATCGCCGAGACCTATGCCTACCTGAAAACCGGCGCGACCATCGCCCAAGGTGATAAAGACGCGCAGTTTCGCGGCCTGCAATCGCTGCTGAATCTGCTGGGCGGAAACCTCGAGGTCGATGGCTCCATCGGCGAGAAAACCTTCGATCAGCTCACAAAGCTCGTCCAGGCGTACGCGCTGACGCCCATCGAGGCGCTGGCCCAGATGGAATACGAGGACCTGCTGGTGCAGGCGATGATCGCGGTGGACCCGGACGGCGCGCTGAAGATGCTCGGCCAGGACTTCAGCCAGCAGGTGCAGTTCACCAAGGCGGTCCAGTTCGAGCTCAAGGGCGAATACTTCAGCGCCTACGAACAGTTCAATTATCTGGGCAACTACAAGGACAGCATGTCCCGCGCCGCGGCGTGCGCCCAAACATGGCCCATGAACGGCCCGGTGATCCGCGACAGCAGCTACAGCGATGTGGACTGCCAGCTGACCGTGAAGACCAACCGCGAGGACGCCCAGGCGACCTACTTCAAGGTCTTCGACGGCGAGATTTTGGTGTGCAGCCTGTTCATCGCCGGGACCGGCGAGGCCACGGTCAACCTGCCCAAGGGCACGTACATCTGCAAGGCGGGCGTGGGCACCACCTGGTACGGCCCCAAGGAGGCGTTCGGCCGCAACAACGACGCGTTCTATCAGCGGCTCACGTTCGAAGGCGGCGCCGACAAGGCCACCATGCGCGAAAACTACAAGTACACGCTGACCCTCGGCGGCGCGGACGAGAACAATGTCAACACCGAATATGAGGACGCGGAGACTTTTTAGGAGGTACCATCGACATGCCAATCCGAAACGCGGCGCGGGCGATCATCATCAAGGACGGTCAAGTGCTGCTCAACCAGAGCGTGGTCACCATTGAGGGCCTGTTCTGGAACCTGCCCAAGGGCGCGGTGTGCTACGACCTGCCCGGCGGCGGCCAGAACCAGTATGAGTCCCTCGAAGAAGCGGTCCGGCGCGAATGCCTGGAAGAGACGGGCTACGAGGTCGAGATCGAGCGCCTCGCCGCCGTGTTCGAAGAAATGTGCATGAACGACCACTTCCGCGCCGAATACGAAAACTACGCCCACAAAATCCACTTCGTGTTCATCTGCCACCCCACAGACGCGCCCCGCGTCGAGCCCTCCGAGCAAGACATGGACATGGTCGGCTCCGTGTGGGTCCCGCTGGACGAGGCAAAAGACATGGAACTGTATCCAACGGTGCTACGCGGGCATTGGGACGAGATCCTGACGGGCGACAGGCCGGTCTACCTGGGCTGCGAGCGGTGGTAACGCTCGGCCAATCAACTCCACAACCCATCATCTTTCACCCCTCTATGCCGTCATCCTGAGCGCAGCGAAGGACCTTCCTGTTCATGAAGAGGAAGGTCCTTCGCTGCGCTCAGGATGACGGCGTAGGGGGACAGATCGGCTTCCCTTCCCATCATTGCCATCCCCCCGCATAAGCGCTATAATGATACAGAATAAACGGTCCCCCACAAAAGAAGGTGATCCCCGTCATCCTGTTCCCCATTGCGATCCTCGCCATGTCCCAGGGGGACGAACGGGCGTTCATGGAGCGGCTCTACATCGACCATCGCCGCATGATGTTCGCCCAGGCATACCAGGTGCTGCGCGATCGGGCCGCCGCCGAGGAGGCGGTGAACGAGGCCTGTATGTTAATCATACGTAAAATTCCGGAATTACAGGCCAAAAGCCGTTGCACATTGCGCAGTTACCTTGTCTCTACTGTCAGGAACGTCGCGATCAACGCCTACAACCGCCGCCAGCGCGAACAGGACCTTTGCTCTGGATCGAGCGGCGAATGGATCGACGAGCTGCCGTCAGGCGATGTGCCCGTGGAAACGCACCTGATTCGCCAGGAGCAGATCGACGCCATGGACCGCGCGCTGATGGCGCTGCCCGAGCGCGAACGCGAGATGCTGCGCATGAAATACTTTGACGAGCTGACCGACGCCGAAATCGCGCCTCTATTCGGCGTGAAACCGGACAGCGTGCGCATGATCCTCTCGCGGGCGCGAAAACAAGTGAAAGCATTGATGGGCGGTGAGGGCTATGACTGAAGCGATGAAGGACCGCGACGAGCTAGACGTCCGCGAAGCCATGGACGCCGCGCTGATCCGCGCCGCGTTCGCCCAAATCCAGCGCCGCGAGATCGAGGCAATAGAAGCGGAACTCGGATCAGACACCCAACTGGCCCGCGAAGCCGACGCCTTCGTCACCCGCACCCCGCCCAAAACTCTCCGCCTCATCGCCAGCCAAGTAAGCGCCCAGCACCGCCGCCGCGCCATCCACGGAACCCTCCCCCGCATCGCCCAATACGCCGCCGCCGTGATGCTCATCTGCCTCATCGGTGGCGCAACTGCCGTGGCGACCGTGCCCAACGTGCGCCAGCAGATCATCAAGCTGATGATTCGGATGGAAGAGACGCACGTGGACATTCGGTTGGGACGCAATGATGAACTGTCCATTGATGTGCCGGAGGAGTGGGAGGGGCGCTATTTCCCGAGCATCATTCCTGAAGGCTATACATTGCTTGAGGTATCAAACATATTTGATGATCACGACATCATCTACCTAAATGATGAAGGCCATGTGTTTAACTTCTCAGAGTATAGTGATGGCGCTGGAATCAGCCTGGATACGGAGAACGCAAAGGTTACCCACATGGAGATCAACGGCTGGCAGACGATGTTGGTCGAAAAAAATGGAGAGACGAACGCTGTTTGGTCTGAATTCGATCGCATACTCATGCTGAGGCAATTCGGCGACATCGACCAGGCCATTCGGACGATTAAGAGCATCACCAGAATTAATTAACGATTTGTTTACAATAAATACTGTTGCAACTTGCCTCCTGCATTGTCTTATTGGATAGAAAATGCAGGAGGTGTTCTTTATGAGTAAGTTACTCGCCATGGTGCTCGCTGTCCTGGTCGGTCTTTCTACGATTCCTGTCGCCTTCGCTGATAGCATGGCACCGGAAGGGACCATTACGGTGCAATATGTGCAGATCAATGCAATCAAAGCGACGCTGAGCATATCCTCGAGCGGTCTGGCTCAGTGCAATGGCGTGATCAAGCCCAAGTCCTCCGGCGACTCGTCATCAATTACAATCACCTTACAGCGCAAGAGCGGGACCAGCTGGGTCTACGTCGCCTCTTGGTCGGGCACGGGTTCCGGGATATCGGGCGCATCTGCCAGCGGCAGCAAGAGCATATCCTCCGGCACCTACCGCGTCGTCGCCAACGGCAAGGTCGGCAGTGAACCAGCCTCCGCCACATCCAGCACGAGAACCTACTGACCGCAATGACGCAGCGGTGCGCAACGCTGCTTTGTTGAAATAGGTTGCCTTGTTGTATTATAGTTGTGCAGATTCGGAGGTGGTTGGCAAGTGCGCACGAAGATATGCAATAGGCAGGTCAATTAATGTAATATTCAATCTTCAATGATGTAGATAGGGGGAAAATATGAAAAAGTTTATCCTACTCACCATTGCACTCGTATTACTTATGGCGCTTATGACTCAGAGTGTATCCTATGCAGACTATAACTGCGGCCACAATAACTGGAAATTTGACTATGGTTGGTCAACATGCACGCGCAACTCCTCAAGTCCCACATACTGCAACCTAACGGTTGTTAAGGTATATAAATGCGGTAGTTGTACTAGAGGGTCAAAATCAGGAGGCAGCGAGTTCACCAAAGATCACAAAAGAGGTTCGTCAGGATGCAATTATGCATGAATCTAGCGTTAGCAATGATGTTACATTCAGTGAGGAGGAATAACAGTGCTTAAGCGAGTTATTACAGCTATCTTTATTCTATGCATCATGTTTACGACCAGTGCCTATGCCGGAGATATCGTGATAAATGCCGTTGCCGATTGCACGAATGGCTATCATTGCTGGGTGGACTATTTCGCAACGACACATCATAAGGGCAAGTCGAACGGCTACTGCGATACACAGAAAAAAGTAGTCAAGAAATGTACCAAATGCTATGGGTATAAGGAGACATTAGGGGCATGGAAGATAAATGACCACCTCACGAAACCATCCTGTCCCCGTAACTAGACAGCTGCAAGATTTGAGGAGTTGTATTTCAATGAAGCACAAACTAATGGCCAATATGATGATTCTATTGATGTTACTTGCGGTGTGTGCTGGATCATCATTCGCTATTGACCAACCTGTTATTAATGCTGACGACCTTCAGCAAGTCCTTATCGATAATCGCATCAAGGATATCCAAATCGTCACTGCGAATATTCATCAAACCAGCACGGAGACATGGGTGCAAACACTAACACTTGACAAAGGGGAATCAGACGGAATTTGCCTTGGTATGATTGCAATCTCAAAAAGTGGGTTAGTAGGGTATGTCAGCAGCGTTGATCGAACCTCTGCTGAAGTGCACACAATTCTGCATCAGAGCAGTTCTGTCACTTGTGAGGTTAGAAGGACATACGATCAAGGTATTTTGATGACCGAAGAATCGGGAGATCATGTGGATACTACAATCCTGTATTTACCCACAAATTCCAATTCCGAACCCGGAGATATGGTGGTAACATCTGGCAATGACAAAACTTATCCTCGTGGAATCAAGATAGGTTATGTAATTAATAACCCCCATGAGGACGCGGAAATGCCCGAAGGAAGCATGGCTGTCCTGTTGTCTGAAAGTCTCATGCAGATCGAAGAGGTATATTTGTTTCAAGGATGCGATCACTGATGAAGAAGTGACAAATGTTTACAATCATCCTCGCCTTCATTGCCCTATCGGCATTCGCGGTCTATCAATGGCGGATGCCGAAGCTGACTGCCGATATCGAGTCTTTCATCCGGTCTCATCAATCTGGGATTGAAGGTAGAATCCACTCAATCTGCGAGATCATTGACAATGTGGATGTTGAGCGCATTGATCAGGATGCGGCAGTGCAGAAGGATTTTGAGGCGATGCTTGGTTATCAATATGAAGAATTGATGTACGTCAGAGAGCTGTATATCATGGGCGATCGTGTCTATGAGAATGAAGACCTGATCAAGCGATTGGGCAGATTGACGGACGCCATTCACAATCCGATCACGCCCTATTCGGCGTTCGTGGAGTCGCTCAAGGAAAATGCTGCGGCGCTGAGGGCCACGGTACCCAGCGCATGAGCGCGCGCGGCAGTAGTCACATTGGCAATCCACAGGTGTTATAGATAACCTAGTGATCATACAAGACGCGGCGAAGGATCTTCTTCTGGATGGAGGAAGGTCCTTCGCTGCGCTCAGGATGACGGAGGGGGCGAGGGAGGGGGAGCGGGCGAGCCGACGCACAGTGGGGCCTTGGGTAGGTCTTGTAGGGCGGGGGCTTGCCCCCGCCGCCCGCATCAGCGGTCGTGCCTCGTCCTGTTTCCAATTTGCCATCCCATTTTACCAATCACACATTGCAGCAGTTGGCAACAGGTGCTATAATTGTGACAGCAAAAGGAACGACGACAAGGAGCTGAGCGGATCGATGAATGAGCGGCTTTTGGACAAGGTGGTCGTGATCACGGGCGCGGCGCAGGGGCTGGGGGAGGCGCTGGCGATCCGGCTTTCGGACGAAGGCGCGAAGGTGCTGGTGGCGGACCTCAATTTTGACGCGGCGCAGCAGACTGCGGCGCAGCTGAAGGACTCGGCGGCGGTGAAGGTCAATGTGGCAAGCTTCGAGGACTGCGAGGCCATGGCGCAGGCGGCGATCGACAGGTGGGGGCGGATCGACATGCTGGTCGCCAATGCGGCGATCCTGATTTCGAACCCGATTGAAGAGATGACGCCGCAGCAGTTCGCGAAGGTCGTAGACGTGAACCTGAACGGCTACTTCAACACCTGCAAGGCCGTGGTGCCGTGGATGAAGCAGAACGGCAAGGGGTCCATCGTGCAGATCAATTCCAAGTCCGGGAAAAAGGGCAGTGCGAAAAACTGCGCCTATGCGGCCAGCAAGTTCGGCGGCGTGGGGCTGACGCAGTCTCTGGCGCTGGAGTTGGCGGAGGACGCGATCCGGGTGAACAGCATCTGCCCGGGGAACCTGCTGGACTCGCCGCTGTGGGTGAACTCGCTGTACGAGCAGTACGCGCGGAACCAGGGCACCACGAAGGAAAAGATCCGCGAGAAATACATCAACCAGGTGCCGATGAAGCGCGGGTGTCAGTACGAGGACGTGGCGAATTTGATGGTGTTCTTGCTGAGTGACGAGGCGAGTTATATGACGGGACAGGCGCTGAACGTGACGGGCGGACAGCAGTTGACGTAACGAGGTGTGGGCGGCACAGGAGTGCCGCCCCTACGACCCGAACATCGATAGGAGGGCAACCATCATGAAAACCACCGCCGTGCGCCTGTATGGCGTCAACGATCTGCGCATGGAGAGCTTTGAGCTTCCGGCGATCAAGGACGACGAGATTCTGGTGAAGGTCATTTCGGACAGCATCTGCATGTCCAGCTACAAGGCGGCGATCCAGGGCAGCGCCCACAAGCGCGTGCCGGAGGACATCGGGGCGAACCCGATCATCATCGGCCACGAGTTCTGCGGCGAGATCGTCGAGGTGGGCAGCAAGTGGGCGGACAAGTTCCGGCCCGGCGACAAGTTCGGCATCCAGCCCGCGCTGAACTACAAGGGCAGCATGGCGACGCCCGGCTACGCCTATCCCCACTGCGGTGGCGCGGCGACCTATGTGATCCTGCCGCAGGAGGTCATGGAGATGAATTGCCTGCTGCCGTACAAGGCGGACGCGTTCTTCTACGGCAGCCTGGCGGAGCCGCTTTCCTGCATCGTGGGCACATTCCACGCCCAGTATCACACCCGCGCGGGCGTGTACGAGCACGACATGGGCATCAAAGAGGGCGGCAACATGGTGATCCTGGCGGGCGCGGGCCCGATGGGGCTGGGCGCCATCGACTACGCGATCCACTGCCCCAGGAAACCCGGGCTGCTGGTGGTGACGGACATCGACCAAATGAGGCTGGACCGCGCGGCGTCGATCTACACGGTGGAGGAGGCCGAGAAACACGGCGTGAAGCTGATCTACAAGAACACGTCCGGCGAGGACCCGGTGGCGGAGCTTTTGGCGCTGACGGACGGCCACGGCTATGACGACGTGCTGGTCTTCGCGCCGGTGCCTGCGGTGATCGAGCAGGGCGACAAGGTGCTGGCCCACGACGGCTGCCTGAACTTCTTTGCGGGCCCCACGAACCCGAACCTCAGCGCGATGTTCAACTTCTACAATGTGCACTACGCGTCCACGCACATCGTGGGCACCAGCGGCGGGAACACTCAGGACATGCTGGAGTCGCTGGAGATGATCGCCGAGGGCACGCTGAACCCGGCGGGCATGGTGACGCACATCGGCGGGCTGGACGCCACGGCGGAGGCGACGCTGAACCTGCCGAAGATTCCGGGCGGGAAGAAGCTGATCTACACGGGGATCAGCATGCCGCTGACGGCGATTGAGGACTTTGGGAAGATTGACGAGCCGCTGTTTGCGGAGCTGGCGAAGCTTTGCGCGGCGAACAACGGGCTGTGGTGCGAGGCGGCGGAGAAATACCTGTTGGCGAATGCGAAGCCGATTGAGGCGTAAATTGATGTGATCTGCCCCAACGCGGTCATGCTGAGTGCAAGCGAAGGACCTTCTTCAAACGAAATGGATGAAAGTTTGAGGAAGGTCCTTCGCTTGCGCTCAGGATGACCGCATTTGGAAGGCGACGGGGTTGTGGATGGAAGGTTCAGCGCCCAGCACACCATCACCATTTCATCGTTCATGGACAGGCAAGCCTCCGCATACAGTGGACGGGAGGTGGTGCATCCGTGCCCAAAACTGTCCGCATCAAACCCCTGCGGCCCGCTTTTCCGGCCCTCGAATGGCTCGACGAAGCGTCGGGCCAACTTCCCCGCATTATCCTCGCCGGCGGCCGCCGCGCCATGATCGAAAACCACACCGGCGTCGTGGCGTTCACGGAGGACTGCATCCGCCTCATGACCCGCCAGGGGGTCCTCACCATCACCGGCGCGAACCTGCTGCTGAGCGAGGTGCGGCCCGATGCGCTCACCGTGCGCGGGGACATCCAGGCGGTCCAGCTACCCGCGCCGAAGGGCGGTGTCTGAGCATGCCCGCGGACGTCAGGCTGCGCCTGCGCGGCCTCATGACGGAAAAGTTCATCGGGCGCGCGCTGCAGGACGGCGTCGCGCTTCACAATGTGCGCCGCGCAGGCCCGCGCGAGGTGCGGTTCGAGGCCACGGAACAGGACGCGAAAACGCTGATGCGGCTGGCCGAGACGTACAAGCAGGACCTGACCGTGCTGGGCGCATTCGGGATGAGCCGAGTCAAGGCGATGATCTTGGACCGCCCGTCGCTGCCCGTCGCCGTGGCGCTGGCGCTGGCGCTTGCTTGGCTTTTTTTGTCGCGGCTGTGGCTGATCCAGCTGCCGCCGGACGCGCCGGACATCCTCGCGCCCACGCTCAAATCGCTGGGCGTGCGGCCCGGCGTGCCGCTGTCCTCCATCAACACGCGCCGATTGGAGGACTCGCTCTACGTGGCGCTGGGCGATTACGCATTCATCGGCGCACGGCTCGACGGCGTGCGGCTGAAGATCACCGCCGTGCACGAGCTGCCCCGGCCGGAGCTGTACGACCCGGACGCCGCGCGGGACCTGGTGGCCAAGGACGACGCCATCATTTTGAACATCGACGCGCTGGCGGGCGTGGCTGCCGTGAAGCCCGGCGACACGGTAAAAAAGGGGCAGCTGCTGATTCGCGGCCAGGAAAAGGTCACCGGCGACGCCGTGCGCGGCGTGTGTGCGCTGGGCTCTGCGGTGGGGCGCAGCTGGATCACGGCCTATGCCGAGGGCAGTGCGAACTACCAGGAACTGCTGCCCACGGGCAACCTGTCGCTGGAGTCGGAATTGCGGCTGTTCGATTACACGGTGCCGCTGGTGCGCGGCCACAGCTATGCGTCCGAGCGGGCGGAGGTGCAAATTCTGCCCGTCGGCGGGCTGTTTTTGCCGCTGCAGATCCGGCGCACCGCCCACATCGAGACCGCGCCGGTCCAAAAATCCATCGAGATCGCTGCCCTGAAGGCCGAACTGTCGGCCACATCCATGGAAAATGCGCTGGCGAACGTACCGTCCGGTGCTGAAATTGTTGACAAATGGACAGATTATAGTATGATAGAAGGTGACGTAATCCGCGCACGCGCAGTCGTCGAAGTTCGCCAGAACATCGCCGTCAGCCGCAGCGCACTGGCCATGGAGGGCAATTGATTGGAAATGACCGAACTGAACCTGGAGATCGGGGCCGCGGGCCTGGACAACAACTACAAAACCACCATCGAAATTGAGTCGCCGGACCAGTTCATCAACCTGTTCGGGCTGCGCGACGAAAATGTGGACCTGATCAAGCACGAGCTGGACGTGGAGCTGTTCATGCACGGCACCGAGATCGCCATCGTCGGCAAGGAGGACAAGGCCGAGCTGTGCAAGTCGGTGCTGGTTAAGCTGATGGAGATCACCTCCCGGGGCGACCCCGTGGACCGCACGCGCATCCGCTACGCCATCGAACTGGCCCGGGAGGGGAATGTGGACCGCATCGGCGAGATCATGCACGGCGTGATCGCCATCACCTACCGTGGCAAGCAGGTCAAGTGCAAGACGCTGGGTCAGAAGACCTATGTGGACGCCATCAAGAAAAACACCTGCACCTTCGCCATCGGCCCGGCGGGCACGGGGAAAACCTACCTGGCCATCGCCATGGCCGTGGTCGCCATGAAGAACAAGGACATCGAGCGGATCATCCTGACCCGCCCCGCCGTCGAAGCCGGCGAAAAGCTGGGGTTTTTGCCCGGCGACCTGCAGCAGAAGGTGGACCCGTACCTGCGCCCGCTGTACGACGCGCTGTACGAGATGATGGGCATGGAGGGCTATCAACGGCTGGTGGAGCGCGGGGCGATCGAGGTCGCGCCACTGGCGTACATGCGCGGGCGCACCCTGAACGACGCTTTCATCATCCTGGACGAGGCCCAGAACACCTCGCCCGAGCAGATGAAGATGTTTTTGACCCGCATGGGCATGGGCAGCAAGATGGTCATCACCGGCGACGTGACCCAGATCGACCTGCAGGGCGGGAAGATCTCCGGACTGGTGGAGGCCGCCGAGGTGCTGAAGAATGTGCCGGACATCGCCATCTGCCAGCTCACGAACCGGGACGTGGTGCGCCACGACCTGGTGCAGGCGATCGTGCGGGCTTACGACAAGTACAAGCCTGAGCGGAGGCACTATTAGGCGTCAGGGCGCAGAGGGCAAGCCCTCGCCGCCTCGACGCACCACTTGAGCGAGACAGGAGGTGCCACCCATGCCGAAATTTATGCCAAATATCCAGAAACGCCAGCCCGCGTTCGCGCCGCTCTTGGTGGCGGTCGCGGCCTATGTGGTGTTGTTCGGCATGATCAGCATGTCCGTGGCCCCGGAGCGATATGACCTCAAGCCCGGCGAAGTGGCGAAAAACACGATCACAGCGTCCAAGGACGTGGAGGACACCGTCACCACCGAAAAGCTGCGGGACGAGGCCGAGCGGGCCGTGAAGCCGTCCTACAACAGCGACGACTCGATCATGCCTTCAGTGATGGCGGCGCTGGAGTCCGCGATGGTGGAGGTGGACACGCTGCCCCAACTGCGCTATGCGATGGACGGCGAACTGCTTTCTGAGGCCACGCCCGCCGTCATCGCCCAGGCCAGGGTAAAGCTCATGGCCGTAGGCGCGGACACGCGGGAATACCCCATGACCGACGACGAGGTCCGGGCGCTGGTGGAGTCGGACGAGCTGGAGCTGGAGACGCTGACCGAAGAAGTGCTGCAGCGCGTGCGGGACACCCTCAACGGCCGCCTGATCGAAGGCCAGGAGGACGAGACCGTGAACACCATCCGGCGCGACCTGGTCACAGCCGAAGAGCCCGCGGACGTGGTGAACGCCTGCCTGCGGGTCGCGCGCCCGTTCCTCAGGCCCAACATGCTGCTGGACATCGAGACCACCGAGCAGAACCGGGAAAAGGCCCGCGACGACGTGCAGCCGGTGCTGTACAAGAAGGGCCAGAACATCGTGCGCGCAGGCGAGGTCATCACCGAGCCGCAGCTGGTGATGCTGGATTCGCTGGGCATGCTGAAGGACCGCGCGGTGGACATCACGCTGTATGTGGGCATCGGCCTGCTGCTGTTGCTGCTGTCGATGGCCATCGCCGTGTATCTGCTGACATTCGAGAAGGAGATCGCCTCTGACCCAGTCAAGCTGGTGCTGCTGTGCGTGATCTGCATCATCGTGGTGGGCTTTTCCATGATGGTGCGCCCGATCAGCTCCTATCTGATGCCCGTGGTGCTGGGCGCGATCCTGACCACGCTGCTGTTGAAATCGCGGCTCGCGATCATCACGAACCTGGTGCTGTCGGTGCTCACGGGCCTGCTGGCCTCGGCGGACAGCGGCATGTTCACGTCCACCATGTTCTCCGTCATCCTCACATCGTTCATCGCTGGCACGGCGGCGGTGGTCATCATCCGCTCGCGGCGGCAGCGGCTGTCGGTGCTGATGGCGGGCATCGCGGCGGCGGCGGTCAGCGCCGCGTGCACAGTGGCTGTGGCGCTGATCAACAGCGTGGACCTGCAGAACATGCTGAACTGGGCGGGCTACGCGGCGGCCAGCGGCGTGCTCTCCGCCGTGCTGGCCATCGGGCTTCAGCCCGCGCTGGAATGGATCTTCAACCTGGACACCGGGCCGAAGCTGCTGGACCTGGCGAACCCGAACCAGCCGCTGATCCGGCGGCTGATGATCGAGGCGCCGGGCACCTATCACCATTCGATGATCGTGGCGAACATGTCCGAGGCTGCCGCCAATGCCATCGGCGCGAATGGGCTGCTGGCCCGGGTCGGCTCCTACTATCACGACATCGGCAAGCTCAAGCGCCCGCTGTACTTCAAGGAAAACCAGATCAACGACAACCCTCACGACCGCACCGATCCCCGCGTCTCCACCGCGATACTGACCGCGCACACCCGCGACGGCGCGGAGATGGGCCAGAAGGCGCGGCTGCCCGGCGCGATCATTGAGATCATCCTGCAGCATCACGGCGACACGCCGGTGCTGTTCTTCTACGATAAGGCTACAAAGCAGGGCGGCGAGGTGAACGTGGCGGACTTCCGATACGACGGCCCGCGCCCGGAAAAGCAGGAGGCCGCCATCGTCATGCTGGCGGACACCATCGAGGCCGCCGCCAGGGCCATGACCGACTCCACGCCAGACAAGCTGTCGGCGCTAATCCAGCGCCTGGTCCGCAGCAAGATGGACGACGGCCAGCTGGACCGCTGCAGCCTCACGTTCCGGGACCTGAACCTGATCTGCGAGGCGTTCCTGACCGTGCTGGGCGGTGTTTTCCATGAGCGGATTGAGTACCCCACGGTGGACATCCCCGAGCGCAAGCGCATCGAGGAGCCGGTGCTCGAGCCGGCCATTGCCGCAAAGGACCAACCCACATCCGAACCCGCCGTCGGGGTCGCACTCCCACCCGAAGCCGCGCCCGTGCCCGACCCCATGCAGAGCGAGGCCGCCGCGACCTTCCTGGAGCAGGAACCCACATCGGACGGCGAGCAGCAGGAAGAGGACGAATCATGATCGTGCTGCAGATCGAAGTGGGCGGCGCGCCGGCCAGCCTGCAGACGCAACTGGACGCGGCGAGCGCGCTGTGCTGCCGCGAGGAGGGCATCCCCGACGCCGTGGCCTTTGGGCGGCTGGTCAGCGACGAGGAGATCCAACGCATCAACCGTGAGTTCCGCGGCCTGGACCGCGCCACGGACGTGCTGAGCTTCCCGTCGGTGCAGTATCGGCCCGGCCAGACCGCCAAGGACGCCGAGAGACGGCTGCGGCGCGAGCGGGACCCGGAGACTGGCCTTGTGCACCTGGGCGATTTCGCCATCTCGCTGCCCACGGCCCGGCGGCAGGCGGAGGAATACGGCCACGGCCTGGACCGCGAGCTGTGCTATCTGGCGGTGCACGCCATGTTCCACCTGATGGGCTACGACCATGAGGACGACGCGGACAAGGCCGTGATGCGCGAAAAAGAGGAGCGCGTCATGGCGCAACTGAACTTGAGGAGGCAGATCCTATGACCGACCGCGAGCTGTTCGACCGGGCGTGCGCGGCGCTGGAGCAGGCGTACGCGCCGTACTCGCATTTTTCTGTCGGCGCGTGCATCTTGGCGGACGATGGGCGCGCGTTTGACGGCTGCAACATCGAAAACGCGTCCTTCGGCGCCACAATCTGCGCGGAGCGCGCCGCCGTGTGTGCGGCCGTGAGCCAGGGCGCAAAGCGGTTTATCAAGGTCGCCGTGGTCGGCAAAGCCGCACCTGCGTGGCCGTGCGGCATATGCAGGCAGGTGCTGTACGAGTTCAGCGGCGGCGGGCTGCAGGTGATCTGCGGCGCGGTGGACACGGGCGAGTACGAAGTGGTGCCGCTGTCGGCGCTGCTGCCCCGAGCGTTCGGGCCCAACGACCTATGACAGCGAGGCGGACGGGCGTGGAAGTCCGCCCCTACGGCCCATTGCGTTTGAGGTCGTAGGGGCGGGGTTCCACCCCCGCCCGCACCGCCGCTCGGATCAGGTAAACGTCATGTACAGGAGGACAACCCCTTGAACACCACCCCCTTCAAATCCGGCTTCGTGGCCATCGTTGGCCGCCCGAACGTGGGCAAATCGTCCATTATGAACCATTTTGTGGGCGAAAAAGTGGCCATCGTGTCCGACCGCCCGCAGACCACGCGCAGCAAGATCATGGGCGTCGCCCAGGGCGACGATTGGCAGCTCGTGTTCGTGGACACGCCGGGCCTGCACAAGCCGCGCACAAAACTTGGCAGCTACATGGTCAAGACGGCCGTGGACGCCCGGGACGGCGTGGACGCGGTGCTGGTGGTCGTGGACGCGCAGCACATCGGCGCGGGCGACCGCGCGGTCATCGACGAGATCGCGAAGATGAACTGTCCCAAAGTCCTGGCGGTGAACAAAGTGGACCTGGTGAAGCCCGAACAGCTCATGCCCCAGCTCGCCACGCTGTCGGACATCGGGTTCGACCAGATCGTGTCGGTGTCCGCCCTCAGCGGCGAAAACATGGACCTGCTGCGCCAGCTGC
>JAVBUD010000069.1:0-22035 GCA_031555755.1 Eubacteriales bacterium | reverse complement strand
CATCCTGAGCGCAGCGAAGGACCTTCTTCAAACTGAATGCTTAAGTTTGAAGAAGGTCCTTCGCTTCGCTCAGGATGACGGCGGAGGGGCGGATGACGCGGTGTCGCCTTAACGATACCCCACCGACTCCAAGAACCGCATCAGCCCTGCCTGGCCGGCTTCGTCGAGTTTGTACACGCCCGCATCCTCCAGGACGCGGGTGCATTTTTTGCTCAGGGCGTCGCGGATGGCCTGATCGGCTGCCTGCTTGGACAGGGCGGTGCCGTACTGGGCGGCCAGTTGCTTGGCCCAGGGGTAGTGCTGCTCCAGCGGTGACTTTGGGGCGGGGGCAGAATGGATGTCCAGCTCGCCCGTGAGGTAGCCCGCCAGGGCGTCCAGCTCGGTGAGCAGGCGGCCGGGCAGGATGAACAGGCCCATGACCTCGATCAGGCCGATGTTTTCTTTCTTGATGTGGTGCAGGTCCGCGTGGGGGTGGAAGATGCCCAGCGGGTGCTCCGCGGAGGTGCGGTTGTTGCGCAGCACCAGGTTGAGGCGGTAGATGTCGCCGTCCTTGCGCAGAGTGGGCGTGATGGTGTTGTGGGGCTGGTCCGTGTGGGCCAGGATGCCGCGTTCGGGGTCGGAATACTGGCGCCAGGCACCGAGCATCGACTCACCCAGGTCCAGCAGCACTCGCCTGTCCTTGCCGCTGAGGCGGATGCAGCTCATGGGCCAGTTGGCGATCTCGGCCTGCACACCATCGACAGGCGCGACCAGCTTTCTCAGCGCGCCAGCCCTATCCATGGGGAATACGTGGCGCCCGCCCTGGAAGTGGTCGTGGGTCAGGATGGAGCCGCCCACGATGGGCAGGTCGGCATTGGAACCGATGAAGTAGTGCGGGAACAGGTCCACGAACGCGGCCATGTGCTCCATGTTGGTGCGGTCCACGTGCATGGGCGTGTGGCGCTCGTTCAGCACGATGCAGTGCTCGTCGTAGTAGAGGTAGGGCGAGTACTGCAGGTGCCATGGCTGGCCGTTCAGCGACAGCGGGATCATGCGGTGGTTCTGGCGGGCGGGGAAGCCCGTGCGGCCCGCGTAGCCCGGATTCTCCACGCACAGCATGCACTCCGGATACCCCATCTTCGGCGCGAGCAGCGCGGCCGCGATGTCACGGGGGTCCTTTTCGGGCTTGGACAGGTTGATGGTGATCTCCAGCTCGCCGTAGGGCGACTGGCCGATGAACAGCTGGTTTTTGGCGATCTGGTCCACGCGGATGTAGTCGCAGTCGCGGCAGAGCCGATAGAACCAGTCGGTGGCGGCCTCGGGGCCTTCCGCGTCATAGCGGGCGAAGAACCGGTCCCGGATCGCGCTGGGCGCGGGGGTCAGCAGCCCGCACAGCCTGGCGGCATAGCGCTCGCGCACGTCCTGGGTGTCCTCGATGAGCCCCTTTTCCACCGCGAGGCCTGACAGGGCGGTGAGGATGGGCGTCAGCGTGGGCGGCAGGGGCGAGTGGTCGGGCTCGCCCGGCTCCGGCGCCAGCAGCCCGGCGGCATCCAGCAGCAGGTTGCGGGCGAACAGCGCGTCGCCGGGATCGAGGAATGCGTGCGCCAGCGCGAAGGCGATCATGCGGTCCAGTTGCTGTGTGGCGGTGGTCATCATGGTATCACCGAGCCTTTCAGGGAATGTCGGGGGTATTATAGCACAGTTGGTGTGGGGTTTGCTACCCCCGCCGTCATCCATCGCTACGCTACGGACCTTCCTCATACTTGATGCTTGTAGCTTGAAGAAGGTCCGTAGCGTAGCGATGGATGACGGCGGGGGGCGGTGGCGGCTGAGACTGGCTCTTTCTTTTTCGTTACCGATATGTTATAATCGCTTCGACTAAAGGCCAATTGGCCTGTGCGATTGGGGAAAAGCGCATGATCTATAATCTCATCAAGCACGTGCTGCCCGTGTTCCGGTTCGAGGGCGAGTATCAGAATGTGACGGAGCTGCAGTCCGGGAACATCAACAATACGTACCACTTGGAGTACAGGGACGGCGACCAGCCGCGGCACTACACGCTGCAGCGGATCAACGGGTATGTGTTCAAGCGGCCGGACGTGGTGACCGCCAACATCGACCGGGTGACGAATCACGTCAAGCAGAGCCTGTGCAGGGACGGCATCGACCCGGACAGGAAGGTGCTGGAGCTGATCCCCACGAAACAGGACGAGTTGATTTTCCTGGACAGCGACGGCGATTATTGGCGGGTGTACCGGTTCATCGAGAACGCCACGGCGTACGACGCGGTGGAAAAGCCGGAGCACTTTTACGAGGCGGGCCGCGCGTTCGGCGAGTTCCAGCGGCGGCTGATCGACTTCCCGGCGGCGGAGGTCGTGGACACGATCCCGAACTTTCACAACACGACGAAGCGTTTCTGCACGTTCGTGGAGTCGGCGACGGAGGACAAGGCGGGCCGGGCGGACGACCTGGAAGAGGAGATCGAGTTCTTTTTCCAGCGCAGGCGTATGATGAACGAGATCGTAAAGCGGCTGAAGACGGGCGAGCTGCCGCTGCGGGTGACGCACAACGACACGAAGATCAACAACGTGATGATCGACGACGCCACGGACAAGGCGCTGTGCGTGATCGACCTGGACACGGTGATGACGGGCTCGGTGCTGTACGACTTTGGGGACGCGATCCGGTTCGGGGCATCGACTGCCGCGGAGGACGAGCCGGACACGTCGAAGATCCAGCTGGACATGGAGAAGTTCAAGCTGTTCACGCAGGGGTTTGTGGAGGAGACGAACGGGTTTTTGACGAAGGGCGAGTTGAAGCTGCTGCCGCTGGGCGTGAAGGTGCTGACGTGCGAGCTGGCGATGCGGTTTTTGACGGATTATATTGACGGGGATCTGTATTTCAAGGTGAAGTCGCCGCGCCACAATTTGGTCAGGGCCCACGCGCAGATGCAGTTGCTGCGGGACGTGGAGGCCAAGTACGACGAGATGCAGTCCTTCATCGACGACTTGATCAAGTAAGCGGGCAGATGGACAGCGAAGCGACAATGGGGAGTCCAGAGGGCCTCAGGCCCTTTGGCGGGAGGTCTCGGAGGGCAGTGCCCTCTGAGCACCAGCAAATGGCAGAGGACGGAAGCCAGTGCGCCACCCGTCCTCTTTCTCACCCCGCGCGCCATTTCTTTCGTTGGAAGCACCTCCCTCCGAATCAGTGCAAAGCCCGGTGGGCCAACCCGGTGCAGGCGCGCGGACAGTAACTTGCAGATGCCGGTGAGCCGTGAGGCGACACCGGTGAGGGGTGGCCAGATGGGCGGTCACGAGAGGTGGAGTGAGGAGTCCCCAGGCCACGGGCTCGCTCACGCATTCGCCTGGCGGCTCATGGGCTCGCCTCGCTTGCACCGCGCGCCTGCAACGGGTGGGTCCTACCCGCGTACGCTGTGGACGCACTGTTCGTCACCCACTATGGATTCAGGCGCGCGGGGTGACGCCCTCACGGGGCTCAGAGGGCGCTGCCCTCCGAGACCTCCTGCCAGGGGGATTAAATCCCCCTGGACCCCCTGGTGTCGCTTCGCTTTGTTCTGGCGCTGCTTTTCCCCAGATTGAACCAACGGCATCCAGAATGCGTCTTAATCGTTACTGGTATATTCCCGGCAAAGGAGGCGCTCAGATGGACGCTATCTGGACCTACTTGCAGACACAGTTCATGTCGGACGCGGTGAACTTCCTGGTCTATGCCGCCATCGCGGTGCTGTTCATCGTGTGCATCTTCAAATGCGTGCTCCCCGTCATGAACTCCAAACGCATGCTGCGCAGGGCGGCCAAGCTCATCAAAAAGGGCGACAACCGCCAGGTTTTCCAGGACGAAAAGTTCCTGGGCCAGGGCCCGCTGATGCCCCACTGGGGTGAGTACCTGAACAACCTGCTGTTCGCGGACGGCGAGTTCCACAACCCGTCGTCGGTGGAGGACTACATCAACGAGGACACCGCCATCTACGGCCCAGGCCGCGCCACGCTGGGCGAGGCGATGCCGGGGCTGATGGTGTCGCTGGGCTTTCTGGGCACGCTGATCGGCATCACCTCCGGCCTGCGCGGGTTCGACCTGTCCAATAGCGAGGCCGTCATGGCGGCCATCCGGCAACTGGTGCCCGGCATGCAGTACGCTTTTTTAACCAGCATCGTGGGCGTGATCGGGTCCATCGCCGCCACGCTGCTGATCCGCATCGCCAACGGCTCCGCGCTGAACGCGCTGGAGGGTTTCTACGCCGCCATGAGCCGCCACGCGGGCGTGCAGTCCGTGGACCCGCTGACCCAGCTGGCCATCTATCAGCAGGAGCAGACCAGCCTGATCCAGGCCATGGCCCAGGACATCACCGGCCCCATGACCGACCGGCTGGCGGCGGCCATCGACAAGTCCATCGCGCCCGTGAAGCGCTCGCTGGACGACTTCATCAACTTCACCACCCGCGACCAGATGCGCGCCATCGACACCATGGTGCAGCGGTTCATGGCCGCCATGAACGAGACGTTGAACCACCAGTTCACAGAGCTCGGCGCCACCATCGAGTCCACGAACCGTATCAGCGCGGGGCTGCAGCAGGGGATCACCACCACCGTCAACGGCCTGCGGCACATGTCCACGGACCTGGTGCAGGTGCAGCGGCTGACGGAGGGCATGCTCGGCAAGTTCGACGACTACATGACCAAGCTCAACGCCAGCTACCAGATGGTGGACGAGGGCTACGCCCGGATCGCCGCCAATGTGGAGCACCTGGAGATCATCGCCCGCCAGCAGAACGGGTACCTGCAGTCGGTGGGCAAGCTGCAGACCGAAATCGTGAAGGCCATGGACACCTTCCAGGGCTCGGCGGACGCGTTCATGACCCGGTTCTCCGGCGACATCGCCGACACAAAGGCGTCCATGTCCAGCGTGGCGAAGGAGCTTAAGGCCGGCGCGGACGCGCTGGCGGACAGCCAGAAAAAGCTGATCTCCGGCATCAACAGGGACATGGACCGCACGTACAACCAGTTCTTCGAGAACACCAACAAGGCGGTGGAGCAGTTCGCGTGGATGGTCCAGGATGTGAAGGGCAACATCGAGCGCCTGCCGGACCTGCTGGACAGCTCCGCATCGCTGTACGCGAACCAGGCGGACCGGTTGACGGACGCCCTCAGGCGCTGCCAGGCCGCGCTGGACGACGCAGTGGACCAGCTGGTCCACCGGTAGGAGGTGCCCCAGATGGCCCGAAAATACCTGCGGCGCGGCAAGTACAAGCCGCGCGAAAACAACGGATTCTGGCTCACGTTCTCGGACCTGATGAGCGCGCTGGTGCTGGTGTTCGTGCTGGTCATGTTCTACAGCGTGTACCAGTACTTTGACATGCTGGAGTTGAAGACTGCGGAGCTGATGCGCCAGTCAGGGCTGCTGGACCAAAAGCAGGTGGAGCTGGAGACGAAGGATCAGGCGCTGACGGCCAAGGACCGGGAACTGCAGCAGAGCCAGGGCAAGCTGACGGAGTCCGAGCAGGTGCTGGCCCAGCAGCAGTACCAGCTGCTGCTGACCAAGCAGGCCCAGGAGGAGGCCGAAAAGTCGCTGGCGGACCAGCGCAAGAGCCTGGACGACGCGCTGGCGCTGCTGTCGATGCGCGAGGAGGACCTGCAGGCGGCGCGGACGCTGGTGGACAGCCAGCAGCTGAAGCTGGACAGCCAGCAGGCGAAGCTGGACGACCAGCAGCTGAAGCTGGACGCGCTGGTGGGGGTCCGGGCGCAGATCGTGAAGAGCCTGGGCGACGCGCTGCGAAAGGCGAACGTCAAGGCGAATGTGGACGCGCAGGGCTCCATCGCGCTGGACGCCAGCGTGCTGTTCGACGTGGGCAAGAGCGAATTGAAGGACGGCGGCAAGGCGGTGCTGGATCAATTCCTGCCGGTGTACCTGGGCGTGCTGCTGCAGGGTGAGCGGGAGCAGAGTATCTCGGAGATCATCATCGAGGGCCACACGGACTCGACGGGGAACTACCTGGACAATCTGAAGCTGAGCCAGGAGCGGGCGCTGAACGTGATGAGCTATGTGCTGAGCGACGAGAACAGGCATCTGGATCTGAGGATGAAGCAGAAGCTCAGGAAGATCGGGACGGCGAACGGGCGGTCGTTCTCGGTGTTGAGAACGGACGCGCAGGGACTGGAGGACGCGGAGTCGAGCCGCCGGGTGGAGTTTAAGTTCAGGATGCAGGACGAGCAGATGATCGATTCCATGCGCGAGATCCTCAGCTCCATGGACGAGGCGGAGTAGCTGCGCACCGCACATTTCGTCCGGTCCCGGTAAATCACCTCAAACCTTAACTTTTTGCGCGTATAATTGAATGGATTATTGCGAGTGGAGCGTACTGCCTGTGAAATACATCCGCCGGTTCCTGTGGTTCATTGCGTCGAAGCTGCTGGTATTCAGCCTGATCGCGGCGCTGTTTATTCTGGCGTTTTATCTGGCGATGAACGCGGCGAACATCTATGTGCTGCTGTCGGACGGCATGAAGGAGCGCACGGAGATCATCCTGACGGCGGACCGTGAGCAGTCCGGCTACCTGAACGAGTTTTTCCGCATGGAGTTTTTGGACAACGACGAGGCGCTGCGGATCGGGCTTTCGCCGGAATCGCCGTACCTGAACTACAAGATCACCGGATTCGAGTCGGAAGTGACGCTGGAATGGGTGTGGAGCTGGCCGTGGGAGGACGTGGCGCAGGCGACGATCGTGTACCGGGTCAACAACATCAAGGGCAGTGTGGCGTCCGGCAAATCGGCGCTGGTCAAGGCCGGGAAAATCTCGTCCACCCCGCCCGCCTGGCAGGGCGGACGGTACCAGATGGAGCTGTACCGCGTGAACGGCCAGTGGAAAATCGCGGGCATGCGCCAGACCCAGGTGATCGTGGACACCACGCCCGCGCCAAAGCCCACGCTGAGCCCGACGGCGGTAGCACAGTAGGCGCGGCGGTGGCCTCCTGCCGTCATCCAGAGCGCAAGCGAAGGACCTTCTTCCAGCTTGAGGAAGGTCCTTCGCTTCGCTCAGGATGACGGCGAATTGAAGGATGACGATATGATGAGGAGCACCCATGCAAATCGGCAACATAGAAATCCCGGTCGGGGCGGGGCTGGCGCCCATGGCGGGGGTGACGGACGCCTGTTTCCGGCCGCTGTGCTTTGAGCAGGGGGCGGCGTTCGCGGTGTCGGAGATGGTCAGCGCCAAGGGCTTTCTGCACATGAACCGCAACGACCGGGCGGTGCGGGAGCTGCTGATGCGCGGTCCTGGGGAGGGCATCTGCGCCCTGCAGCTGTTCGGGCACGAGCCGGACCTGATGGCGGAGGCGGCGGACCAGCTGCAGGGCGCGGGGTTCGACTTCCTCGACGTGAACATGGGCTGCCCCACGCACAAGATCGTGGCGAACGGGGACGGCTCGGCGCTGATGAAGACGCCTGCGCAGTGCGGGCGCATCGTGTCGGCGCTGGTGGGGAGAGTGCGGCTGCCGGTGACGGTGAAGATCCGCGCGGGCTGGGACGAGGACCATCAAAACGCGGTGGAGGTGGCGAAAATCTGCGCGGACGCGGGCGCGGCGGCGATCACGGTGCACGGGCGCACGCGGACGCAGTTTTATCAGGGGCGCGCCGACTGGGGCGTGATCCGGGCGGTGCGCGAGGCGGTGCCGGGGGTGCCGGTAATCGGCAACGGCGACGTGCGCTCCGGCGCGGACGCGCTGCGGATGATCGAGGAGACCGGCTGCGACGCCGTGGCGGTGGGCCGGGCGGCGCAGGGAAACCCGTGGATCTTCCGGGAGATCCGTGCGGCGCTCGCAGGCGAGCCGTTTTCGCCGCCGGACATGGCGGCGCGGGTGCGGATGGCGCTGCGGCACATGGACGCCATGGTGCCGGTGCGGGGCGAGCGCGGCACGATGCTGGAGATGCGCAAGCACGTGGCGTGGTACCTGCAGGGCGGGCGCGGCAGCGCGCAGATGCGGGGCCGGGTGAATGAGCTAGGGACGCTGAGGGAAGTGCGGAGTGCGCTGTTGGGGTATTTGGATGATAATGAATAATTAACAATTGGGACAACGGAGCGCAGCAGACAATCAATTGTTCATTGTTCATTACACTTGGAGGGCCGACGATGAATTTACGATTCGCCCCGCTGCTGTCGGGGTCCAGCGGGAACTCGCTGTATGTGGGGGCGGGGGACACGAATTTGCTGGTGGACGCCGGGGTGTCGCTGGTGCGGCTGCTGCCTCAGATGCAGGCTGCCGGGCTGGATCCGCGGGATCTGGACGGGATTTTGGTGACCCATGAACACTCGGACCATGTGGCTGGGGTGGGCGTGCTGTCGCGAAAATATGACCTGCCGATCTGCGCGACACAGGGGACCTGGGTCGGGATGGCAAAAAAGATCGGAAAGATCGCGCCTCAGAACGTGCGTGTCATCGAGGCGCACCGCGACTTTTACCTGGGGCGGCTGAACATCATGCCGTTCTCCATTCCCCACGACGCGGCGGACCCGGTGGGCTACAGCTTCAACCTGGGCGGCATCAAGTGCGCGGTGGCCACGGACCTCGGGTGCATCCGGCCCGGTTGGATGGACGAGGTGGCGGGCTGCGACGTGCTGCTGCTGGAGTCGAACCACGACGTGGACATGCTGCACGCGGGCCGCTATCCCTACGACCTGAAAAAGCGCATCCTGGGCAAGCGCGGCCACCTGTCCAACGACGACTGCGGCAGGGCCTGCGTGGAGTTGGTGAAGCGGGGCGTAAGGCACATCATTTTGGGGCACCTTAGCCACGAGAACAACCACCCGGACCTGGCGCTGCTGACCGTGGAGTCAGCGCTGCGCACGGCGGGGATCGAGCCGGGCGTGCAGGTGGGCCTGAGCATCGCCAGGCGGGACTGCCTGTGCGGCGTGTTCACGCTCCAGGCGGGAGGTGCGGCTGTTGAGTGATTGGTCGGAGCTGCAGTATTTTGACCGGCCCAGGCCGTCGGTGATGGCGGCCAACGGCCTGTTTTTGCTGGCGGGCGCGGGCAACCTGCTGCTGCCTGCGGCGGCGGCGTTGGCAGTTTTCCTCGCGCCGAGGCTGGGGAACGCCGCGCTGGGGCCGAATGTGGGCGCGGTGTACGAGCTGCTGATCCTGCTGCTGCCGCTGCTGCTGTACTGGCGCAGACGGCCCGAGACCTTTGGCGCGATGCGCCTGAACCCGGCCCGGGGCAAGCACCTGGCGATCGCCGCCGGGGCTGGGTTCGTGGGGCTTTTTTTGTCGAGCCATCTGGGCACGCTGTGGAGCATCCTGCTGCAGGCGCTGGGGCTGCGCCTGACGGACAACGCCCTTTCGGTGGGCGCGGGGCCGATGGGCCTGGTGGCGGCGCTGCTGAGCTACGCGGTGCTGCCCGCCGTGTGCGAGGAGCTGACGTTCCGTGGCGCGATTTTGGGCGCGTACGAGCGCAACGGCACCGCGCGGGCGGTGGCGGTGTCCAGCGCGCTGTTCGCGCTGCTGCACGCGTCGGTGGAGGGATTCCCGGTGCAGTTGCTGCTGGGGTTGGTGATGGCGTACTTCGCGGTGAACGCGGACTCGGTGCTGCCCGCGATGGTGTATCACTTCGTGCACAACGCGGGGATCGTGCTGATCACCGCGGCGCTGCCCACAGCGTCAGTGGACCCGGATGTCAGCGTGTACTACGCCATCGGCGGCATGGCGGGCGTGCTGCAGTCGCTGCTGATGCTGGCGGTGCTGGGGGTCGTCTATGCGGTGCTGCTGCTGATGCTGTCGTCGGACCGGGAGACGGTCGGGATTCCCTTCGGCGTGGCGAAGCCGCAGCGGGTGAAGGGCGACTGGCGGGAGCAGCTGGTGCTGCTGTCGGGCCTGGTGACCGCCGGACTGATGATGTTGGACAGCCTGCTGGTGGCGCTGCGGGTGATCGAATGAACGGGTGCGTGCTGTGCGTGGGCAAGCTGAAGGAACGCTGGCAGCGCGAGGGCTGCGCTGAGTACCTGAAGCGGCTGTCGCGGTTCGGGACGTACGAGGTGATCGAGCTGGCGGACCAGCCGGAGCCCGCGAAGCCGTCGGAGGCGCTGGAAAAGCGGATTATGGCGGCGGAGGGCGCGGAGATCCTGCGCCGGATCCGGCCGTCGGATCATGTGGTGGCTCTGTGCATCGGCGGGACACCGCTGAGCTCTGAGGGGCTGGCCCAGGAGATGTCGAAGTGGGCGGGCATGGGAAAACGGGTGGTGTTCGTCATCGGCGGTTCGCTGGGACTGGCGGACGAAGTGGTGCGGCGGGCGGATTATCGGCTGTCGTTTTCAAAGATGACGTTCCCGCACGGGCTGATGCGGGTGGTGCTGCTGGAGCAGGTGTACCGGGCAGAAAAGATTTTGGCGGGGGAGCGGTATCACAAGTAGGGGGATGGGGAGACGACCCAACAACGGAATACAGTCGGCTTGGCTTGTCAATACTAGCCAAACGGTTGTATTTTTTTGATGTTGGGAGAGATCGCATTGAGAAGTCCCAGGCGAAACACGGCGCTGCGGCGCGATGTGCCGCTCGGCGATGTTGCGTTGATGGAATATGTGAAGACCCTGCCCCAGACGCTGAGGCCGGACGGGGCGGCGCGGCTCGACGGGCGCGGGGTGCGACCCGGGCTGCTGCGCGCGCTTTCGTTTGAGGCTGCACGGCTGATGGAGGGCGAGACGGAGCGTCCGCCCGCCATGGAGTGGTTCACGGACAACGCGCGGCTGGTGCTGGCGATGGCGCGGCAGCTCTCGCGGCAGAAGGGCGAGCGGCTGCCCGCCGTGGGCGGGGTGCCCAGGGTGCAGCTGCTGATGCGCGAGCTGGTGAAGCACTCGGACGCGCACATCGACGAGCAGTTGCTGTGCCGGGCCATCGCGGCGTTTGACGAGGTGCAGCCGCTGCGGATGGCGGAGATCTGGGCCGCGCCGATGGCGCTTCGGATGGAGCTGGTGGACCTGTTCATCCAGGTGTCAGAGACCGTGGTCTCTGCCCAGCGCGACCGGGCCAAGGCCGCCGAATGGACCCGGCAGGGCGCGCACCGGGACGCCCTCGACCAGCGGCGGCAGTCCAACTCGTTCTATGAGCACGCGCTGCAACTCATGCACGAGCAGGAGATGCCCAAGGCGCGGCAGATGCTGGAGGAGCACCTGGAGCGGCGCGAGGCGGGCGCGGAGGCGGCGATCCAGCTGGCGCACGCGGAACAGGGCATGCAGCGGCTGCTGCTGGCGAATGTGTGTGGCACGCTGCGGATGCTGGAGCGGCTTCCTTGGCTGCCCTGTTTTCAGGCGCTGAGCCGCACGGAAAAGCTGCTGATGCAGGACCCGGCGGGGGTGTATCCCGAGATGGACGAGGAGTCCCAGGCGGCGGTGCGCATGGAGCTGCAGGCGCTCAGCAGGGCCTGCGGGCTTTCGGAGGTCACGGTGGCGAAGGGTGCGGTGGCGCTGGCCGAGGGCGGTGAGGCGGGCGGCGTGTGCCGCTATCTGTACACCGACGAGGGCCGCGCCGCGCTGTGCGGTGCCCTGGACGCGCGGGAGGCCAGCCCGAAAAAGCTGACGCCTGACCGGGGCGGCCGCAAGTACATGGGTTGGGTGCTGCTGCTGGGCCTGGCGCTGCTGAGCCTTTTCTTTGAGGCGACCAGGAGCCTACTGTGTGCGCTCGTCGCCGCGCCGCTGGCGTGGCACTACGCGGCGGCGATCATCAACCACGCCTGCGCGCGGCTGGTGCGGCCCCATCCGCTGCTGAAGATGCGGCTTTCGGAGGTACCCGACGACGCGCGGACGCTGATCGTGATTCCGGCGCTGCTGTCGAACGTGGGCCGGGCCAAGGACGTGCTTTCTCAGCTGGAGGCGTTGGGCGCGCAGCAGGCGGACGGCAACATTGACCTGCTGCTGCTGGGCGACCTCAAGGACGGCCCGAACCCGCGCGAGGACGCGGACCGGGAAATCGTGGCCTACGCCAGGCAGGCCATCGCCCGCATGAACGGGAGCGGCGAGCGCGAGCGGTTCTTTTTCCTGTGCCGCGAGCGCGTGTTCTGCCCGGTTCAGGGCAACTACATGGGCCACGAGCGCAAGCGCGGCGCGCTGATGGCGCTGAACCATCTACTGCTGACGGGCGAGGGTGAGTTCGCGGAGGAGGGCGCGCGGGCGGACGAGCTGCACCGGCGCGGCTACCGGTACGTGGTGCCCCTGGACGCGGGCACGTACATGCTGCCGGGCACGATGCACCTGCTGGTGGGCGCGATGACGCACCCGCTGAACCGGGCGCGCACCGAGCGCGGCATGCGGATGGGCTACGCGCTGCTATCGCCGCGCATGGAGCAGGCGAATCCCGGTCGGCTGAACCGGTTCGCCAGGCTGATGGCGGGCCTGGGCGGCGTGCCCAGCTATCCCGCCTGCGTCAGCGACGTGTATCAGGACCTGTGCGGCGAGGGCATCTTCGGCGGCAAGGGCATCTACGACCTGGGCGCGTTCGAGGCGGCGCTGTCGGGGCGGCTGCCGGATGGCGCGATCCTGAGCCACGACCTGGTGGAGGGCCTGATCGCGGGCGCGGGGCAGCTGTGCGACGTGGCGCTGTTCGACGCGTTCCCGGAGACGCCCAGCGGCTATTTCAACCGCCTGAACCGCTGGACCCGGGGCGACTGGCAGCTGCTGCCCTTTCTCGGTAAACTGGGGCTGCCTGGGTTTTCGACGTACCTGATGGCGGACAACCTCAGGCGCAGTGTGACGCCCGTGGCGGCGCTGGTCTTGATTTTGCTGGGGCTTTGGCTGGGCAACGCGCCTGCGCTGCTGATCGGACTTGTGTGCCCGTTCGTGCCCGCACTGCTGGCGCTGCCGAGGCTCAGGCGGCGGGATTGGGTCTCCTGCGCGCTCAGGCTGTCGCTGCTGCCGGTGGAGTGCTGGCAGGTGATCGACGCGATCGTGCGCACGCTGTACAGGCTGTATTTTTCGCGGAAAAACCTGCTGTCCTGGGTCACCGCCGCCGACGCGGAGCGGACTGGCGCGGACGGCATGCTCGCCACGCCCGGGCGCGTGGCTGTGATATTGATGCTGCCCGCGCTGCTGCGGCCTGAGTTCGCGCTGCCCGCCGTGGCGCTGGCGGCGCTGTTTTTGACGGCCCCGCTGCAGGTGCAGAACGGGCTGGAGGACGAGCCGTACGCGTTCGCGGGCGAAGAAAAACAGATGCTGGAGGACCTAGCCCGGGACACCTGGGCGTTTTTCCGGGATGCGGTGCCGCTGAGCGGGCCTGGGCTGCCGCCGGACAATGTGCAGCTCAGCCCGCCCACGGGCACCGCCCGGCGCACAAGCCCGACGAACATCGGGCTGTATCTGACGTCGTGTCTGTGCGCGTTCCGGATGGGGCTGATCGATCAGGCGGAGCTGATGAAGCGGCTTTTGAAGACCACGCAGACGCTGGTCCAGTTGCCGAAGTGGCGCGGGCAGCTGTACAATTGGTACGACATCGACACGCTCCAACCGCTGTCGCCGAAGTATGTGTCGGCGGTGGACGGCGGGAACCTGGCGGCGTGTTTGATGGCGTGCGGCGCGTTTTTGGCGGGCGGGGAGGCGACCGTCTTCGTCCCCGACAAAAAAACCGCGCAACTGGCCGCCAAAATGGACGAGCTCTGCAGCGCCATGGAGTTTGAGGCGCTGTTTGACGGCGAGCGCAAGCTGTTCGTGATCGGCTGCGACGTGGAGCGGGACCGGCTCTCGGCGTCCCACTACGACCTGTTGGCCAGCGAATCGCGCATCCTGAGCTTTGCCGCGATGGCGCTACATAAGGTGCCCGCGAAGCACTGGAGCAAGCTCGGCCGCGGCGTGACCCGCGAGGGCGGCACGGATGCGCTGCTGAGCTGGAGCGGCACCATGTTCGAGTACCTGATGCCGGAGCTGCTGCTGCGCGCGCCCGCCCATTCGCTGCTCGGGGCCTCAAACCTCGCCGCCGTGAAGGCCCAGCGCGCCATGGCGGGCGGGCGCATCTGGGGCGTCAGCGAGTCGGGCTACAACGCGTTCGACCTGCAGATGAACTATCAGTACAAGGCGTTCGGGCTGCCGAACCTGTCGCTGCGCGGCGACGCCTTCGAGCCGGTGTACGCGCCCTATGCCTCCGTGCTGGCGCTGAGCGTGTGCCCGAAGGCGGCGGCGGAGAACATCCGCGCCATGAAGGATCGGGGCTACATGGGCGAATACGGGCTGTACGAGGCCGTCGACCGCGCGCCGGAGCGGGTGGCGGACGGCGAGGCGGAGCATGTTGTTAAGAGCCACATGGCGCACCACCAGGGTATGATACTGTGTGCGCTGACCAATGCGCTGAGGGACGATTTTCTGGTCAAGACGTTCATGGGCAGGGCGGACATCCGCGCGCTGTCGCTGATGCTGTGCGAACGTCAGGCCGAGGCGGGCGGGCTGTCCCGGCGGCGGGCGCAGCACGCGCGGGCGCTGCCGGTGGGCAGGCCCACCGCCGGTGCGCAGCGGCGCGGTGACCCATTGTCCGCCGTGCCCGACGCGCATCTGCTGTTCGGCGCGGGCGGCACCTGCCAGGCCACCGCCGATGGCCGCGCGTTCTTCCGGGTCCGGGGCGTGATGGCGAACCGCTGGCAGCTGAACCCGGCGGCGGGCGAGGGCTTCTACGTGCACGCCAAGCTGTCGGGCAGAAGCGCGCGGCTGGTGCTGAACGGGCCGGTGGACGCGCTGGACAAGAAGTACGCCCGCAAGGTCACCTTCGACGCGGGCGTGGCCAGCTGGACCACACAGGCGGCGGAGCTGGAGATGCGGCTCAACCAGTGCGTGTCGCCGGAGGACGGCGCGCTGGTGCAGCATGTGCTGCTGGAAAACCGAGGGCCGAAACCGCAGAAGATCGAGCTGACCGGCTGCTTCGCCGTGGCGCTGGGCAGTCAGGCCGACATGGCGGCGCACCCGATTTTCCAGCATCTGTTCGTGGAATCGGGCCGCGCGGGCGAGCACGCGCTGGTGTTCCGGCGCAGGCCGAGGGACGACAGGAAAACGCCGCTTTTGTGCCATGCGCTGTTCGGCGCGCGTGACGAGCAGGTTTCGTTCGAGACGGACCTGGCCCTGCTCGCGGGCCGCGACGGGGCGCTGGACAGGCCGGGCGGCATCGCGAAAAAGCTGTCCGGCACGCTGGGCCGGGTGCTGAATCCCTGCTCGGCGCTCAGGGTGCGGCTGGAGCTCGCGCCCGGAGAAAAGCGGGAGCTGGGCTTTGCCGTGGGCGTCGCCGAAGATGAGGACGCGCTGAAAAAGCTGATCTCCGCCTACATGGCCGACGGCGCGGCGCGGCGGGCGCAGCTGCTGGCCAAGACCCAGGCGCGGGCGATGCTGTCGTTCCTGTCCATGAACGCCCAGCGCCACAACCTGCTGCAGCGGGCATCCGCGTTCCTGACGATGCCGGACCTGCGCTTCCTCGAAAACGAGCCCGCCGCGCCCTGCGCCATCAGCGGGCTGTGGGGGCTCGGGATCTCTGGCGACCTGCCGATCATCACGGTGTTCGTGTCCGGCAAGGACCAGCTAGAGCTGGCCCGCGAGGCCATGCGGGCGCATGAGTTTTACCGCGCCATGGGCGTGTGGAGCGATCTGGTGCTGGTGAACGAATACGGCAACAACTACGAACAGCCCGTGCGCGACGCCCTCAGGGAGATGGCCCAGTCCAGCCACCTGCGCGAGCTGATGAGCGAGCCTGGCGGGCTATTCCTGCTGGAGGGCGCGACGCTGATGGACACCCAGCGCCAGCTGCTGCGCTGCGTGTCAGCGCTGTGCCTGGTGGGCGGCGAGGGCAGCTTGAACCTGCAGCTGGCGCGCCGGCTGAACCGAAAGATGGAGCCGAAACCCGCGTACAGGGCCTTCGCCGAGGCGGACCAGATGCTGCCGCCCGTGTCGCGGCTGGGTGACAACGGCTGGGGTGGGTTTTCCCAGGGCGGCGAGCGGTACCTGATGGAGCTCGCGCCCGGCGCGCCCACGCCCGCGCCCTGGTGCAACATCATCGCGGGCGAGTCCTTCGGCACACTGATTACCGAGCGCGGCGGCGGGTTCACCTGGCACGGCAACAGCCGGTCCGGGCGGCTGACGCCGTTCGTAAACGACGCGCTGCGGGAAGGGTTCTCAGAGCGGCTGTTCTTGGTCGAGGGCGATAAAAGGCTCAGCCTGCTGCCTGGCGGCGCGGCCAAATCCCGGTTCCGGGTCGCGCACGGCCAGGGTTTTTCCGAGTTTTCGGCGGAGACCGCCGACTTGGCGTGGTCGGTCACCGCCTTCATTGACGAGCACAGGCCCGTGAAATGCTTCTTGGTCAAGTTGCGCAACCACGCCGCCCAGCCGCGCAAAGTTTTCGTGCAGGCGGAGGCGGACTTCCTGATGGGCGCGACGTCCGACGACCGGCGGCTGGCCAGCGCGTCCGCGGAGGGGCAGGTTGTGCTGGCCCGCGGCGCGATGCCGGGCGTGGGCTTTCTGTGCGCCCAGGACGGCGAGCTGATCCTGCCGCCCCAGGGGGAGGCGAAAACCGAAGTGCTGCTGGGCTGGGCCGCTGACGCCCAGGAGGCGCGCGCGCTGATGACCTCACTCCAGTCCGGAGAGGCGGAACGCCTTTTTGGAGCCTCCCAGACCGCCTGGGCGCATCTGCTGGGCGGGATTGCCCTTCAGACGCCGGACGCGCTGATGAACGCCATGGTGTCCCGCTGGCTGCCCTATCAGTCGCTGTCAGCGCGGGTGTTTGCCCGCACGGGGTTCTACCAGCCCGGCGGCGCGTTCGGGTTCCGGGACCAGTTGCAGGACATGCTGGGCCTGATCGACCTGTGCCCGGCGCGCGTGCGGGCGCACATTTTGCTGTGCGCCGCCCACCAGTACGAGGAGGGCGACGTGATGCACTGGTGGCATCCCGAGCGCACCGGCGTGCGCACGCGGATCAGCGACGACCTGCTTTTCCTGCCCTATGTGGCCGCGCAGTACGTGCTGGAGACCGGCGACGACGCCATCCTTGCCGAGCGCGTGCCTTACCTCGCGGCAGAGCAGCTCAAAGACTGCGAGCACGACAACTATCACACGCCCCAGGTGTCGGACCTGTCCGAGCCGCTGCACGAGCACTGCCTCCGGGCCATCCGCCGCGCCTCCGCCCGGGGCACCCACGGGCTGTGCCTGATGGGCGGCGGCGACTGGAACGACGGCATGAACCGCGTGGGCGAGGCCGGAAAGGGCGAGAGCGTGTGGTTGACCGAATTCTTGGCCGCGGTGTGCGAGGCCTACGCGCCGCTGTGCCGGGATACGGACGAGCAGATCGAGCTGGTGCTGCTGAGCCGAGCATTAAAGGCGAGCCTGGAGGAACACGCCTGGGACGGCCACTGGTACCTGCGCGCCTACTACGACAATGGCGCGCGCCTGGGCAGCGCCGAGGGCTGCGAGAACGGCTGCCGCATCGACGCCATCGCCCAGAGCTGGGCGGTGCTGGCGGGCCTGAACAGGGACCGCGCCAAGGAGGCCATGGACCAGGTCTGGCTGCAGCTTGTTTCCCAGCCGGACCAGATCGTGAAGTTGCTCACGCCGCCGTTTGACGCCCCCGAAAACGTGCCCGGCTACATCATGGGCTATCCGCCCGGCGTGCGGGAAAACGGCGGCCAGTACACCCACGCCGCGTGCTGGGTGGTGTGCGCCTACGCGCACCTGGGCGACGCGGAGCGGGCCTGGGCGCTGCTGCGGATGCTGATGCCCTACACCCACGCGGGTGACGCTGACGGCGCCGTCAAGTACCGCGTGGAGCCCTACGTGCTGGCTGCAGACATCTACGGCGAGCCGCCCCACGCGGGGCGCGGGGGCTGGACCTGGTACACCGGCGCCGCCGCCTGGCTGACCCACGCCGCCCTGAAATCCGTCATGGGCTACGAGCGCCGGGGAGACGCAGCCCGCCTGTCCGCGCTGCTGCCGCCCGAATGGAACGAGGCCAGCGTGCGCGTGCGCGTGGGCCAGAGCCACTACTTGCTGACCGCCAGAAGAGGCGCGGCGGGCGTGACCCTGGACGGAAAGTCCGCGCAAGCCGACTGCATCCAACTGATCGACGACGGCAAAGATCACGAGGCGGTGTTCCCGCCGCGGGGATGAGGGGGGAGGCGGTCCCCTCCTTCATGCATTGAAAAAAAGAAGGGAATCCGCTCCCCTGCTCCAGCTGGGCATTTACAACGGCGGGTCGGTTGTGGCATAATATCCCTGACGGGCTGTCCGCCCAATTCCCAGCGCAAAGGAGCTTGCCCATGAACCTGCCGAATCTGCTCACCTGCATTCGCATGGCGCTGGTGCCCGCGTTCGCGTACTGCTATTTCTTCGTGAGGCCCGAATGGATCGCGCTGGCGCTGTTCATCCTGGCCAGCCTGACGGATTTTCTGGACGGCTATCTGGCGCGGAAATGGGACCAGATCACCGACTTCGGCAAGCTGATGGACCCGCTGGCGGACAAGCTGATGACCGTCACGATGATGGTCTGCCTGGCCTGCACATGGCGCATCCCGTGGTGGACGGTGGTCGTGATCGTGCTCAAGGAGCTGCTGATGCTGGCGGGGTCCGCGTTCATGCTCAGGCACCATGTGGTGGTGTCCGCCAATGTTTGGGGAAAGGTCGCCACGTTCGCGTTCATTGTGGCGCTGGCGCTGGTGTTCCCGTGGCACGGCAGCGCGCTGTGGTTTTCTGTGGGCACGGCGCTGCTGTACGCCGCGGTGCTGCTGTCGCTGGCGGCGATGGGGGTGTACGCGGCGCGTGCATACAAGAACTTAAAGGGCGCGGCAACTTGACGGACGCCCCGAATGGGGCTATAATTGGTGCATCATATCGGGCCGATGACGAAGAGGAGTACGCGCGAGCGGAGCCTAGCAGAGAGGGCAGCCCACCGGCTGAAAGGTTGCCCATGGCGGACGCGCGCGGAAGGTCGCTTCGGAGGCGCTCGGGCGAACGGAGTAGCCTGGCGGGGCCGCGCCCCATACAGCGCGCGAGAGGTCATGGGCGGGATCTGTCCATGGCGAAATAAGGTGGTACCGCGAAGCGATTCGCCCTTTGGTGGGGCGGGTCGCGTTTTTGTTTCCAGAAAACCCGTCTTCGCCACCCCGTCTCCCGCCGTCATCCTGAGGCGCCAGCCGAAGGACCTTCCTCCAGATCACCGACGCTCAGTTTGAAGAAGGTCGTTCGCTGGCGCTCAGGATGACGGCGGCGTGGCGGATGACAAGCTTTTTCCCACACGACAACCAACCGCAAGGAGGCTATACAACCATGGAAAACCACAACCTCGAGATGGACAAAGCATTCGCGCCGCAGCCTGTGGAGGCGCGGCTGTACGAGGCCTGGGAGCGCTCCGGCCACTTCACGCCCGAGCGCGTGCCCGGGAAAAAGCCGTTCGTGATCATGATGCCGCCGCCGAACATCACCGGCCAGCTGCACATGGGCCACGCGCTGGACGAGTTGCCCCAGGACATCTTGGTGCGCTATCACCGCATGCTGGGCGAGCCCACGCTGTGGCTTCCGGGCACCGACCACGCGTCCATCGCCACGGAAGTGAAGATCGTGGACGCGCTGAAGGCCGAGGGCAAGGTGAAGCAGGACCTGGGCCGCGAGGCGTTTTTGGAACGTGCCTGGGACTGGCGCAATGAGTACGGCACCCGCATCACCCGCCAGCTGCGCCGCCTCGGCTGCAGCTGCGACTGGACCCGCGAGCGGTTCACCATGGACGCGGGGCTGAACAAGGCCGTGAACGAGGTGTTCGTGCGGTTGTACGAAAAGGGCCTCATCTATCGCGGCGACCGGATCATCAACTGGTGCCCGGTGTGCAAGACCGCGCTCAGCGACGCCGAGGTGGAGTACGAGGAGCAGAACACCTCGCTGTGGCACATCCGCTATCCCGGTCCCGACGGGCGCGACATCGTGGTGGCCACCACCCGCCCCGAGACCATGCTGGGCGACACCGGCGTGGCCGTGAACCCGAACGACCCGCGCTATGACGGCCTCGTGGGACAGACCTGCACGCTGCCCATCATGAACCGCCAGATCCCCATCGTCGCCGACGAATACGTGGACCTCGAGTTCGGCACCGGCGCGGTGAAGATGACGCCCGCCCACGACCCGAACGATTTTGAGGTGGCGCAGCGCCACGACCTGCCCATCCTGCGCGTGCTGAACGACGACGGCACCATGAACGAGGCCGCCGGCAAGTACGCCGGCATGACCCGCATGGACTGCCGCAGGGCCATCGTGGAGGAACTAAAACAGCTGGGCCTGCTGGTGAAGATCGAGCCGCTGACCCACAACGTGGGCACCTGCTACCGCTGCCACGACACCGTGGAGCCGCTGGTGTCCACCCAGTGGTTCGTGAAGATGAAGCCGCTGGCCGAGCCCGCCGTGGAAGCGGCCAAGACCGGCGAGCTGAAGTTCGTGCCCGAGCGGTTCACCAAGACGTATTTGAACTGGATGGAAAACATCCGCGACTGGTGCATCAGCCGCCAGCTTTGGTGGGGCCACAGAATCCCCGCCTACTACTGCGACACCTGCGGCGAGACCACCGTGGCCCGAGATAACCCGGGCAAATGCCCCAAGTGCGGCGGCCCCATCCGCCAGGACGAGGACGTGCTGGACACCTGGTTCAGCTCGGCGCTGTGGCCGTTCTCCACGCTGGGCTGGCCGGACGAGACCGAGGACCTCGCCTATTTCTACCCCACGTCCGTGATGTGCTCCGGCTACGACATCATCTTCTTCTGGGACGCGCGCATGATCTTTTCCGGCCTGGAGCAGATGGGCAGCCTGCCGTTCGACACGGTGCTGCTGCACGGCCTGGTGCGCGACGAGCTGGGCCGGAAGATGTCAAAGTCCCTGGGCAACGGCATCGATCCGCTGGACATGATCGACAAGTACGGCTGTGACGCGCTTCGGTTTTCCCTGGCCATGGGCGTCGCGCCGGGGTCGGACATCAGGCTCTCCGAGGAAAAGATTGAGTCGTTCCGCAACTTCGCCAACAAGATCTGGAACGCGGCCCGGTTCGTGCTGATGAACCTTTCTGGCGAGCAGCCGATGCCCATCGACGAGGTGGACCCGAATCTGCTGGACGCGTCCGACAAGTGGGTGCTGACCCGCTATCAGGACACCGTGCACCAGGTGACACAGAACCTGGACGCGCTGGACATGGGCTTTGCCGCGCAGAAGATCTATGAGTTCGCCTGGAGCGAGTTCTGCGACTGGTACATCGAGCTGGCCAAGCCGCGCCTCAGCGGCGAGGACGAGGCCCAGAGGGCGGCGGCGAAGGCGGTGCTGCACCATGTGCTGCTGGGCATCCTGAAGCTGCTGCATCCCTACATGCCGTTTTTGACCGAGGAGGTCTATCAGCACATCCCCGACCACGGCGAGTTCATCATGATCGAGTCCTGGCCGGTGGCCGACGCGCGCTATGACTTCCCCGCCGACGCCGAGAAAATGGAGGGCGTGATGGAGATCATCCGCGCCGTGAGGAACCTCCGCGCCGAGATGAACGTGGCGCCCGGCAAGAAGGCGACGTTGATCATCCGCCCCCGCGACGGCTGGACCGGCGCGATCCAGGGGTCTGAGCTGTTCTTCCGGCGTTTGGCGTCCGCCAGCGCCCTGGAGCTGCTGGACCAGGCCGCGCCGAATCCGGAAAAGAGCGCCTCCGCCCTGGCGGCCGCAGGCGAGATCTTCATCCCGCTGGGCGAATTGGTGGACGTGGCCAAGGAGCTGGCGCGGCTGGGCAAGGACCGTGAGGGGCTGCTCCGGGACATCGCCAAGACCGAGGGCATGCTGGAGAACGAGGGGTTCCTCCGGAAAGCGCCGGAGCAATTGGTCAAGCAGGAGCAGGAGAAGCTAGCTCAGCATCGGCTGATGCTTGCGTCGCTGGACGGACGGATTGAGGAATTGAAGGCGCTGTGAGGAATGTGCGAGGGCGGCGGGGGTAAGCCCCCGCCCAACGGGCCAACTGGGTCACCCCCTCACGGAAGGGCGAGGCCTTGCCCACGCCGCCGGTTGTGAATGCGCCAACGCAACACGACAGAAATCCCCCA
>JAVBUD010000136.1:0-8490 GCA_031555755.1 Eubacteriales bacterium | reverse complement strand
AGCGGAGCGTCAGCGCAGTCGAAGGATCTACCCACCGTGAGGCGACGTCCCCCCTCCCGCGGGTGCGTCCGCTCACGCGGGGGAGATCCTTCGACTGCGCTGGCGCTCCGCTCAGGATGACACAGGGGGGACATAAGTTTGTGGAAGGTCCTTCGCTATCGCTCAGGATGACGGCAAGGGGTGGGACGCGTTTGCGCGGGGTTTGCTTACCCCGCCCAGTCCTTGTCCTGGGCCTGTTGGGTTTCGTCTTCTTTGAATGTGGGCACCAGCTCGTGCAAAATCGGCCTCACCAGCTCCGGGTGCTTTTCCGCCGCGTCCTTGATGCTGGCCATCAGCCGCTCAAATGTGCCGTCGTCCAGCTCCAGCGGGTGCAGCACGAAGATTTTGTCGTTGCTCGTCTTGTCCAGGGTGTCCTGCTCTTCCTTCATCATCAGCTCTTCGTACAGCTTTTCGCCTGGGCGCAGGCCCACGACCTCGATCTTGATGTCCTCGTCGGGCCTCAGGCCGCTGAGGCGGATCAGGTTTTTCGCCATATCCATGATGCGCACCGGGGTGCCCATGTCCAGCACGAAGATGTTGCCGGACTCGCCGATGGCGCCCGCCTGCAGCACCAGCTGCGCCGCCTCGGGGATGGTCATGAAATAGCGGGTGATGTCCTGGTGCATGACACGCACGGGGCCGCCCTGCTTGATCTGGCGCATGAAGATGTGCAGCACGCTGCCCGCTGAGCCCAGCACGTTGCCAAACCGCACCGCCATAAAGCGCGTGTTCGAGCGCCGCGCCATGTATTGGATCACCATCTCGGTGACGCGCTTCGTCGCACCCATGATGTTCGTGGGGTTCACGGCCTTGTCGGTGGACAGGGTGACCATCCGCTTCACGCCGTATTGATCGGCGCAGCGGGCCACGTTCATGGTGCCGAACACATTGTTCTTGATGGCCTCGGCGGGACTCTGCTCCACCAGCGACACGTGCTTGTGGGCGGCGGCGTGAAACACCACGTCGGGGCGATACTGCTGGAAAACGGCCTCCAGGCGGCCCACGTCGCGAACGCTGCCGATCAACACCTGCACGTTGGCGTCGGCGCCATACTTTTCTTTCAGCTCGCCGCGCAGGTCGAACGCACAGTTTTCGTAGATGTCGAAGATGATCAACTGCTTGGGCCCGAACTTCATGATCTGCCTGCACAGCTCGGAGCCGATGGACCCGCCGCCGCCGGTGACCAGCACCACGCGGTCGGTCAGATAACTCCGGATGGACTCATTGTCCAGCTTGACCTCGTCGCGGAAAAGCAGGTCCGCGATGTTCACATCGCGCATGTCGCCCATGCGCAGCTCGCCGTTCGACACGTCGCGCATGCCGGGCACCAGCTTCAGCTTGCACTCGGTGGCGGTGCAGGCGTCCATGATCTCCTTGAGCCGCGTGGGCTCGGCGGAGGGGATGGCGATGACGATCTCGTCCACCTGATACTGCTCGGCATACTCGGGGATGTTCACCACGCCGAATTGGATCGGCACGGAGCCGATGCGGGTGCCCGCCTTGGCGGGGTCGTCGTCCACCACCACCACGGGTATGCCTTCGCGAAAACCACGGGCGTTCAGTTGGCGGATGGTCTGCGCACCGGCCCAGCCCGCGCCGACCACCATCACGCGCTTTCTGCGCTCCTTGTCGATGGCGCGGTTTTTCACACCCATCTGGTTCACGATCCGCACGCTGAACCGGCTGAGCACCGTGCCCACCGCCAGCGTCATGAACATGATCACATAGGTGGTGCGCGGCATCATGGCGCTGAGGTCGCGGTTGCCGCCGTTGACGTAGATGGTGGCGAGGCTGTAGAGGTAGGTGAGCCCCACGCCCATCAGCGTGCCCAGCCCGATGCGGATCGCCTCGTTCATGCCCGCATACTGCCACAGCCGCTTGTACATGCCCATCACCGTGAACGACCCCAGGCACAGCGCGGTCATCACCGGCCACAGCCGCATGAACCGCACCATCACCCACTGGGTCGGGTGCAGGTCATAGTACAGGTGCAGCGCGAACAGCATCGACAGATTGATCAGCACGATGTCCACCATCACCTGCATGGCGATCCATGACAGCGCCTTCCAGGAGAAGCGTGGCTTTTGTTGTAGCATGTGTGTGTACCTCGCGCGAGAATAGACTTCGGTTTGTATTATATCACCAATGCGGGTGCGGGTCAATGCCGGTCGGGGCGTCGCTCACGCGGCGGCGGGGGCAAGCCCCAGCAGCCGTGGAATTAAGAGTCGTCGCGCACAGCCAACCCCGTCATCCTGAGCGCAGCGAAGGACCTTCTTCAAACTGACCGGAATAAAGTATGAAGAAGGTCCTTCACTGCGCTCAGGATGACGGGGTTGAGGGGGCGGATGACGTGGGTCTCTTGATCCGAAGTCCCGGATGTGGTATCGTGTTCTGCGAGGTGATGGTCCATGAAGCGGGCGCTGGTGATGATGGATATGTCGGGGCTGGGGCGGTGTGCGCTGACGGTGGCGCTGCCGGTGCTGAGCGCCATGGGGGTGCAAGCGGTGCCGCTGCCGACAGGACTGCTGAGCGCGCACACCGGCGGGTTTGGGGACGTGCAGATTCAGGGGCTGACCGCGTTTCTCGGCGGGGCGTTGGACCACTATGAGCGGCTCGGGACGCGGTTTCACGCGGTGTATGCGGGCTATCTGATGGGGGACGAGCAGATGACACTGCTCAGGCGGGCGATCCAGATGTCGCCCGGCGCGTTCGTGCTGATCGACCCGGTGATGGCGGACCATGGCAAGTTTTACCTGGGGATCGGGGAGCGCCGTGCGGAGGGGTATCGGGCCCTGATGCCGCTGGCGGACCTGGTGACGCCGAATAAAACGGAGGCGCGGATTCTGACGCGAGCGGCGGACGACGCACCGGCGGAGGCGCTGCTTGCCGGGCTGCTGGCGTTGGGTTGCAGGGCGGCGCTGGTGAAGGGCGTGAATGGGGTGAACGCGTACCAGGCGCAGGGCGGAGCACCTGTCCTGATGCCGTTTGATCATGTCCCCGGCAGTTATCCTGGGACGGGGGACCTGTTCGCGTCGGTGTTGTTGGGGGCGATGCTGCAGGGGAATGCGGCCGAGCAGGCCATCGCCCGCGCCGCGCGGTTCGTGCGGGATGCGGTGGCGCACACGAACGAGGTGGGTAGCGCGGTGCGGGAGGGCGTGCGGTTTGAGGGGTTGCTGAGGAACATCCTCTCCCCGTCATCCTGAGCGCAGCGAAGGACCTTCCTCATACTTCATGCCAAGAAAGTTTGAGAAAGGTCCTTCACTGGCGCTCAGGATGACGGGGTTCAGCGCATAAAAGAGGACGCCCCCAACGATGTGCTCGCCGGGGGCGTCTTCATTCTCTTAGTACATGCCGCCCATGCCGCCGCCCTGAGGCATCGGCGCGGGGGGATTCTTGTCGGGCAGGTCGGTCACCAGGGATTCGGTGGTGAGGACCATGGCCGCGACGGAGGCCGCGTTCTGGAGCGCACTGCGCACGACCTTCGTCGGGTCGATGACGCCGCGCTCGGTCATGTCGCCGTACTCGTCCTTCGCCGCGTCATACCCGAAGCCCAGCTTGTTCTCAGCCTTCAGCTTCTCCACGACGACGCTGCCCTCGGTGCCCGCGTTCAGCGCGATCTGGCGCACCGGCTCCTCCAGCGCGCGCAGCACGATCTTCACGCCCGTCGCCACGTCGCCTTCCGCCTTCTTGATCAGCTTTTCCACGTCCTTGATGGCCGCGATCAGCGTCACGCCGCCGCCGGGCACGATGCCCTCCTCGACCGCCGCGCGGGTCGCCGCCAGGGCGTCCTCGATGCGCAGCTTGCGCTCCTTCATCTCGATCTCGGTGGCCGCGCCGACGTTGATCACCGCCACGCCGCCCGCAAGCTTCGCCAGGCGCTCCTGCAGCTTTTCCTTGTCGTAATCGCTGGTGGTCTCCTCGATCTGGGACTTGATGGCCGCCACGCGGGCCTTGATCTCGGACGCGTCGCCCGCGCCCTCGACGATGGTGGTGTTCTCTTTGTCCACGCGCACGGTCTTGGCGTTGCCGAGCATGTCCACGGTGGCTTCCTTCAGGTCCAGGCCCAGTTCCTCTGTGATCACCTGGCCACCCGTCAGGATCGCGATGTCCTGCAGCATGGCCTTGCGGCGGTCGCCGAAGCCCGGCGCCTTGACGGCGACGCAGTTGAACGTGCCGCGCAGCTTGTTCAGGATCAGGGTCGGCAGCGCCTCGCCCTCCACGTCCTCAGCGATGATCAGCAGCTTGCGCCCGGCCTGCACCACCTGCTCCAGCAGCGGCAGGATCTCCTGGATGTTGCTGATCTTCTTGTCGGTGATCAGGATCAGCGGGTTGTCCAGCTCCGCCACCATCTTCTCTGTGTCGGTGACCATGTAGGCGCTGATGTAGCCGCGGTCAAACTGCATGCCCTCCACGATGTTCAGCTCGGTCTTCATGGTCTTGGATTCCTCGACCGTGATGACGCCGTCGTTGCCCACCTTCTCCATGGCGTCGGCGATCAGCGTGCCGATCTCCTCGTCCGCGGAGCTGATGGTGGCGATCTGTGCGATGTCCTTCTTGCTGCTGACGGGCTTGGAGAAGCCGGTCAGGGCGGTCACGGCCTCGGCGGTGGCCTTTTCGATGCCCTTTTTCAGGATCATCGGGTTCGCGCCGGCGGCCACGTTCTTCAGGCCCTCACGGATGATGGCCTGGGCCAGCAGCGTGGCGGTGGTGGTGCCGTCGCCCGCCACGTCGTTGGTCTTGGTGGCGACTTCCTTGACGAGCTGCGCGCCCATGTTCTCAAACGCGTCCTCCAGCTCGATCTCCTTGGCGATGGTCACGCCGTCGTTGGTGATCAGCGGCGCGCCGAACTTCTTGTCCAGCACCACATTGCGGCCCTTCGGGCCCAGAGTGATCTTCACGGTATCCGCCAGGGCGTTGATGCCCTTTTCCAGTGCGCGGCGGGCTTCCTCGCCGTAAATCAGTTGCTTGGCCATGTTGCATTACCTCCATAATCAATACGTGATGTTTGCTCATTGACGCCGCGTTGCCAAATCGAATCGGATCCGGCGGCGTGTACTTTTCCTGCCAAATCATCGAAAAGGCCCGTCGAGGGGATTTTCGATGACTATTCGACGATCGCGAGGACGTCGGACTGCTTCACGATGATGTACTCTTCGCCGTCATACTTGACTTCGGTGCCCGCATACTTGCTGTAGAACACCTTCTGGCCAGCTTTCAGGTGCATGGTGATCTCCTTGCCGTCCACATTGCCGCCCGGTCCCACGGCCAGCACTTCCGCCATCTGCGGCTTTTCCTTGGCCGAATTTGTCAGCAGAATGCCGCCCTTGGTGGTCTCTTCCGCCTCCAGGTTCTTGATCACGACGCGATCGCCCAGCGGTTTGATTTTCATGGTACTCCTCCTCAGCTGCTCTCGATATTGTTAGCACTCAATCATGACGAGTGCTAACCCACGGACATAGTGTACCCAAATTGGAGGGGAAAAGCAATGGGTTTTGGTGGGGCGTTTGTGTAAATTTTGTGGGACGGGGGACGGGGCGTCGCGCAATAAATGCCGATGTCCTCCCACAACGCCGTCATCCTCCCCCGACTCCGTCATCCTGAGCGCAGCGAAGGACCTTCCTCATACTCCAAGCCAGATCAGTTTGAGGAAGGTCCTTCGCTGCGCTCAGGATGACGGCGTTTTGGGGACGGCGGGCGGGTTGCCTCTCCTCGGGCCTCAATCGTCCCACCCCTCCCCGTCCAGCACGAGCCCTTCGTCCTCGTTGAGCGTCCCTGCGGACGCCCTGGGCTGTATGATGCGCATTTTGTGCAGGCTCAACTCGCGGTGACCGGACAGCAGCATCATGTCCATCAGCCCGATCCGCAGCGGCTGCAGCGCGGCCTCCAACTGGCGGACGAACTGGATGTCCTTTTGATCCAGCTCCATCTGGCCCGGCGTCCTGCGCTGGGCGATGACCACCAACTGGGTGCGGTAGCGCAGCAGGAAGTCCACGATCTTGGCTATGGAAATGTCCCGCATTTTCTCGCCGCTGCTGAGGAGTGCGCTGCCCAGCAGGTGGCCGTGGCCGGACAGCGCCAGCGCCCACAGCTGTTGGTCCGGCGCGTCGGGCATGAGGGGCCGGATGTAGTCCAGTGCGGCGGTGGACTTGGTCAGCTGGGGCCGGTCGGCCATGCGGCAGGCGCGGTATTCGTCCAGCACCGGCTGCAGCCGCGTGAGCCAGTTGGCCGTGGCCTCGCCCACGCCGGGGACAGAACACAATTCCTCCTTGGACGCGTGCAGCACGCCAGACACCGAGCCGAAACGATTCACCAGCTCGTGGGCCAGCTGGTTCACATTGCGCATGGGGATGCAGTAAAACAGCAGCAGCTCGATGACCTCGTGGGGCTGGAAGTGGTCCAGTCCGGACGAGGCAAGCCGCTGGCGCATCCGTGCGCGGTGGCCGTCGTGGAGGTTGGGCATGGCGAGGGAGCCTCCTTTTGGGAATTAACAATGAACAATGAACAATTGTGGGGACGGGGGCACCCGTCCCTTGTTCGCCCATTTTATCACATCTACCCCATCCCTGCCAATCCGCATGTTTTCCGGCCCTCTCTCATACGCTTACGACAGGGATCTTTGCATTGGAGGGGACCGCCATGCGCAAGGACGCACCGGACATCCCGTCGCGCCCGCACACCCTCACCTTGGAGGGCCGCACGCACGTCCAGATCACCGGCGTCGAGGACGTGGACAGCTTCAACGAGGAGATGATCGTGCTGCTCACCTCCGCGGGCGCGATGACGCTGATGGGCTCAGGGCTGCACATCAGCCAGCTCAGCCTCGATCAGGGCCAGCTGGTGATCGACGGCGCGATCACCGCGCTGGAATACGACGAGCGCGGCAAGGGCGGGCCTCGCGGCTCGATGCTCAGCCGGCTGTTCAAGTAGCGCCATGCTGTTCCACACCGATGGCCAGGCGCAGGTGTTTTTGAGCATGCTGTACCTGGGGCTTGCGATCGGCGCGTGGTATGACCTGCTGGCGTTCGTTCGGCGCGCGCTAGAGGCAGGCCACTACCTGACCGCGTTTTTGGACCTGGTGTTCAGCCTGGGCGCCGCCGTGGCGCTGACCGGGTTTCTGCTGCTGACCAACCTGGGCGAGATGCGCGGCTACTGCCTGCTGGGCGCGCTGTGCGGCGCGGTGCTGTACGCGTTCACGATCCACCCGCTGCTTAAGCTCGTGATCGGCAAGCCGCTGGCGCTTGTGGGTCGCGCGCTGCGCTCGTTCCAAAAAACGACACTCGCGAAAAAAATCTTTCGATAAATTCAAGAAAAAGCAGGAAAACCGCATGTTCGTGCAGAATCTAGGGAAATGTATAGGTATGCCCTGGCTTCCGGCCTGGCTTGCCTCGAACAATAGCTGGAAAGCGTGGTGTGCGCTCGTGACACGAAAGCGAAACGTGAAACCCCGGTTTTACCTGATTCTGATGGCCGTGCTTGTGGTGGTGTTTTTGGGCGTATACGTCAGCCAGAGCAGCTTTATGGCCACGCGCGATCGCCAGATCGCGGAGCTTGAGGAGCAGCAGCGCGAAGCCGAGCAGCACAATGCCGAGCTGGAGCGCAAGATCTCCTTCGCCAAGACCGACGAATACATCGAGCGCACCGCGCGCGAGAAATTCGGGCTGGTCAAGCCCGGCGAGATCCGGCTGGTCTCGGGCAACGAGCTCACCGGCAGCGCCCAGACCAACGGCGCCACCCAGCCCTAATCTTGCACCGAAACGGAACGTGACCGCATTGAACGCAGCTGAACACGATCTTTCTGTCGCCGCGCTGGACGTTGGGTCCAACTCGGTCCGCCTGTTGGTGGCCGAGGTTCGCGGCGGCATTGTTTTTCCCGTCTTTCAGGACCGGATCACCTGCCGGCTGTATCAGGGCCTGAAGGATGGCAGGATCCACCCCGACTCGATGCAAAGGACCAAGGACGCGATTCGGCTGCTCACGCAGCGCGCGAAGGCCAGCGGGGCGGCGCGCGTCTGGGCTTTTGGTACCAGCGCGATGCGCGACGGGCGCAACAGCGCCGAGCTGATCGATTTCGCGCGCGAAATCGGCGTGGAGCTTCGGGTGCTGTCCGGCGAGCAGGAAGCCGCGCTCAGCTTCGCCGGCGCGGGGCTTTCGGGGTGCGCGGGCATGATCGACAGCGGCGGCGGCAGCACCGAGCTGCTGGCGGGCCTAGACGCGCGCGTGATCGCCAGCGGCTCCGCGCAGCTGGGCGCGGTGCGGCTGTTCGAGGCGATGCCGGGCGCGACAGACCCAAAGGCGCTGATTGACGCCGCCCGCGCGGCGCTCTCCCCCGCCTGGGCATGCGTCGAGCGGGTGCCGGTGGATGGCTGGACCGGGCTGGGCGGCAGCATCACCACGCTGGCCGCGATGCAGCTGCGGCTCGCCCAATACAGCGCGGAGAAAATCGAGCGCCAG
>JAVBUD010000054.1:0-4693 GCA_031555755.1 Eubacteriales bacterium | reverse complement strand
GAGCGCAGCGAAGGACCTTCCTCAAACTCCACCAAATTAGGTTGAGGAAGGTCCTTCGCTGCGCTCAGGATGACGGCGTGGGTGGGCGCGGTCAAGCAGCTATTTCACGCTGTGCACCGGCCTCAGCGTGGCCAGTGGCGCTTCTTCGGCGGCGACGAATGCCGCTTCGTCTGCGGGTTCGGTCTCGGCGGGCTCCGCCACGGCGGGCTCCGCCACGGGCTCCGTCTCGGCGGGCGCAAACGCGGACATCGTGCCCTCGGGCAAGTCTGCGGGCAGCGGCTCTTCTTCCGCAGGCGCGCTCAGCGCCGGGTCCCTATGCTTGCGCTCCTTCACCTCGAACTTGTGATGCAGATCGTACTCACCGGTGATGGTCTGGCCGTCGATCTGTAGGCTGTATGTGCCCTGCTGGTCCAGCGCCAGCGGCACGGGCAGCGACAGGTCTTTTTCCAGATGGTCCAGGCCGTCCACGCGCAGTTTCGTGTTCGGCGCGTCCAGCGTGATGTCGTACTGATATTCGCCATCGCTTACGGGCTGCGTGTGCAACCGGGCCGTGATCGGCTGAGCGGTCAGCGGCGAGATCAGCGCAGACGCTTCGGTGTCGCGCGCGCCGGTATCGGATTCCGTGCTGCTGAAGGACAGGCTGATCGGGCCCAGCCAGCTCATGGCGCTCAGCTGCATCTGCGCGTCCTTTTCGCTGGCGCTGCAGGACAGGTTGGCGGTCATGCCCAGCAGGCCCGCCTGCGCGTCGAAGCCGTCCTCGTGGCGCGTGACGGAGAGTGTCATGGGCAGACCCATGTTCTGCCCGCCCTGCAGCATCGATGCGCTGGCGGTGAATGTGGTGCCATCGTCCCGGTATTCGAGCAACCAGTCGGGCATGAGCAGAGCATCGCCCGTCCCGGTGCCCTTGGCGCTGCCTGAGGACAGGTCGCCCGCGCCCTCGAGGCTGTAGAGCTGCTGGTCGCCCTCGCTGGCATAGCCGGTCAGCCGCCACGCGCCGCTGTCTTTACGGCGCAGGTCCAGCTCCGCCATGAGCGGCGCTGAGTTTGTTGGGTCTAGGAACGTCAGGTGCAGCCTGTCTTTGGCGATACTCAGCCGCGCTACACCCAGAGAGGCGCCGCTGTTGCGGCTGCCGTACTGCAGCGCCGCGTCGCATCGGCCATTGTCCGCGCTGATGTTGAGGGTATAGGCGTCGTAGGGGTCGCCCCAGTTGGCCTGCAGCAGTCGCCCATTTTCGCCGTGTCGCAGGATCAGCTCGAAGGTCTGGTCGAACTGGGGTGGATAGTCCGGATGGGTGCCCGTGCGGGCGCTGAGGCGCAGCGCGCCAAGGTCGAGCCGCGCGGCAAACTCCATATTGGCGAACGGGTCGTTCGCCACGACCAGCGAGTTGGCGACGGTGCACAGCCCCAGCGCGATGGCCGCGCCGCGCATGCCCTGCGTGAGGCTTTTCAGCGCGATGTGTGACTCGCCCGTGCCCGCGTCGATGGCCTCCAGCAGCTTTGTCTTGGACAGCGCCTCGGTGAACCGGGCATCGGTGCCCAGCGCCGTCATCAGCCGGCGCAGGATCGGCACCAGCTGCGATTGATCGAGCGACCAATGATCCGGCATCGCCGCGCCTTCGCACAGCCAGGAAAGCACGGGCATGAGCTCTGGCTGGGCGGCCAGGTGCACGTACAGCAGGTCGATGGCGTCCGCCCAGGCGGCGGCATCGTCCTGAAACGATTGCTTGATAATCCGCGCGGGCTCTGGCAGAGCCGCATCCTGCTCCTCGGTCACCAACTCGTCGGCGAAGGGCGGCTTGACACGCGTGGCGTTCGTCTCCTGGTTATAGCGCAGGTAGAACCCGTCCGAATCGCTCCGGTCCGGGCCGGACTGGAACGTGGAGCTCACGTCCAGGTTGCCGTCCACAACAAGGCACTTGTCGTTGTCCAGGCCCGCGTCCATGGAGGCGTCAAACGTCCACGAGGTCGGGTCGGCATCTGGGGTGTACGCAGTGAGCCTTCCCTGCAGCGCGTACTGCATCAGCCCTTCCGCCAGCATGAACGCCAGCTTTTCGTCGGGGTCCGTGGGCATGAGGTAGGGGTTGGCGGCGTGCGGGTTGAACTGGCCGCCGCTGTTCGCCAGCGCCACGATCATCGCGCCGGGGCGGAATCGGCCTTGGGCGTCGCGGGCCGAGCCGTATGCGGCACGGATCTCGCCGCTCAGGCTGTCGATGGAATCGGAATAGTCGGGGAGCGCGATCCCGGCGGCCGCGAACGCCTCCGCCAGGTCCGACGCGGCCAGCGCGGGGGCGGGGATGAGCAGCGCGAGGGTCAGGATGAGCGCGAGCAGGCGGTTCTTCATGTTGGGAGGGCCTCCTTTCAGGTGTGGAGAGGCGGGAGTCGATCCCCCTATTCTTTTCCAGTATACCCGCAACCCGCCATCTTTTCAACCTTTTTCACATCCATGCTTGCAACATTGCTCGAAACCCTGTATAATCAAAGGGAGCTACTGGGCACGCCCGGCCCGACCGGGCACACCTGATGGAGGTCTTGATATGGATTGCAAATACCTGAACGAGCTGGGGACCGTTTCGGTCAATGATGAGGTACTGCTGAAGGTCGCGGGTTACGCGGCCCTTGAGTGCTATGGCATCGTGGGCATGGCGTCCAAGCGCAGCACGGACGGCATCGTGCAGCTGTTCGGCCGGGAAAACCTGGGCCGCGGCGTGCGCATTCTGCCCGCCAAGGACAGCGTCAATGTGGAGCTGTACATCATCGTCGAATACGGCATCTCCATCGGCGCGGTCTGCGAGACCATCATTGACACCGTCAAATACAAAATAGAGCACCTGACCGGCATCAAGGTCAACAAGGTCAACGTCAACGTGGAGGACATCCGCGTCTGACGGATTTTGTCGCGCCCCCATGCTGTGGGTCTAGGAGGTAAGAGGCTTGGCCATCAAAGCGATCGACGGAATGATGCTCAAGGAGATGTTCTTAAGCGGCGCCGCGCTGCTGGAGAACAACCGCGCCAGCATCGATGCACTGAATGTGTTCCCCGTGCCGGACGGTGACACCGGCACCAACATGACCCAGACCATGCGCAGCGCCGTGAAAGAGATTTCCGAGCGCAGCTTTCCCACGGTCTCGGACGTCGCCAATTCGGTCGCCAAGGGCGCGCTGAAGGGCGCGCGGGGCAACAGTGGCGTCATCCTGAGCCAGATCTTTCGCGGGTTCGCGAAGGCGCTGGACGGCAAGGAGGACATGGACCCAGACGCCTTCGTCAGGGCGTTTCAGTCCGGCTCCGAGACCGCCTACAAGGCGATGATGAAGCCGAAAGAGGGCACGATCCTGACCGTCGCCCGCGTTATCGGCGAAGACATCGAAAAAGAGGCGCAGAAGTCGCGGGACATGCTGGTGCTGATGAAAAAGGTCATCGCCATCGGCGACGCCATCCTGAAAAAGACGCCGGACATGCTGCCCGTGCTGAAACAGGCGGGCGTGGTGGACAGCGGCGGCAAGGGCCTGATGGTGGTCTTCGCCGGGTTTTTGGCGGCGCTCGCGGGCGAACCGGTGGACGTGAGCTCTGAAGCCGAGGCCAGCATGCCACTGCCGGGCGAGTTCATCGACGACCACGGCGCGCTGGAAGACATCAAGTTCGCCTACTGCACCGAGTTCATCGTCAGCCACCCGAAGCCGGACATGAAGGACAGCGACGTGGCGCGCCTGCGCAAGCGCCTGGAGCGCATCGGCGACTGCGTGCTGGTCGTGGGTGACCTGGAAGTGGTCAAGGTCCATGTGCACACCAACGAGCCCGGCAAGGCCATGCAGATGGCGCTGGAGCTGGGCGAGCTGGACGAGATCGACATCGACAACATGCTCGAGGAGGCCCGCGAGCGAAGCGCCATGCTGGCGGAGCGCGCCGCCGCCGAACTCAAACAGTTCGGCATCGTGGCCGTCGCGCTGGGTAAAGGGCTTACAGAGATCTTCAAGGACCTGATGGTGGACTCCATCGTGGACGGCGGCCAGACCATGAACCCATCTATCGAGGACCTCTTAAAGGCCATCGAGTCCATCAATGCCAAGGAGATTTTCGTGCTGCCCAACAACACGAACATCATCCTCGCGGCGCAGCAGGCGGCTGAGTTGACAGAAAAGGTCGTGCACGTGCTACCCACCAAATCTGTGCCCATGGGCATCGCGGCTGCGGTGAGCTTTGTGCCGGACCTGTCGGGCGAGGAAAACGCACAGCGCATGATCGAGGCCGCCGACGCGGTCCACACCGCGTCCATCACCTACGCCGTGCGCGACACCATGTTCGACGGCCACGACATCCACGAGGGCGACATCATGGGCCTGGTGGACAACAAGCTGACCCAGTTGGGCAGCGACCCGGCGGACGTGGCCATCGCGATGATGGCGGACATGGTGACGGACGAGAGCGAACTGATCACCATCTATTACGGCGAGGATGTCACCGAAGACAGCGCCGCCACGCTCGCAGGCCGCATAGAGGAAAAGTATCCGCACTGCGAAGTGTCCGTGTACGCGGGCATGCAGCCGCTGTATTTCTATTTGGTGTCGGTGGAATAATCGCACCCCAGAAGGGGCTGCCCGATGCGGCCGCCCGCCTCCCCATCGTCATCCAGAGCGTCCGCGAAGGACCATCCTGTATCTGATGATGAGGGAGGTGCTTCGCTTCGCTCAGGATGACG
>JAVBUD010000141.1:0-11238 GCA_031555755.1 Eubacteriales bacterium | reverse complement strand
AAACTTTTCTGGGATGAAGTTAGAGGAAGGTCCGTCGGTGCGCTCAGGATGACGCGGGGGGGGTGGGATGAAGGACAAGGTTGACATGAGGGGGTGGGCGGGGTTTGCTGGGGGAAAATGGGTTGGAGGAGGGGTTTGGATGAAGAAGGTGCGGGTTGGGGTCGTGGGGTGCGGGTGGGCTGGGCAGGCGCACATTGGGAGCTTGGTGGGGATGGACGGGGTGGAGGTGGTGGCGCTGGCCTCGTCGAACGCGGCGCGGATGGCGGCGCAGGCGGCGCGAATCACGGGGGATGTGGCGCTGTACGCGACGGGGCGCGAGATGATCGAGGCCGGTGGGTTGGACGCGGTGGTGCTGAATGTGACGCCCGACCGGCACGAGGGGCTGGAGCAGCTGTGCGCGGCGCGGGGGATCCACCTCTACATCGAAAAGCCCATCGAGCTTGACTGGGAAAGGGCTGTGGCGATTCGGGACGCCATTGACGCGGCGGGGATCATCGCTTCGGTGGGGTATCAGGAGCGGTACAACCCGGCGACGGAGGCGGCGCGCGCGTTTTTGCGCGAGCGGCAGGTCTATCTGGTGGAGGGGCGCTGGATCGGGCACCTGGTGGGCGCGAAATGGTGGCGCGAAAAGGCCGCGTCCGGCGGGCAGATCATCGAGCAGAGCACGCACCTGTTCGACATGATCCGGTTCCTGGTGGGCGAGGGCGAGGTGCGGGGCACGGTGGCGATGCCCGCGCCCGCGCCGGGGCTTGTAAACGACGTGGAGCCGAGTTCGGTGTGCCTGATGAAGATGGACTGCGGCGCGGCGGCGCAGGTCACGACGGGCTGCTTTGTCCAGGACGGGCTGGACGGGCGCGTGGGGATCACGATCTGGTGTGGCGACGGGCGCGTGGAGTACGATTGGGGCGGCTGCATGCGGCTGATCGACGCGGAAGGCGAACGGGCGTTCGAGGGCGTCAACTACCACAGGGAGGCCATGGAGGCGTTTGTGGAGGCGGTGAGGACGGGGGACCGGTCGCTGGTGCGGTCGGACTATGGGGACGCGATGAAGACGTTTTGGATGACGCTGGAGGCGCAGAAGGGGATTTGGTTGTAAACTTGCCGACCGCGTGATATAATGGATCAAACACCTGCAAATCAAAGGAGGAGTGACCGTGAACAGGCGGTGGGCGCTGGCGGAGGTCACTGCGCAGCTGGCGGCGGTGGCGACGGGTCGGGAAAAGGCGGAGCTGGTGATCCGAAACTGCAAACTGGTCAATGTCATCACGGCGGAGGTGCTGGAGGGGACGGACATCGCGGTGGCCAGGGGGCGGATTGCGCTGGTGGGCGACGCGACGCGGTGCATCGGGCCGGACACGACGATTCTCGACGCGCACGGGCAGTACGCCGCGCCGGGGTTCATCGACGGGCACATCCACATCGAGTCCAGCATGATGCTGCCCACGGAATACGCGCGGGCGGTGGTGCCCCACGGGACGACCGCGATCATGCCCGACCCCCACGAGATCGGGAACGTGTTTGGCGCGAAGGGCGTGCAGATGATGATCGACAGCGCGAAGGTCGCGCCGCTCCGGGCGCTGTTCGTGATGCCGTCGTGCGTGCCCGCGGTGACGGGCTATGAGGACAGCGGGGAGACGATCGACGCGGACGAGGTGCGGGCGTTCCTGGAAAAGGACGAGGTGTGCGGGCTGGGGGAGATGATGAATTATCCCGGCGTGCTGGCGGGCGACGCGGCGGTGCACGACAAGATCGCCAGCACGCTGCGCGCGAACAAGATCGTCACCGGCCATTATCCCATCGCGGACGAGGGCGGCGGGATGAGCGCGTACATTGCGTCAGGCGGGCGCTGCTGCCATGAGACGACGACCGCCGAGGACGCGCTGCAGAAGCTGCGGCTGGGGATGTACGTGCAGGTGCGCGAAGGCTCGGCCTGGCACGACCTGACGGAGGTCATCCGCTGCTGCACGGCGCACAAGATCGACACGCGGTATGTATGCCTGGCCAGCGACGACACGCACCCGCACACGCTGCTGGAGCACGGGCACATGGACCACATCGTGCGGCGTGCGATTGAGGAGGGCGTGGACCCGGTCACCGCGATCCAGATGGTGACGATCAACGCCGCGCAGTGCTTCCGCATGGACCAGGACATCGGGTCGATCACGCCGGGCCGGTTCGCAGACATCGTGCTGTTTGGCGAGTTGGAAAAGCTGGACGTGGACCGCGTGCTGATCAACGGCGAGCTGGTGGCGCAGGGCGGCGAGCCGCTGTTCGAGGTGCCGAAGGGCGATGTGCCGGCCTGGGCGCGGCAGGGCATGCGGCTCAGGGCGCCGCTGACCGCCGAGGATTTTCGGATCGAGGCGGCGGGGGACCGGGTGCGCTGCCGGGTGATCGAGATCATCCCGGAGCGGGTGGGCACAATCGCGCGGGAGGCGGAGATGGCGGTCAAAGATGGGGCCGTGGCCGCGGACGTGTCGCGGGATATTCTGAAGGTATGCGTGGTGGAGCGCCACCACGGGACGGGGACGATCGGGCGCGGGCTTGTGCAGGGGTTCGGGATCAAGCGCGGCGCGGTGGCGTCCACGGTCTCGCATGACGCGCACAACCTGCAGATTGTGGGTGCGGACGACGGGGATATGGCGCTGGCGGGGAATGAGCTGGCGAAGGCCGGCGGCGGGATGATCGCGGTGCTGGACGGGCGGGTGATCGCGCAGTTGAGCCTGCCGATCGGCGGGCTGATGACGGACGAGACCGTACAGGAGATCGGCGCGAAGGTGGCGGCGCTGGATGAGGCGTGGAAGGCACTGGAGTGCGACAAGGTATCGCCGTTCATGACGATGGCGCTGTTGCCGCTGGCCGTGCTGCCCGAACTGCGCATCACCAACCGCGGCCTCATCGACACCGTCCGCTTCGAACAAGTGCACCTGTTCGTCTAACCCGCGCGAAGCAACAGGGGAGTCCAGAGGGCCTCAGGCCCTTTGGCGGGAGTCCAGAGGGCAGCGCCCTCTGGCGTCCCCCGGTATCCCAACCCCGCGCGCAAAACCGCATGTGGGTGTAGCGCGCTATGACGAGGATCAACGCCGCGCAGGCACGCCCCGTGCAGGCGCGCGGGCACATGATTTACCGCTGCCGGTAGCCGTGAGGCGCACCCGGCAGCGGCACTTTGCGTGAGGACGGACGAGGATTAGGATTGAGGCAGGTCCTTCGGCTGCGGCCTCAGGATGACGGGGATCGAACAGTGCCGATGAAAGGAAAAGTGCACAGGTGAACTGCCGCCGTTCAAGCGGTGGTCCAGAGCTGGAGGTGTGCGATGAAGGTTTGGGCGTCCTGTTCGGTGTGGAGATTGCCGCAGTCGCGGTCCAGGAGCAGGTCGCGCACGATGCACAGTCCGCGTCCGCTGTGGCCGGGCTTTGTGGTGTAGCCGTGATCGAACAACCGCGCGGCGTCGGGCTGTTTTCCGGTGGTGTTGGCCAGCGTGACGGTCACGGCGGGGATGGACTCGCGCCTGCACTCGAGCGCGATGGAGCGCTGGTCCGACTCCGCGGCGGCCTCGATGGCATTGTCCAGCAGATTGCCCAGGATGCGGCACAGGTCGATATCGCCCAGGGCGATGTCGCGCAATGGGCCGACCGCGCCGAACTCGAAGCTCAGGCCGTGCAGTTTCGCCGAATGCTGCTTTGCGGCGAGCAGATTGTACACCGCCGCGCGGGGCCGAAGCGCCTCCAGCAGCTGCGTGTCGGCGCTGAGATGCTGCATCTCGCCGGCCAAGTCCTGATGATAGTCGCGCAGGCCGTCGAGGTCGCGGGCCGAGATGTAGCCGCCATAGACTTGCAGGATGTTGCTGAAATCATGCTTAATGTTGCGCAATTCGTCCAGCGTGCGCATCAGCGAGTCCGTGTAGGACTCCGCCGCGCTGCGCTGCCATTCCAGGACGTTTATGCGCTTGCTCTGATACTGATCGATCAATCGGTATCCCTGCAGCACCAGCATCAGCGCGAAGGTCCAAATCATCTGCGCGTCCATGTTCGGGCGCGGTATGACGGCCAGCGAGATGTTGCAGAACACCAGCAGCATATAGTTCATGATGATGGAGAGGCAGGCGGTGGACATGCCCTTGACGACGCGTTCCTTTGGCACATCTCCATTCAGGGACGGTAGGAAATGGCCCGTGCGGCGCACCAATGCCCGCAGCGGGAACCACATCGACCAGACGATGACCGCCGTGCTCGCCATCGCAATGATGTCGGAGATGTGGAGGTAGGAATGCGGCATGGTGCCGCTCACAGCCGTGGACCAGAAGGAACTCGCGGTCAGGTAGATCAGCATCGACAGGTATTGGCCCAGGATGAGCCATTCCATGAACATCAGGCTCGTCGTCTGCGGCATGCCGAGCACGCGCCGGTAGATCCGGTAGTACAGCGGAACCAGCAGCGGGGACGGAAACACCAACATGCTGTAGGCGACGATCTGAATCTCACCTGGGAAACAGAAATAATAGTAGACGAAAGTCGGCGTCATCTGCAGCGCCGAAATGAGCACATTGGCCGCCAAGCGGCGGAACACCATGGCCCTGCTCCTCGATAGGAATAGGGTCGCTTTGATGAGCGCCGCGTTGGACGACATGTTGCTCAGCAATATGATCAACATGGGCAGCGACACCATCTGCAAAAAGATCAGCATTCGGGACATCTCTCACACCGCCTTTTCGGCGACATATGGCCTCTGTAACTCGCACATCATAACATATTCTCAACAAACGCACAAGCGCAACGGACGTCCGCCGCTGATTTGTCGCGCGGGCGTCGCTGAATCGACCAGAAATTTGTGCGGATTGTGAAATCGCGGCGACTTTTCCCCAAAATGGGTTGACATCCGGCGGAAATCAGGTACAATATTGACAGAAGTCAGTCACTGACTAATGTCAGTCAACGAGAGGGGGAACGATGCATTGGCGCGGGTGAGCAAGCAGCCGGAGGAGCGCAGGCAGGAGTTGGTCGACGCGGCGCGGGCGCTGTTCGAGTCGCAGGGCTATGAGCGCACGGCGGTTTCTGACATCGTGCACCGCGTGGGCGTGGCGCAGGGGCTGTTTTATTATTATTTTCATTCCAAGCAGGACATCTTCCTGGCGGTGATCGACCAATTCATTCAGGCGCACATCGAGGCGCTGGCGTCTGAGCTTCGGGACGCGTCATTGCCGACACTGTCCCGCATCCACAACCTGATGCAGATGCTGACGCGGTTTTTCCGGGAACTGGAGGGGCTGTATCGGCCCGGCCAGGTGACGGGTGAGATGTTCGCGGTGATCCAGAACCACGTGTGTGAGGTGATGGAGCCGATCATCTCGTCGCTGCTGCGCGAGGGCACGGAAATGGGCGTGCTGGACGCGCCGTACCCGGAGCGGATGGCGCGGTTTTTCATCGCGGGTTTCATCGGCGTGGAGGCCATGCCGGACGCGCCGCAGGCCGAAGAAATGATGGAGCTGATCCGACTGACGGGCACGCGGCTGCTCAGGGTGCCCGGGAAGGTGCTGGAGGAACCGGGCAGTTGATGCGCGAGGCGCGTGCACCGCATGAAAGCAAACGCAAAGGATAGAGGGGGACACATTCCGTGGGCGATATCATCCTCAGGGACGTATGCAAACAGTATCAGGTGGGCGACATGGCGATCACGGCTGTGGACCATGTCAGTTTCACCGTGCACATGGGCGAGTTCGCGGTGGTGCTGGGGCCCAGCGGCGCGGGAAAGACCACCGTGCTGAACCTGCTGGGCGGCATGGACCGCGCCACCTCCGGCGAAATTTTGGTGGACGGGCGGGACATCGTGCCGCTGTCGGAAAAGCAGCTGAACCTGTACCGCCGCTATGACGTGGGGTTCGTATTCCAGTTCTACAACCTGATGCCGAACCTGACCGCCCTGGAAAATGTGGAGCTGGCGCGGCAGGTCTGCAAGGACCCCCTGGACCCGCGGGAGATGATGGAGCGGGTGGGCCTTGGCGACCGGATGGACAACTTCCCGGCACAGCTCTCGGGCGGCGAACAGCAGCGCGTGGCCATCGCCCGGGCGCTGTGCAAGAACCCGTCACTGCTGCTGTGCGACGAGCCGACGGGCGCGCTGGATAGCGAGACGGGCCGGATGGTGCTGAAGCTGCTGCAGGACGTGGGGCGCGATCTGTCAAAGACGATCATGATCATCACCCACAACGCGGCCATCGTGCCCGCCGCCCAGCGGGTGATCCGGATGAAGAACGGCGGCATCCAGGAAGTGACCACAAACGACGCGCCGGTGGCAATGGAGGAGATCGTGTGGTAAGCGCATCGACGAGCAGAAAAACCAAAAAGCCGGTGGATTCGCTGACGCGAAAACTGCTGCGCGACATGAAGGACGGCTGGAAGTCGTTCGTGGCGATATGGATCATCTGTACGCTGGCGATCACGCTATACGTGGGCATCGACAGCGTGTGGCGCTGCATCGACGACAACCTGGCGGCGCAGTTCGCGGAGACGAACATGGCCCAGATCTGGGTCTCAGGCGAGGTCACAGACCGCACGGTGCGGGACATCGCGGCCATCCCGGGCGTCACCGGTGCGCAGCAGCGGGTGAGCGCGCGTTGCGACGCGCCTGAGCTATCCGGCGAGCCCGCGATGGTGCTGACCATGACCGACGGGGACACGGTGGTGAACCGGCCGCTGATTTTCGAGGGCGGGTTTGCGCCGGGCGTCAAGGACCAATGTATCGTGCAGCAGGTGTTCGCGGAATATCACGGGCTGAAGATTGGCGATGTGATCCGGCTGAAATACGGCGACCGGGCGCTGAGCGTGACGGTGGCCGGGATCGGCGTCATGCCGGAATACGTGGTGACCGCCGACGGCGGCGAAATGACGCCCAGCCCCACGCGCTACGGCTATGCGTTTGTGTCGCCGGGGACGCTATCGTTCCTGCCCTACGACGAGATCGTGGTGGCGCTGGCCCCGGACGCCAGCGTCACGCAGACCCGCGTGGACATCGAGGACCTGCTGAGCGAGCGGCAGGCCGTGGTGAAGGAGCGCGAGGACATCATCGGCATCAAGATGGCGGTGGACGAGGCGCAGCAGGTGAAGGCCATGGGCGCGATTTTCCCGGTGGTGTTCTTCGTCATCGCGGCGCTGATCACCTGGACGACCATGAGCCGGCTGGTGGAAAACCAGCGCACCCAGATCGGGTCGCTGTACTCCATGGGCTATGGCAGACGTCAGCTCACGCTGCACTTCGCGTCCTACGGGCTGTTGCTGGCCCTGCTGGGCTGCGTGGCGGGGTTTGCGGGCGCGCTGTTCGCGTTCGCGCCGATCATCATGAGCTTTTTGGAGTCGCTGTACGTGCTGCCGGACGCCCAGCTCAAGCTGGACCCGACTGTGGTGGTGGTCATCTCGGTGACGATGGCGCTGATCACGGGCGGCGCCAGCGTGCTGTCGGCCCGATCGGCGCTGCGGCAGACGCCCGCCGCGCTGCTGAGGCCGAAGCCACCGGGCAAGGGCAAGCGGGTTTTCCTGGAGCGGTTCAAGCGCATCTGGGCCGCGCTGGGGTTCAGCGGCAAGATGATCACCCGCAACATGGCGCGAAATCCGGTGCGGCTGGTCATGGGCCTGATCGGCGCGCTGGGCTGCGCGGCGCTGATGCTGACGGGGTTTGGCATGCGCGACTCGACCGCGTACGTGTTCGACAACTATTACGACCGGTCCATGATCTACGACGCGCGGGCGTCGCTGCTGGACACCGCGGGGCCGGACTATGGAAAATCCGTCGCGGCCAGGGCCGGCGCGTCCATCTATGAAGAGGTGATGCAGACCGGCTGCGAGGCGCTGGAGCACGGCGACTGGAAGTCGAAATCGGTGTTCGTCCTGCAGGACCGGTCGGACATGGTGCGGCTGTACGACGGCGAGGCGCGGGTGATGCTGCCCGACCAGGGCGTGGCGCTGACCCGAAAGACGGCGGAGGACTTCGGGCTCGGCGCGGGGGATGCGCTCTCGCTGCGCCTGCCCGGCGGGCGCGCGGTGACGACCTCCATCGCCGCCGTGGTGGACCTGCAGCTGGACCAGGGCATCTACGTGTCCAAGACCGCGTGGCGCAGGCTGGACCTGACGAGCTGGCGGCCGACGGACGTGCTGATGCGCGGCGAAAATATTGAGACGACAGCCGCCGAGGAGCTGGACGGCGTGGACCGCTGCCGGTCCGTTCAGGAGGAGCGCGACAACAAGGGCAACTTCCTGAAGATCATGAACATCATCGTGCTGCTGCTGGTGCTGTTCTCGGGCGTGCTGGCGCTGGTGGTTTTCTACAACCTGGGCCAGCTGAACTTCTCGGAGCGTGTGCGCGAGCTGGCGACGCTGAAGGTGCTGGGGTTCACGCCCAGCGAGATCAAGAAGCTGGTGCTGAGGGAGAACCTGTACATCACGTTCATCGGGTTGCCGCTGGGGCTTTTCGCGGGTCCGTACCTGCTGTATGTGGTGCTGACCTACGGTCTGCCGAACACGATCCAGTTTGTGCCGTATCTGAACCTGACCAGCTGGTTTTATACCGCGGCGCTGACGGTGGTGTTCGCGCTGCTGGTGAACTGGATGCTCGGGAGCAAGTTTCACCAGATCAGCATGGTCGAGGCGTTGAAAAGCGTGGAGTGATAAAACCGCCCGCTTGGCGAGATCACAATCATCACAAAGGAGTGTTTTCCCATGAAAAAGACATTCATCCTGGCACTGATCCTAGCCCTGCTGCTATCCTGCGCGCCTGCGCTGGCTGAAACCGCAACGACAGACGCAGCCGCCCGCGGCTTTTCCGCCAAGGGCAGCGTGCTGAGGCCTGATCCCATCACCGTCACCGCGCCCATGGGCGGCCAGGTGGGGGATTTCGACCTGGTGCCCGGCGACGCGGTGGAGGCGGATGCCGTGGCGTTCGCGCTGACGCCCACGCGGGTCTATGCCGCCGCCGACGGCGTGGTGTCGCATCTCCGCGCCCAGGTGGGCGACCGCTGCCAGGCCGTGCAGGGCCTGTACGGCGCGCTGTGCACCATCGAGCGGCAGGACGTGTGGCGCATCGACGCGTCCACCAGCGGCGCGTATGACAACGCGGAAAACCGCGACGTGCGCGTGGGCCAGGTGCTGCGGGTGCAGCATGGCACCGGCGACGACAAGGTCCGGGGCGAGGGCACGGTCATCGCCGTAGACGGCAAAGAATATGATCTGGAGATCGCCCAGGGCGACTTTGAGGTCGAGGACAGCGTGAAAATCTATAAGGGTGACAGCAAGGACAACGCCACCAAGGACCAGATGGGCAGCGGCAAGATCGTGCGCGCGCCTGTCGTGGATATCACCGGCGAAGGCGTCGTGGTCCAGGTGCTGGTGAAGGAGGGAGACAGCGTGGTGCGCGGTCAGCCGCTGTTCGTGCTGGACGCGGAATCGGCCAGCTATGCCAAAGATAGCGCCGCCCTCCCGGAAGTGAGATTCCAGGCGGCGGGCCTGATCGGCGAGGTGCTGGTTCGCCCAGGCCAATTCGTGCAGCAGGGCCAGGCGCTGATGACGCTGATCCCGCTGGACGCGCTGGAGGCGAACCTGGAGGTGGACGAGCTGGATATCGCCAAGGTGCGTGTGGGCGACATGGTGCGCGTGTATGTGGACGCGTTCCAGCAGGACCGGAGCGCCACGGTCAAAGAGATCCGCAAGATCGGCGTCACGGTGCTGGACACCACGAAGTTCGACGTGCGGGTGGCGTTTGAGCAGAGCGCTGACCTGATGATCGGGATGCATGTGACGGGGTATTGGAATTAAGGGTGGGTGACTGGGCGGTGGGGAGGGAAGGCGAAGGTTGGTCTCGTCTCCACAACCCCCCCGTCATCCATCGCTATGCTACGGACCTTCTTCAAACTAAATTGGATGAAGTTTGAGGAAGGTCCTTCGCTGTGCTCAGGATGACGGGGGGTTGGAGATGACCGGGAGGTGGGAGATGACGGGGGTTGATTGCGTGTGCTTGGATGAGGTTATGTTTGCGCTTCGATCAGCGCTTTTAGGTTGCGCTGGAGCTGCTCTTTGTAGTGGGCCATGCCGATGGCTTCGGCGCGGTCGATCACGTCCTGCGTGGGGCGCTCATCGCCCTGTAGGGCCAGGATCTGCCGCACTGCGTCCTCGCTGAGCACGCCTGCGTACTGCACGTTGTCTCTGTTGACGGCGTTCACCGGGCAGCATTGCTGACAGCGCAGGCAGCCGACCAGTGTGTGGTGGACCTTTGGGTCCAGGTCGTCCGGGAACGGGTCCTTGCGCTCGTTCACCCAGCACAGGCAGCGGTCGGAATCGATCACGGTGCGGACCTTGTCGATGACCTGGGTCGGGCAGGCGGCGACGCAAGCGGTGCAGCTGTCGCAGGCGTCCATGCGCCGCGCGTCGCGCCAGGGGTCGCGCTCTGTGGGCAGGTCCAGATACAGCGCGAACAGGTTCAGGTAGCTCCCCAGCCCGTCCACATAGCAGATGTTGTTGCGGCCATAGCGGCCCAGGCCACTGCGCACGGCCAGCAGCTTGTAGGGCAGGTCATTGGCGGGCGCGGCGTGGAGGCCGGATGGCGCCAGAATGGCCGACGCGTCCCGGGCGGCGTCCGCCTCGAATGCGTCGGCGTCCAGATAGGTGGGCGGCACGATCACATCCAGCTCGGCTGTGCCCGTCTCGATGCGCACGCGCGCGGCGGGGCTGGCCTTGGCGATGATGGCGACGGAGCGCACGTCAAAGGGCAGCCCTTTTGGCCGCAGCTCGTCCAGCCCATTGGCCCGCCAGCCGATGAACCGTGTCACAAACCCGGCGTCGCCCAGCTCGCGCAGCTCGCGCTCCAGGTCGTCCAGCCGATGATAGGGCACCACGGCCGCGCGGTAGCCGTGGGACCGCATGGACTCGATGAAGGAGGATGTGGTCATGGGTGGGTGTACCTCCTGTTGTGTGATGAGGTAACTATAAACGGGTTTGTGGGTGGTTGTCAATGGGGAATGGACGGATGCTTGCGTTGCACCGCAATTGGCCGGCTCGCGCGAAGCGCGCCAAAGCATTGTCATCCCAAGCGAGGCGCGAAGTGCGCCAAAACGCCGTCATCCTGAGCGTAGCGCGAAGCGAGCTAAAACGTCGTCATCCTGAGCGGAGCGCGAAGCGCGCAGTCGAAGGATCTCCCCGCCGTGAGGCGAGTTACCCGCACGTACGTCCGCTCACGGGGGGGAGATCCTTCGACTGCGCGCTT
>JAVBUD010000013.1:0-5271 GCA_031555755.1 Eubacteriales bacterium | reverse complement strand
TCCTGGCGGTGAACAAAGTGGACCTGGTGAAGCCCGAACAGCTCATGCCCCAGCTCGCCACGCTGTCGGACATCGGGTTCGACCAGATCGTGTCGGTGTCCGCCCTCAGCGGCGAAAACATGGACCTGCTGCGCCAGCTGCTGGTCAGCGCCATGCCCGAGGGCCCGAAATACTTCCCCGACGACATGATCACCGACCAGCCGGAGCGCGTCATCTGCGCGGAGATCATCCGCGAAAAGGCGCTGCTGAACCTGCGCGAGGAGATTCCCCACGGCATCGGCGTGGAGATGATGTCCATCAAAAAGCTGTCGGACACGCTGACCGAGATCCACGCCACGATCTACTGCGAGCGCGCCGCCCACAAGTCGATCATCATCGGCAAAAGAGGCGCGATGCTGCGCACCATCGGCACCGCTGCCCGACTCGACATCGAGCGGCTGCTGGACACGAAGGTCATGCTGGAGCTGTGGGTGAAGGTCCGCGAGGACTGGCGCAACCGGCTGGACGACCTGCGCACGCTGGGCTACGAGGATTGAGCATGATCAACACGGACGCGCTGGTGCTCAGGCGAAGCGACTATCGCGACTATGACCGCATGGTCACTTTTCTCTCGCCGACCTATGGCCGCATCGAGGCCTCCGCGCGGGGTGTGAAAAAGCCGAAATCGCCGCTGATCAACGCCACGGAACCGTTCTGCGCGGGCGAGTTCGGCTTTGTGAGCACGAAGGGCGGCCTGACGCTGAGCCAGTGCGAGATCGTGGAGTCCAACTACCCCATCCGCCAGGATTACGACAAGCTGATCCACGCCAGCTACTGCGCCTACCTGCTGCTGCTGGCCGCGTTCCCGTCGGCGCCCTGCCCGGGGCTGTTCCAGCTGGCGCTGAAGGCGCTGGCCCACCTGAGCTATTCCGGCCTGCCCAACGAGCTGGTCACGGCCGCGTTTGAGCTGCACTATATGGCCGAGCTGGGCCAGTCCCCGCGCATGGACAGCTGCATCCAGTGCGGCGCGGCGGTGGACGGCGACGCGCGATTCGACGCCGCGGGCGGCGGTGTGCTGTGCGGAAACTGCCGGGGACAGGCCGCGTTCATCTCCAACGGCGCGCGAAGGATCCTGATGAAGACGCCGCGCGTGGCGTTCGAAAAGGTGGACCTGCTGAAGGACCGCCCCGAATGGCCCGAGGCCGCGGCCCACATCCGCCGGTTCGTATCCGACCGCATCGAACAGTTCCCACGCCAGATGCCGGAGCTGATCACAGGGGGACAACTATGAGCTTTCATCATCTGCCGGTCCTGCTGCAGGAATGCCTGGACGGACTGGACATTCAGCCGACCGGCACCTATGTGGACGGCACGCTGGGCGGCGGGGGCCATTCATCGGAGATTTTGAATCGGCTCCATGAGGGCCGCCTGATCGGCATCGACCGGGACCAGGACGCGCTGGACGCGGCCAGGGCGCGGATCGATTCGCCGCAGTTTGTGGCGCTGAAGGGCAACTTCCATGACGCGGCGGCGCTGCTCGCCGGGATCGGCGTGATGAAAATCGACGGGGCGCTGCTGGATCTGGGCGTGTCGTCGTTTCAGCTGGACGAGGGGTCGCGCGGGTTTTCCTATCACGCGGACGCGCCGCTGGACATGCGGATGGACCGCGCGCAGGCGCTGACCGCGGCTGTGATCGTCAACGAATGGTCTCAGGCGGACATCGCCAAGGTGCTGAAGGACTACGGCGAGGAGCCCTGGGCGGTGCAGATCGCACGGGTGATCTGCGACCGGCGGCAGGCCGCGCCCATCGAGACCACGGCGCAACTGGTGGAGGTCATCGACCGCGCCATCCCCAAAAAGGTCCGCGCCAAGGACGGCTCGCACCCTGCGCGGCGGATTTTCCAGGGGCTGCGCATCGCGGTGAACGACGAGCTGGGTCCGCTGCGGGACGCGCTGCGCGATTTTGTGGACCTGCTGAACCCAGGCGGGCGGCTGTGTGTGATCGCGTTCCACTCGCTGGAGGACCGGATCGTAAAAAACACGTTCCGGGAACTGACCGACCCATGCACCTGCCCGAAGCACATGCCGGTGTGCGTGTGCGGGAAAGTGCCAATGGTCAAATTGGTGACGAGGAAGCCGATCACAGCGAGCGAAGATGAGTTGAAGGATAACCCGAGGGCGAGGAGCGCCACGCTCAGGGTTGTTGAGAAGATATAGGAGGAACCGCCCTTGCCCACTCTCCAAACCCCACACGGCCCCGTCGCCCTGCCCGCCTTTTTCCCGGACGCCACCCACGGCAGCGTCCGGGCGACAGGCTTTGACGACGTGCTGTCCACCTACACCCCCGGCCTGGTCATGAACACCTACCACCTGTTCAACCGCCCCGGACCGAAACTCATCAAGGCCCTGGGCGGGCTGCACCGCTTCACCGGGTTTTCCAAGCCCATACTCACGGACAGCGGCGGGTTTCAACTCTACTCCCTGATCCGCGAAAACGCCGCCTACGGTGAGATCCGCGACAACGAGATCATTTTCCGGCCCAACATGGGCCAGGAAAAGCTGGTCTTCACCCCCGAAAAATGCATCCAGGCCCAGTTTCAATATGCGTCAGACATCATGATGGCGCTGGACGTGTGCACCCACCCGGACGACCCGGACGACGTGCAGCGGCGCAGCGTGGCGCTGACCGTCAAGTGGGCCGCCCGCTGCCGCGCGGAGTTTGACAAGCTGGTCAAGACGAAAAAGGGCGAGCGCCCGCTGCTGTTTGCGATCGTGCAGGGCGGCAGCGATCCAGCCCTGCGCATGGAGTGCGGCGAGCGGCTGCGGGAGATTGGTTTCGACGGCTACGGATTCGGCGGCTGGCCGCTGGACAGTGCGGGCAACCTGCGCGACGACATCCTCAAGGCGGCGGCGGACGCCATGCACCCGGACCTGCCGAAATACGCCATGGGCCTGGGCCAGCCGGACGAGATCGTGCGCTGCGTCGGCATGGGCTATTCGCTGTTCGACTGCGTGATTCCCACCCGCGAGGCGCGGCATCAGCGGCTGTACGTGTGGAGAGAGGGCATGCAGACGCCAGACGGCGTGCGCGTGCCGGACGGCAAGTTCTATCGGTTCCATTACGCGCTGGACGACAAGCACGCCCGAGACGCGTCGCCCATTGACCCGCACTGCGACTGTCCGCTGTGCAAAAATCACTCCCGGGCGTTCCTGCATCACCTGTTCAAATCGGGCGATTCCCAGGCCTACCGGCTGGCCACCGCCCACAACCTGCGCTTTTACTCGCGCCTGATGGAGCTGATTCGCAATGACTGAGCGCGAGCAGGCGGCCCTCGATGCGCTGAAGGCGTCCAGAAAATATGGCGGCATCTGCCCGGAGACGGCGGACCGCGTTTTCTCGGAGGAGTTGGGCAAGCACAGGCACCTGAAGGACGCCGATAAGGCCGCGCGGTCCCGGCTGCACCAGATCAGCGGCGCGTTCATGACGCCGGACCAGCTGAAAACCGCGCGGAAGCTGATGGATGCAGGCGACCTGGCGGGCGCGCTGAAACTGCACGCGTCCACGTCGGAGCGGCTGAGTCTTTTGGATGCGCTTTATGGCCGGGTCTTCGAGGTCGTCGGCAGGCCCGGCATGGTGCTCGACCTCGCCTGCGGGCTGAACCCGCTGTATCTGGGCAGCATCGGCCTTTCCGTGCGCGGCATCGACATCGGCGGCGACCAGGTGGCGCTGGTGAACGACTGGGCGCAGCGGGCGGGCTGGGACGTGAGCGCGCAGGCCGCGGACCTGTCGATGGACGTCATGCTGCCGCATGCGGATCTGGCGCTGTTGATGAAGCTGCTGCCGGTCTTGGAGACGCAGAGAAAAGGCGCGGCCATGGCGCTGTTGTCGCGCACGCCCGCGCCCAGGCAGCTCGTGACCTTCCCCACCCGGACCCTTGGCGGGCGCGGCGTGGGGATGGAGCAGCACTACACGCGCTGGTTCGAGGTGAACCTACCCGAGACCCACCGCATCCTGGACCGATTCGCGCTCGCAAACGAGCTGTGTTACATCACGGAGGCAATTGATGGCTGAACTGTTGGTGGTCGCCACGCCCATTGGCAACCTGTCGGACCTGAGCCCGCGCATGGCGGACGCGCTGTGCCGCTGCGATCTGGTGGCGGCGGAGGACACACGCGTCACGATGAAGCTGCTCAGTCACCTGGGCATCTCTAGGCCCATGGTGTCCTGTCATCGCCACAATGAGGACAAAGTGGCGCCGGACCTCCTGCGCCGCATGCTGGAGGAGGACCTGGTCGTGGCGCTGACAAGCGACGCGGGCACCCCCGCCATCTCCGATCCCGGCGTGGCGCTGGTCCGCGCGGCCCACGAGGCGGGCATCAAGGTGACGCCCATTTCCGGGCCGTCAGCGGGGATTGTGGCCCTCAGCGCCAGCGGGTTTGACGCGCGCGAGTTCGCATTTTATGGGTTTCTGCCCAGGGAAAAGAAGCCACTGCGGGAGAAGCTGAGGCAGTTGGCGATGGGGCCGGCCGTCGCCGTGGTCTATGAGTCGCCGCATCGGGTGGTGGACCTGATGGATGAAGTTGCGCGGCAGTTGCCCGAGGCGCGGGCCTGCGTGTGCTGTGATCTGACAAAGAAGTTCGAGTTGATACTGGTCGGGCGAGCGGATGCGGTGCTGGAGCAGATGCGCGCGAACCCGAACGTGGAGAAGGGCGAGTATGTGGTGGTGCTGGACCTGGGCGGCGTGCCGGTGGCGGCCCCGGAGGCGGTGAAGGTCAGCGCGGAGCAGGCGATGCTGGAGCGGATGCTGAACGGCGAGGAGCTGAATGAGGCGGCTGCGGGGGTCGTTGAGCTGGGGATGGCGAGGAATGAGGTGTACAGGGCGAAGCTGCGGATTAAGTCGCGTTTTGGGGGGTAGGATGGGGGGACGGCTCGCTTGCGCGCTCGCCTTGCGGCTCGCGGCTGCGCATTGAGTTTGTCAATGACCGCGCGCCTGCGACGGGTGTGCCTGCGGGAGATGGCCGTTGTCAAGACTTGGTGCACCCTCGATTCGCCAGGCGCGCGGGGTTGATGGGGGGACGACCCTACGGGGCGGCGAGGGGGCAGGCCGCCCGAGCCACCCCCCAAAAGGGGAAAAGCCCCCAGGACAGACAGGGGGGGGAGGGGGGGGGCCGCCCGGAACAACCCCCCAAAGGGGGAATACCCCCGGTGAGCCCCCGGGGCGGGCGGGGGGGGGGGGGGTTACAGAGGTGGTTTGGAAAAGGGGCCGGGCCGGGGGGGGGGGGAGGGTGGGG